>NC_009380.1:4268625-4573527 GCF_000016425.1 Salinispora tropica CNB-440 | reverse complement strand
GAACGCCCGGAGATCAACCACGGCGTACGGCGGGTCGAGGTGGGCGGTCGCGCGGTCGAGTCGGGCGCGCAGATTCGCGCTGTCGGTGGCCACGTGGTGCACGCTAGCGGTGCCGGGGGCGATGCCCAAGCACTCTCGCCTTCGGGCGGGCTGCGGGTGGGTGGACACCCCCGCCTAGGCTCGGCGAGCAGGGGAATGTCCTGGCAACCGGCCGTCCGGCCGGGGCTAGAGTGTTGCACCGAGACCGCTCAGTAATGGGTCGCCACGTGGAGGTACGGCCATCGAAAGCCAGCAGAACGGTGAATCGGCCAACGGTTCGCCGCCCGCAGCCCAGTCCGGCCCGGCGGGCCCGTCCGGGACCGCGGCGCCGACCAGCCAGCCCGACCACTCGGGCTACGCCGCGATCCGCTCGGTCCTGCGCATCCGCCCGTTCCGGCGACTCTGGCTCGTGCTCGGTGCCGCCTCGTTCGGTGACTGGTTCGGCCTCCTCGCCACCTCTGTCTTCGCCGCCTCCCAGGTGGAGGGGAGCACCGCCAAGGGGGCGGCGTTCGGCACGGTCATCGCGATCCGGCTGCTGCCGGCTCTGGTCCTCGGGCCGATCGCCGGCGTCTTCGCCGACCGGTTCGACCGCCGTTGGACGATGGTCATCTGCGACGTGCTGCGGTTCCTGCTGTTCGCCTCGATCCCGCTGGTCGCCGTCCTGGGCGCGAGCGGCGCGGTGGTGGTCGGGTGGGCCACGATCGCCACGTTCCTGATCGAGTCGATCACCCTGCTCTGGATTCCGGCCAAGGAGGCCGCGGTCCCGAACCTGATCCCTCGGGCCCGGCTCGAAGCGGCCAACCAGCTCACGCTGATCACCACGTACGGCCTCACCCCGGTCGTCGCGGCGACCGTCCTCGCCGCGTTGGACGGCGTGGTCCGGGCAGCCACCGGTGGGGCCGCCCCGGACTGGGCCGAGCCGGCCCAGCTCGCGCTCTGGTTCAACGCACTCTCCCGGCTGGCCACCGCCGTGGTGGTCGCGTTCGGCATCCGGGAGATCAGCCAGGGTCCCGCCGCCCAGCGGGGGCAGACCGAGCAGAGCATGCTGCGCCAGTTCAAGGACGGCTGGCGGTTCATCGGCCAGACCCCGCTGGTCCGGGGTTTGGTGCTGGGCATCTTCGGCGCCTTCGCCGGCGGTGGCATCGTGATCGGCACGGCCCGCTTCTTCGCCAACTCGCTCGGTGCCGGTGACGCCGCCTTCTACCTGCTTTTCGGGGCCATCTTCATCGGCCTGTCGATCGGCATCGGGCTCGGCCCGATGATCGTCAAGGAGATGTCCCGGCGGCGCTGGTTCGGTATGAGCATCGTGCTGGCCAGCGCGGCGGTGATGACCCTGGCCTTCGCCATCCACCTCTCCATGGCGATGGTGGGCGCGGTCCTGGTCGGCGCGGGCGCCGGCATGGCCTTCCTCGCCGGCACCACGCTGCTCGGCGGCGAGATCGCCGACGAGGTGCGGGGACGGGTCTTCGCGGTGGTGCAGATCGGTACCCGGCTGGTGCTGATCCTGGCCATCGCGTTGAGCAGCCTACTCGCCGGGGTTGGTGGCTCCCGACGCTTCGAGGTCGTCAACCTGGGGATCTCGATCTCGTCGACCCGGCTGCTGCTGCTCGCCGCGGGACTGGCAGGCATCTTCGCCGGAGTTAGCGCGTTCAGGCAGATGGACGACAAGAAGGGCGTTCCCGTCCTGGCCGACCTGTGGGGTTCGGTACGCGGGCGGCCACTGACGCCAACCGAGCCGTTCTCCTCCGCCGGGCTCTTCGTGGTCTTCGAGGGGGGTGAGGGAGCCGGCAAGTCCACCCAGCTCGCCCTGCTCGCCGCACGGCTGCGGGACCAGGGGCGGGACGTGGTGGTCACCCGCGAGCCCGGGGCCACCGGAGTCGGCGAGCGAATCCGGTCCCTGCTGCTCGGCCAGCCGGGCTCCGAGGTGCCCTCCCCGCGCGCCGAGGCGCTGCTCTACGCCGCCGACCGGGCCCACCACGTGGCCACCGTGGTGCGGCCGGCGTTGGCCCGGGGCGCCGTCGTGACGAGTGACCGCTACGTCGACTCGTCCCTGGCCTACCAGGGTGTGGGGCGGACGCTTCCCGTCGACGAGGTCTCCTGGCTCTCGTCCTGGGCCACCGGCGGACTCAAGCCCGACCTGGTGGTGCTCCTGGACATTGATCCGAATACCGGGCTGTCCCGGGTGGCTGCCCGAGGCGGGGTCTCCGACCACCTGGAGGCCGAGTCGGTCAGCTTCCACGAACGGGTCCGGTACGCGTTCCTCGACCTCGCCGCCGCCGACCCGAGGCGCTACCTGGTGCTGGACGCCGCCCGTCCGACCGACGAGATCGCTGACGAGGTGGCCCGGCGGGTCGCCGAGCTGCTCGGTGCCCAGGCCGGTGGGCCGAACCCGCCGGCGGCGAGTGAGTCGACGGCGACCGCACCCGCGGCGAGTAGGCCCAACCCGCCGTCGGCGAGCGGGCCGGACACCGCGGTTCACTCCGAGTTATCCGACCCGAAGCTGGTGACGATGGAGCGTCGGACCTGATGCCAGACGTCTTTGCCGACCTGGTCGGCCAGGACGAGGCGGTGGACGTACTGCGGCGGGCCGCAGCGGACGCCGCCGCCGTGCTCCGTGCCGGGCTGCCCGACCTGACGGCTCAGAGCGACCCGGCTGACCCGGCTCCCACCTTCGGTAGCGACCCGGCGCAGGCCGGTGCAGCCGAGCGGGCGGAGCGGGAACCGGGGGCGGGGATGACGCATGCCTGGATCTTCACCGGGCCGCCCGGGTCGGGTCGGTCGGTCGCCGCGCGAGCCTTCGCCGCTGCCCTCCAGTGCGGGCACGGCAGCGGATGCGGTGCCTGCCCCGGCTGCCACACCACGATGGCCGGCACCCACGCCGATGTCCGGCTGGTGGTACCGGATGGGCTCTCCATCGGTGTCAACGAGATGCGCGCCCTGGTGCTTCGCGCCGCCAGCACCCCCTCCGGTGGGCGGTGGCAGGTGGTGGTCATCGAGGATGCGGACCGCCTCACCGAGGCCGCCGGTAACGCCCTGTTGAAGGCGGTGGAGGAGCCACCCCCGCGAACGGTCTTCCTGCTCTGCGCGCCGTCCATCCACCCCGACGACATCTCGGTGACCATCCGGTCGCGCTGCCGGGTCGTACCCCTGCGGCAGCCCGCACCGGCGGCCGTCGCCGAGGTGCTCGTTCGGCGTGACGGCGTCGAGCCCGACGTGGCGAACTGGGCGGCCGCCGCGGCCCAGGGGCACGTCGGGCGGGCTCGGCGGCTGGCCCGCGACCCGCAGGCGCGTACCCGCCGGGACGCGGTGCTCGCGGTGCCCCGTCAGCTCACCGGGGTGGGCGCGGCGATCGACGCTGCCGCCGCACTGATCGGGGCCGCCGAGGCGGAGGCCGCGGCGTTGGTGGCGGACACCGATGCGGCCGAACGGGCCGCGTTGGAGACGGCCCTCGGCGCGGGCGGCACCGGCCGGAGAGCGGCCAGCGCGTTCCGGGGCGCCGCCGGGCAGGTCAAGGAGTTGGAGCGGCGGCAGAAGTCCCGGGCCACCCGGGCGCAGCGGGATGCCCTGGACCGGGCGCTGGTGGATCTCGCCGGCTTCTACCGGGACGCGCTCACGATGGCGCTGGGCGCCCCGGTCGAACCGGTACACACCGACACCGCCACGGTCGCCGGGGCGGGTGCGCGCAAGTGGGAAGCCGACGGCGCGCTGCGTCGCCTGGAAGCGGTCCTGGCCTGCCGGGCCGCGATCGAGGCGAACGTCAAGCCCCGGATCGCCGTCGAGGCGATGATGCTCGCTCTCTGGAAGGGCTGACCAGACCGCCTCCTGCTCCTCTGGCTGGACGGTTCCGCGGCATCGACACGTTCCACTCTGGTGCGGTACGGTCCGGGGTGCCATGGTGACGCGGGGCGACGCTGAGCTATTCCAGTGCGGGAGGACGCCGATGCCGCGGGGGGAGATCGACGAAGCCTGGATCGAGGAGGCGGTGCGGCGCTACCGCCGGATCGAGTCGCTGCAGACCGAGTTCGACCAGGCGGTGACGACGGTCGAGGTCACGGTTCGCTCACCGGACGGGCTGGTCGAGGTGGTGGTCACCGCGGCGGGGCGGATCACCGACGTGCGGTTCCTCGGCACGTTGCAGAATCGCCAACCCCGCGACGTAGCCGGGTCCGTGCAGGCGGCGGTGGCCGCCGCGGCCGACGCCGCGCAGTGGGCGCGGGAAAAGCTGCACAACGAGACCTTCGCCGCGTACCGCCCGCTCACGGGGGCTTGAATGGAGACGTTGCGCTCCCTCGCCGTCCGGCTGGAGGCGGCGAGCGAGACACTGACCAGCCTCTCCCACGCTGCGCCGGCCACTGATCCGCCGGGAGTCGCCTTCGGCGGCGACGCGCCGGGACGCGCCGGCGAGGTTGGCCGGGCCCTGCACCGGCAGTGGACGGCCGCCACCGGTGACCGCGCCCGCGAGGCGCATCTGGCCGCCCAGCAGCTGGCCGCGGTGGCAGCCGCCGTTCGGTCCGCCGCCGACAACTACGTCGAGACCGACCAGGACGCTCGTTGGCAGTTCGTGGGGGAGACGTGATGGACCCACTGGACCGACTCGCCGAGCCCGGCCTTGACCTGCTGCGTCGGGTCGACATCCTGCTCGCCACCGGCGCCCCGGAGGGGCACCGGGTCTGGCCGCTGCTGCGCCGCATGCAGGTGCTTCCCGGCGAGGCTGTCCGGAGCTTCCTGGAGCTACCCGCCGCGGCCTTCTCCGACGCCGGCCGCTCGGTGCGTCAGCTGGTCCGGGGATATGACGAGGTCTCCGCCGCGCTCACCGAACCGGTGCTCTGGTCCGGCCCGGCCGCGACCGCCTTCGGGGAGTATCGGACGGCGCTACTGAGTCACCTCGACGAGGGGCCGGAGAGCCTGGTGGGGCGGCTGGAGTCGACCGCTGGCTACGCCGACGCCCTCGCCGACTGGATCGAGGGCAGCCGGCATGCACTCGCCCGGACCCTGGCCGGCGCGCTGGGCTCGACCGAGGCGGTGGCGGTGGTCGCCGCGACGTCGGCGCCTCCCGCGGCCTCGGCGCAGTTCGCGGTGTCGGTGCCACACCCTGCGGCGGAGACCGAGGCGGCCGAGATCGCCGTGCGGGTGCTGGCGGTGCTCTCCGCCGCCTACGACGGGGTGGAGACACTCCTACGGCAGTGGGGGCCCAGTCTGGCCGAGTCCCCCTGGCGTGCGCCGGTCATCGGAACGCCCCGCTACGACACTCCGACCCACGTCGGTTGGTGAGCACCGTGCACCGGCTGGAATCAGCGGCCCGGGGCCAGCCCGACAGCGACGTAGGGTGAGGGTATGGGCATGCTCTGCGCGGTCAGTTTCCACCGGTACGGGCGCCTCTACTACCTTGATCCGGGTGAGTTTCGGCCCAAGGTCGGCGACAAGGTGCTGGTCCCCACCGATGAGGGGCCCGAGGTGGCCGAGTGCGTCTGGGCCGCCCAGTGGACCTCCGACGACACCGAGGGATTCCCCCGCCTCGCTGGGCTGGCCCAGAAGGAGGATCTGCGCCGCGACGAGCTGCTGCGACAGCGCAGAGCCGAGGCGAAGGTCGCGGCAAAACGCCTGATCCGGGAGCACAATCTGCCGATGAAGGTGGTCGCGGTGGACCACGTGCGTGGTGCGACGGAGGGCGGCGAGCGAAGCACGATCTACTTCACCGCCCCGCACCGGGTGGACTTCCGGTCGCTGGTCCGGGACCTTGGCGCGACCCTGCACTGCCGGGTCGAGCTGCGTCAGCTCTCCGCCCGTGACTCTGCCCGAGTGCAGGGCGGCATCGGTTCCTGCGGGCGGGATCTGTGCTGCGCCACCTTTCTCACCGACTTCGAACCGGTGACCATCCGGATGGCGAAGGACCAGGATCTGCCGCTCAACCCGCTGCGCATCTCCGGTGCGTGCGGTCGGCTGATGTGCTGCCTCAAGTTCGAGCATCCGTTGTACTCCGACAGCGGTTCCTATCCCGCCTCGGGTCAGCGAGTCGAGACACCAGCGGGAACAGCGAAGGTCGTGTCCCGGCATCCACCCAGCGAAACGGTCACCGTGCGGCAGATCGCCGACGGATCCACCCGACGATGCGCGCTCTCCGACGTCTGCGGATCGCGCCAGGCATACGAGGCGCGTGACCGCGGCTGAGCACGATCGCGGGGGTGGATGCGACGACAACTGCGGCTGCGCGGGAGTGGCGGCCGATGGCTCAGCGGAGGACCACCGGGGGCTCGGCCAGGCGGGGCTCCAACGGGGTACGTGGGACCAGCCACGACGACTCGGCCGAGTCGTCGGGGTTGACCTGCCAGTGACGGCTCACCCGATCCACCCCGATCGGGTAGATCGTCAGCGTCCCGTCCGGGGTGATGCGCATGCGGACAAAACCCTTCGAGTCCTCGATGCCCTGCCCGGCGAAGAGCTCATTGGCGTGGATCCCGAAGGCGCTGGCCACCAGGAGGTACGCCGCCACCAGCTGGCTGGCCGCCAGCCCGCCCACCGAGCCGAGGAAGACGACCGCGGCGACCACCGACAGCGGCCACGGCCAGTCGTGGAACGGCAGCGTCAGCCACGCCCAGGTGCCGGCGGCCGCCAATCCCAGGTGGGCCAGACCATGTCCCAGACCGAGGAGCCAGTGCCGGACGCGTCGCTTACCCCCGGAGCCGGGTGCCTTGGCGAAGAGGACCGCCCCGGTCAGGGTCACCAGCACCATCGCCACCAACGGAACGCTGAACAGCCGCAGCTGGGCACTGTCGTGGTTCGTGCACACACCGACCATCGACAGGATCAGTAGTGTGTACAGGATGCCGAGAAGCGTGGCGAAGCCCCGGTTGCGCCACGGCAGCCGCGGGAAGATGCCCCAGGCGTACCGCCGGGACCGCGTCGCCTCCGGGTAGCACCCCGCCAACTCGTAGGACTGCGGGGCGCTCGCCCGCCGCGCCAGCGTCTCCGCTGGCGGGACCTGGATTCGCTCCGGCAACAGGTGCGTCGGATAGAGGTACGCGCCGCCGCCACCACAGGTGATGAGCTGCCGGTCCGGCCCCGCGTATCGGGCGTAGTGATGCTGGTCGCCGGAGATGAGCAGGCGTACCTGTGCCCCCGTTGGCGCGATGATGGTGCGGATGAAGTAGTCGATTGAGTCGTACGCCGAGGGGTCTTTGGTGGCCTTGATCCAGGCTGGCATCGGGACGGCCAGGATCACCCGGCTCTGGGGCCCCAGCCGCTGCGCGACCGAGTCGAAGTAGCTGAGCTGTGGGTCGTCCAGGTATGAGCCGGACTGGTCGTCCAGGCCGAGTAGCCACCAGTTTGCTGGCAACTCCACCGCGAAGTACGACCGGGACTGCTCGGTGTTCCAGCCGCCGAGGTGCCGGTCCCGAGACCGGACGAAGAGGCGGAGGAAGGCGGTGAGTCCGTCGTGCCAGTCGTGGTTGCCGGGGATCGCGAAGAGCGTCGGCTGCTCGGGTGGGGTGACCGGCAGCGCTGCCTGGTAGGGGCCCTTGCACCGGTCCTCGTACGTTTCGAAGTCCGCCGACGGGTAGACCTGGTCGCCCCCCATCACCAGGACCTGAGCCCGGGGCAGCCGGTGCCCATCCACTGTCAGCTCCCGCTGCGCCAGCAGGTACGCGACCGAGTACGTGGCGTCGAAACCGTCACCAACGTCGGCGACGTAGTCCAGCCAGAGCCCGCCGTCCGGCCCGACCTGCCGGGTCACCTTCGCGTCGAAGGTGTTCTGTAGCTCCCGCTTGTCCAGGTAAGCGCCGAAGAGTAGCGCGAGCAGGGTCCGGATACCGGTGCTGATCAGCAGGAGCGGCGCCAGCCACGGCACTGGTTTGCGGGGGGTGAAGCCCAGCTCCAGCGGATCGGTGCTGCGGGGGCGGCGTGCCGGCTCGCCACCGGCGGCCTCGCTGGCTTGGGGGCCGGCAGGCGGTGTCGCGGGTGCCGGGCCTGTCTCGCCCTGGCTGCCGTTGCCGTCCGACCCGTGCGGGGTGGGGTGCTGGTCCGGGAAACCAGCAGCGTGGTCGTCCGTCATCTGCCGCAGCGTAGTGCGGTCGGCTTGGCGGCGCTGTCTGGAGAACGTCGGTTTCGGTGGCCCGAATCGGGAAGGTGCTGCTGTCGGGCGCGCGGTGGCGGTGGGGGATCCCGATCGGCGGGCCCCGCCGGGTGGCGTACACTTGCTGATCGTTGCCGCCTTAGCTCAGTCGGCTAGAGCGACGCACTCGTAATGCGTAGGTCGACGGTTCGATTCCGTCAGGCGGCTCGGGACAACGAAGGGCCTGGTCACACCGCTGACCAGGCCCTTCGCCATGTCTGGGGTCGACGGATGGCGATCAAGCGCATCGTATGATCGCTATCTGAGGACAAATTTGAGGACACTTAGCTACCCGGCGCTCTTCCGAGCCCGATGCTCAGCAAGATCGGACACGGGGCGGAAGAGTGCCGTCTCTGCCGCCTCGGCTGCGCGTTTCGCCTGGCCGAGACTCGGCGCCGCATACCGACGGGCCGTACGGATGTCCCGCCAGCCCATGGCCTGCTGGACTGCGGAGATATCGAGCCCAGCGTCCAGCAGCATCGTTGCTGCTGTGTGCCGCGCCACGTGCGACCCCGCGCGCGGCAATCCAGCCTCAGCGAGGATCTGGTACCAGTCGTCGAGATCGGCGCGAGGGTCGACGGGCCGACCGTTGGGCTGGCAAAACACTAACCCCTCGTCTTTGTACTCCTTGCCCAGCCTCTGTTTGAGCCCGCTCTGTTGCCGCTTGTGCTCGCGCAGTTCCGCTGCGAGAGTCGCCGGCAGCAGCACTAGATCAGTGGCCACCTCGTCGTCGTCGGAGGCCAGCCACGTCTTCGGCCGGGTCAGCCTCAGTCCTCCGTCCCTGCGTTGGGGACACCGGGTGGCGTGCCGGGTGCATCCGGGCGGGCAAGGCTTCGGGCATGGGCGGTGATGCCGGGGGCATCGGTCGCCCGGTGTCCGTGCTGGACACCGGAACGGCTGCTGATAGCAGCGGCCCGGGTCGGTGCACCCGTGCGCCCAACTCGGCTGGCAATTTTCGCGCCGGCAGAACTGGGCTGCGCATTTCACTGGGTCTGGGCAGCCGTGCCGCCATTTCAGGCGCTGCAACTGCCAATCCTTCGCGATCGCGCCCGCGTCCAGGTCAACGCACGGCCACGTAAGCCCCAACGCCTCGCCTTGTCGGGGGCCGATTGAGAGGCCGACTTTCCACCGCAACGCGGTCGGCCGCCGTTCGATCGCAGTAATGAGGCAGCGGGCCTGCTCGACTGTTAGTGGCTTCTTCCTGCGCCCTTTCGTGCTGCCTGGGTTTCCGCGAATTGCTGCGACGTTTCGGTGTACCAGGTCGCGCGCCATTGCGATTTTCAGGCCACGCCGAATGATCGCGTGCACCTTGAGCAGGTAGGTTGGGGCGACGTGGGGCCGCATCTTGGAATACAAGGCGTCAAGGTTCGCCGCAGTTAGTTCGTCGATAGCTACATCGCCGATAGCCGGGAAGATCCATGTCATGCAGGCCGATAGGTACGCGTCGACCGTGCGAGGCGCGAGAGGGCGCTCCAGTGTCGCATGCAGCTCGGTAAGCCACTCAGTGAACCACTTCCGAACAGTCGGCGTCCGGCCCGCTGCAATCGGGATCTTCCTGTCGGCCTTCTCCTGTAGTTTTCGGATGTCTGCCTTGATGGCGTCAGAGGTCTTTCCGTATACGCTTTTACGGTCATAGCGGCCGTCGGCGCGCTTGCCGACGGTCACCTTTCCCTCGTAGCGCTTCCGCTGGTCGCTCCAGGTAACGGAGATGCCGCGGTACGAGAACCCCGGGCGCCCAGTCTTACTGGGCATGATCTTGTCCTTCGGGTTAGCTTGCGACGCCGCGTCGTCGGGTGCGCTTTAGTGGCCGCTCGCGCTGGACCGGGCGGTCAGCGAGCTGGCGAAGCGTCTCGCGGATGAACTCGCGCTCGAACTCGCTTACGTGCGGATCGTTGAGTTTGCGCATGAGCGTCTGTAGGTCGGCGTCCATCGGTATCGGTTCCGCCTCGGTGCGTAGCTCGGTCTTGCCGGGCCACAGGATGGTGAACGCGGCAGCCGACGGGATGTCGAGTGCGTCGCAGAAGGCGAGCACCTGCTCGGGGTTCGGCAACTCCTTGCCCTCGCCCTTGGCCCATCGATAGATCGTAGGGTTGCCGATGCCGGCCATCTTGGCGATCTCGACGACGCCTAGCCCGCGGACCTCTTTGGCCTGCGCCAGGACGCGCCGTACCCACTTCGCGTAGGCGTCTCTGCGTACCTCAACCGGCGGGGCCATGGGGCCAACATACGGCTCACGCGTAGAGACGATTCCCTGCTCGTGACGCATTCTCCACGTGCGTCGACGTTCCCGGCCACGGGCTACAGACCTTCGAAACACATACGAATACGAGTACGCCATGGTCCAACGGTAGGCCGACCGGGCCGGGCGCGATATCAACCGAACGTATGACCTTCTTCATGCACGATGAGGTAGTACGGTGTCTTCATGAATGAAGAACCACCTGCGATCTCCGCTACGCATGAAGAGTCCGAGTTCAGTCAACCCCGGTTGGTGTCGGTCGAGACGACGCGGTACCTGCTCGGCAAGCTCACCTATCGGCAGATTGGCCTCATGGTGCAGCGCGGGGAACTGCGCTCCTGCAAGATCGGGCGGCGGCGGATGATCGAAGCCGCGTCCATCGATGAGTACATCGACGCCAAACTGGCTCAGGCTCGTAGCCTTAAGAAGCGGCGCAAGGCGGCGGCGTGACCCACCCACCTGGCCAGCCTGGAGGCGGCAGCGGAAGCAGCGGCGGCACCACCGGCCCCGGCCGCGAGATCACAACCTTCGAATTCGGCGATCTCCCGCTGAGGACAGTCACGGTCGGCGGTGAGCCCTGGTTCGTGGTCGCTGACGCCTGTCAGGGGTTGGATCTCACCAACCCGAGCATGGCCGCGAGCAGGCTTCACGCCGATGACCTAAGTACTGCTGAGGTCATCGACGGCATGGGACGTAGGCAGCACGTCCGGATCACCAACGAGTCCGGCCTATACGACTTGATCTTTCAGAGTCGTAAGCCTGAGGCACGTGCGTTCCGCCGCTGGGTGACTCACGAGGTGTTGCCCGCGATTCGGGCGACGGGCCGGTACGAGTCGGTGCCGGCGGTGCCGCAGTCGTACGCGGATGCGTTGCAGCTTGCCGCGGATCAGGCCCGGCAGCTTGACGCGCAGGCTGCCGAGTTGGCGGAGGCCGCGCCGAAGGCCCAGTCGTGGGACACCCTCGCGTCGGCTGACGGCGACTGGTCAGTCCGGGACGCCGCGAAGATCCTGTCGCGCGATCCCAACCTGAACGTGGGGGAGCGGCGGCTGTTCACGGTCCTCGGCGAGCAGCAGTGGATCTATCGGCAGCGCGGGGACGGCCGTTGGCGGCCGTATCAGCGGGCTGTCGAGTCGGGCTGGCTGTCCGAACTACCCGCCTCGCACTACCACCCGCGTACGGGGGAGCTGGTGCTTGATGTGCCTCAGGTGCGGGTCACCACCCGTGGTCTGCATCTGTTGCATCGCCGGCTGGGTGGTGTGCAGCCGTTGCGGACGCATGAGCAGACGGCGCTGATCGCATGACCGCCACCGCCGCTCTACTCGCCCGCGCGGTAGCCCTCATCGCAGTCGGCTTTGCCCTCATCGCGGTCGGCCTGGCCTCGCTGTCCGCGTCGCCGGCCAAGGAGCCGGAGCCCAGGTGGATGCGGCCGGCGACTCTCGCCGAGGAGCGGGAGTGGCAGATACAGCGCCTCGTCGATGAGGCGCGCAGTAAGTGAGCCCCCCGCCGATGACGCGGCGAAGGGCTCGACACCCGCACCAACCAACCATCAGAAGGAGAAGTGCAGATGCAAGACAAGACGGTACCCGACACCGCCGCGCGGCCCACGCCGGCAGCAGAGCCGCAGGCCACGCCGCACCAGGCCGACCCGGGCTCGGGCTACATGTCCTGCCCGCGTGAGTGCGGGGTAGACGTGCGTGAGCACGCCTCGTCCGGCCTGATCGATGGCCGATGCGACACGGGCTACTGGCTGGCCCCGATGGGCACCCGCGAAATCCCGTTCGCGGAAATCGAGTCAGCGTTCACCCTCAGCGCGCACCACACCTACCCAGCCGTCGGGGTGATGCCCCGGGCCGGCCACTACATCCGGATCACCGTCGCGCCCGGCCGGTACGACTACTTCTACACCGATCTGGACGGCGTGATCACCCAGGCTCCGCGCGGGTACGCCAGGCACTACAAACCTGGCAGGATCATAGGCCTGGAGGCTGCGGTCGCGCAGTACGCCGGGGGTGCCCGATGAGCGCCCCGTCCTGGCCGCTCACGGCCGACGCCGCCGAGATCACCGTCCCGGACCTGGGATGTGGACACCTGCCCGGGGAGTCCTGCGACGAGGCGTGCGCCTACTGGCGGGGTGTCGCGGACGGGACCTACCCGCCGCCGGAATTCGAGCCGGTGACGCTGCCGCCGCACTGCCCCGGCCTGGTCCCGTTGCCGGATCCGGCGCTGCGGGAGGTGGCCTGATGCCTCGCCACGAGCAGACCCACTCCGGGCCCAGGGTGTGCCCCGGCTGTCTGACCGTCCCCGGCCGTGAGCACGGCGTGTGCTGCCCGGCGCTGGAGGGCCCCCGGCACGCTGCCGCGCCGCATCCGCACGCGGACACCGTCCGCATTGTCACTGCCCTTCTGGTCGGCGTGCCGATCGGTGCCGCCATCTATCTTCTGGCCGCCCTGCTGATCTGGAGCCTCACATGACTGACGACATGGTGCGGGAGCTGACCGCCGCCCTGGATGCGGCCGACCGCGAGCGGTCCCGGCTCCAGGACGAGCTGGACATCGCCGAGGCCGCCTACGAGCGGCGTGCCAGGCAGGCCGCCCAGTGGCGGGACCTGGCCCGCGGTCTGTCCGCCGACCTGCGGCAGGCACGGGCCGACCGGGACCAGGCGATCAGCACCTCCCAGCAGCTACGGGTGGGTCTGGTGGCCGCACGGGAGCGGCTCGGCGTCGGCCGTGAAGGGGAGGGCCGGTGAGCCTCATCGACGCGATCGTCCTGCCCATGGCCGCGCACTTGTCCCGGCCGGTGCGGGTGGCGGGCCGGCACCGCCGTATCCCGGGGGATCTGCCGCGGGCGGTCCGGGTACGGACGGTCCGCTCTCACCGCTGGCCGACGGCGAGGCCGCGGTGAGGGCCGGGCGGTGGGCGGATGGCGCCGCCGCTACCCAGGCCGCGATTACTGGCGGGGCGCCGTGTGCTGGCGGGTGCCGGTGGCCGGTGCATCCCGCCGCCACGCTCGGCGCCGGTGGGGAGCCGGACGTCTATGACCGGCATCCCGGTGCGTGCCTGGTGGCCAGCAACTGCGAGCAGTCCCGGGGAGGCGATCGTGAACGCGGTCGAGTTACTTAGCCCTGAGCAGGCCAATCCTGGAAACCCGAAGTGGCACACGCTGCGCCGTGACGGGGTCACCGCGTCTGAGATTGCCGCCGTGCTCGGCCTTAGCCCGTGGGACAGCCCGTTCTCGCTCTACTGGCGGAAGATCAACGGCTGGTGCGCCGACGACACCGTGGACATGTCCACTGGTCGCCGGGTGGAGCCGGTTGTCGCCGACTGGTGGGCCACACCGTCGGCGCCCCGGCAGGCATGTACGTCCGTCCGGCTGGCCTCTACGCGCACGAGGCCCGGCGGTGGCAGCTAGCCACCCCCGATCGGCTCGTCAGGACATGGGTTCGGCCGGGCGTCGGCCGGCTGATGTCGGTGCTGGAGTGCAAGTGGACCGGCGCCTGGGACGGCTGGGGTGAGCCTGGCACCGATGACATCCCGGTCTACTACCGCGCACAGGTGCTGTGGCAGTGCGACGTTCTCGGTGTCGACGAGGGCCACATAGCCATGCTCGGCCCGGGAGGGTTCCGGGCGTACGGGCCGATCCGCCGCGACGAGCGGGACCTGACCGTGATGCGCGACGCGGGTCGTCGGCTCCTCGCCCGAGTCGACGGCGGTGACCCGCCGCAGGTCGACGAGCACACTGCCACGCTCGCCACGCTCAAGCGTCTGCACCCTGACCTGGTCGACGAGCAGACGGAAGTCAGCACGGAGACGGCCGCGGGCTACCGGCGGGCCCGCGCCCTCAAGCAGGCCGCTAGCCGGTTGTGTGACCGGTTCGAGGCCCGCCTGCGCGCCGAGATGGGCCCGAATCGCACCGCGGTCGACGCCGCCGGGGTGAAGGTCGCCACCCGCTCCGTCTACGACGTGACCCGCGTCGACACGGTCCGCCTCAAGGCGGACCAGCCGGAGATGGCCGCCGCGTACGCCACCACCTCCACTACCGATCGGATCACCCCCGCAAGGAGCAAGCGATGACGCAGACCGTCTCACAGGCCGTGGCCACCCGGGACAACTCCCCGGCCGGCTTGATCACGCAGTACTCCGAGTCGTTCGCCCAGGTATTGCCGTCGCACATCAAGCCGGCCACGTGGGTTCGGCTGGCCCAGGGCGCGCTTAAGCGCGGCAAGCGTGGCGACGGTGGCCGGTTCGAGTTGGAGATCGCCGCCTCGAACAACCCGGGCGTGTTCCTCGCCGCGCTGCTCGACGCCGCCCGGCAGGGCCTGGAGCCTGGCACTGAGCAGTACTACCTCACCCCGCGGAAAGTGAAGGGCCGGCTGGAGATCCTAGGGATCACCGGCTACCAGGGGCACATCGAGTTGATGTACCGGGCCGGGGCGGTTGCCTCGGTGGTCGCCGAGATCGTGCGAGAGCACGACGAGTACCGCTACCAGCGCGGCATCGACGACGTGCCGGTGCACCGATACAAGCCGTTCGCCCGCGACGCCGAACGCGGCGCCCTGATCGGCGTGTACGCATACGCCCGCATGAAGGACGGCGCGGTGTCCCGGGTTGTCGAGCTGAGCCGCGACGACATCGACCGCATCAAGGCCAGCAGCCAGGGCGCGAACAGCGAGTACAGCCCGTGGCAGAAGCACGAGGCCGCCATGTGGCTCAAGTCGGCGGTACGGCAGTTGCAGAAGTGGGTGCCCACGTCGGCGGAGTTCCGGCGGGAGCAACTACGCGCCGCGGCTGAGGCCCACCGGGTCGCGTCCGCGGCGGACGCCCCGGACGGCGCCACTGCACCGCAGGGCGACGTCCTGGACGGTGAGGTACTCGACGAGGCACCCACCGAGCCGGCGCGATCCGATGATGCCGGCGGGCATGTCGAGCAGGAGTGGCCGGACGCCGCGCGGCCGGGAGGTGCCCAGTGAGCCACGGAGATCCGTACTACGGCAACGCCACCGAGGTGGAGCACACGTGGGCCCGCCCGCCGTCGCCTGACTGCGGCGCCTGCGGATGCTGCACCGCCCCGCTGTGCGCTACCGCCACCGAGCGTGGCCTGCCGTGCTGGGCGCTGGTGTCCGCCGGGCCGGCGGTGATGAACGTCAGCGGGTGCCCGTGCGCCCCGGTGGCCGGCAAGGACCGGCTGTGATCCGCGACCGCGACGCCGCCCTCGGCGGGCCGGTGCGGGAGCCGGGCTGGTGCGAGTGCGGGCACCTGGAGCCGCTACACACACTGCGGGCAGGCCGCCGGGGCGGCTGCTCCACCTCGACGTGCTCATGCGGCGGCTACGAGCCCGGGGCCGGTGTCATGCCGGCCCCGGGCCCCCGGCCGGCACCCGCCGACCTGTACGCCATGACCAGCCGGTACGTCACGTACGCCGACGCCCGCGACAGCGGCCGGCAGCCAGACGCCGGACTGCTGGCTGCCGCCGTGGCCGACGACGTGCCGGCCTGGCGCGACGAGGTGGCCCGCCTAGAGATGCTGCGCCGGGAGCTGGCCGCCGAGCTGGACCGGCTCCGCGACGAGGCCGCCCAGTGACCGGCCACGTCTACCGGGCGGTGTGGCCGATCCTCGACGACACCCGCACCGCCTCGGCCCTGATCGCCGAGGCGTCCGCCGGCCTCGACGCCATGGCCCGCACCGACGGTGCCCGCATCACCGGACAACCGACCTGGACGGTCACCGGGGACCGGCTCGTGTGCGAGGCACCAGCCGACCCGCTACCCGCCGACGAGCCGGTCGACGTGACCGGGCTCGCCGACAACGACACGGTCGTGCTCCGCCTCGCCGGCCTGCACTGGTCACACCGGCAGATCGCCGCCACGACCGGCGTTCCCGCGTCCACGGTCCGCGGCATCATCACCCGCCACGCACACCCCGAGGAGGCACACGTATGAGCGCCGAAGTCCTCCGCGCCACCCCCTGACCGGTTGGGCCGGCCCCGGGGGCGGGGCCGGCCCAACCACCCCCGCAGCACCACATGAACCCAGGAGAGCCACCGGTGCCAGTCAACAAGGTCCGCCGCAACGGGAGCTACGCCCCCTTGTCGGCGCACTACTACAAGGACGACGCCGTCATCGCGGCAGGCGAAAAAGCAGAGGTTCTCTACACCCGGTCGCTCGCATTCTGCGCGGATGTGCTCAACGACGGCTTCATTTCTGACCGGCAACTCGCACATGTCGGCGTTGGACTCGGCACGC
Source organism: Salinispora tropica CNB-440 (assembly GCF_000016425.1). Classification (GTDB taxonomy): domain Bacteria; phylum Actinomycetota; class Actinomycetes; order Mycobacteriales; family Micromonosporaceae; genus Micromonospora; species Micromonospora tropica. The sequence goes on along the minus strand of NC_009380.1, from coordinate 4,556,904 downwards.
TCAAGGCCCGCGCCGCCGCACTTGTCCGCGAAGGACTGTGGATCCGAGACGACCAGCGCGGCGGCTGGACCGTCCGATCCTGGCTCAAGTGGAACCGCTCCGCCGACGAGATCTCCCAGCTCATGACCAAGGACACCGAACGGAAACGGCCCGGAGGTAGACACAACAGCCGACCGGATTCCGAACGGAAACCAGACGGAAACCGTCCGGTTTCCGAACCCGCCTCCGGGCCGCTTCCGAACGGATTCCAGCCTCACGCGCGCGACTCCACGCCACATACAGATACAGAGCCACATACAGACACAGGAAGAGAGGCCCCCGCGTCGCCTCCGGCGCCGCCCCCCGCCCCCACCAAACGCGGCACCCGACTCCCCGACAACTTCGCGGTCGACAACGACATGAAGGCGTGGTTCACCGCCAACTGCCCCGGAGTCGACGGCAAACGGGAAACCGAGAAGTTCCGCAACTACTGGACCGCGAAGTCCGGCAAGGACGCCACCAAGCTCGACTGGCCGGCGACCTGGCGTAACTGGATGCTCCGCGCCGCCGAAAACGGCAAATCCACGCCCAGCTCCCGCGCCACCGGCGCCAACCGGCACCTCAACGGCCGCGACGACAACCCCTTCCGCAACGGCCAGGCCACCGCCACCTACGCCAGCCGCACCCCCGGAGCCGCCCCATGACCACCCCCATCCACACCGCCCTCGGCGACTGGCCCACCCGCGCCGCCAGCAACACCACCCCGACCACCAACGGCCCCACCCTCGCCGAGCTCCAAGCCGACGCCGACCGCCGCGAAATGGACGCCATCCGCGCCCGCCAAGCCGCCAACCGCGCCATCGTCTACACCCGCCGCCGCCCCACCCGCTACGCCAACGCCACCTACAACCAACTCACACCCGCCCAAAACCCCGACGGAAAGATCACCCGCTGGTGGGACCACGGCCCCCGCGCACTCGTCCTCGCCGGCCCCGCCCGCACCGGCAAAACCACCGCCGCATACGCCATCGCCAACGACGTGCACAACCGCGACACCTGGGTGACCGTCTGGACCGCCGCCGACCTATCCGCCGCCCTCAAACCCGACTCCACCGAACCCTTCGCCTACGACTACGCCACCACCTGCCCCCTACTCGTCCTCGACGACCTCGGCCGCGAACGCGTCACCGACTGGTGGCTCGAACAACTCCAACGCATCGTCGATGCCCGCTGCGCACACCAGCGCCGCCTCATCGTCACCACCAACAGCGGACCCAACGCCGACGCCGCCTACGACGAACTCGCCACCCGCTACGGCCACCCCGTCGTCGAGCGACTCATCGACGACGGCGGCGTCCTCGTCCTCGACGGGCCAGCCGTACGGCGGGTCGTGAACCAGTGGTGACCCACACCGCCGGCCACGGCCAACCCATACCCACGACCGCCGCCTGAGGAGACGTAATGGTCACCCATGTGCACGTCCGTCTACCCATCCACCGCGAATACGACCGCGCTCTCGACGAGCTCGCCGACGTGTCGGCCGCTCTTCACCGGGCCGGCTACAGCGACCCCGGCTCGGTCGCGCAGTTTGTTGACCAGCTCGCCGCCGAACGCGACCAGGCCCGCGCCGCCCTCGGCGACGCCCAGGAGCTGATCGCCACGCTTGACGACGCCGTCGAGCGGATCGACCGGGCGCGGGCGCGGTACGCCACCACCCGCACCGGTTCCCGGCCCGGCAGCGCGCAGGGTGCCGTGCCGCCCGCTGAGAGCCACGCACAGGCCCGTGTAGACCCCGGCGCGGATGCGATGGGCGGCACCGTTCCAACCGCTCACAGCGGCTCTGTGGACACCGTGACGGGCCTACGGATGGGCGGCTTTGTTCCCAGCGGGACGGTTGTCATCGGCCGGGATGACCGATGACCGCGCGCCGACTACTGGTGCCAGGCGTGCAGGTACAGGGACCGCTCGGTGGTGCCATCGTCGACGAATGCATGGGTCCAGACGTTGTTCTTCCAGTTCTCCCCGCGCGAGTGTCGGGTGTACTTCCGGTCCGCGGACGACTGCCATCCGAACTCTGCCGCCCGGTTTGCGCTGTTGATGAGGTCTACTGGGCCGGAGAGAGCAGTTTCGCTGCTTTTCAACCGGTTCACCTCGATGAACTGGTCGACGCAGTCCGACGGTGCCGTGATCTTCATGTACAGCTGCAGGCTGCCTGCCCAGTACCGCATCCGTCCTTCGGTGCACTCGGGAAGCACAAGGTCGAAATCGACGAAGACCTCATCCGGGGTCTTACCCCAACTGCTGCCCGAATAGGCCCGGTCATCAAACCGGGTCGTGCCCCGCAGCTGGAGGACGAGCGCGCCCACGAGCCCCACAACGATCACGATCGCCCCACCGATGACCCATCTACGCACGCCTGCTCTCACCTCTGCTTCATCCAGGTTGACCGTCCAGCTGCTGATCATGTCAGCCGAGTCAAAAGCGGCGCGGCGGCAGCACCAGCGCCTGGCGGCGCACCCGCGCCCACGTGCCCGCCCGGCTACCCAGACCCTGACCATCGCTCGCCGAGAGGGCCGTCCCGTGACACCGCACCACCTGCACGCCACCGCCGCCGCCTGGTCCCTGAACGCCGCCCTCGCCCAGCTCGAGGCCCGCGCCACCGCCGAGGCCCGCGCCATCGCCGCCGAGCAGGCCGCCGCCGCAGAGCCCATTAGCTCACCCACCTGGGGCCGCCGCCACGCCCTCGGCGGACACGGCGACCCCACCAGCGATGCCATACTCACCGCCGCCGCCGGACCCGCCCGTCGCAACCGCTACGCCGAAACCCAAACCGCAATGATCAGCCAACTCGACACCGTTGCCCGACACCTGCCAGGCCACGGCGCCGCAGACCCCCTCCAGCGCGTCCGCCAGCACATACCCGCCATGCAGTCCGGTACCGCAGCCGCCCTCACCGCCCTACTGCGCAAACTGGATGGGAGGGCCCGGCGGGTGCTGCGGGTCGGACCCGACCGGGACCCGATCCGTGGGGTCGCATGCCCGGCCTGTCGACTCCGCCACATGCACGTACAGACCAGCGGACCGCAAGAAGCGTGGACGGTCATCTGTGCCGCCGGCTGCCGCTGCGTAGGACAGGGCTGCGGTTGCGGCATGCCCGACGCTGTGGAGGGCGTCGCCCACATCTGGCCGCGGGATGCAGTCCTCAGGCCCGGCCGGATGGCACCATGACCTGCCGACACTGCCGCTCCCGCCTCAACACCGACGGCCGCTGCCCCGGCGACACCCCACTCACCCGTGACCGCTTCGGCACCGCCGCGCAGATCGCCCACACCCTCGGCCCCGACATCACCGCCGCCCGGATCCGTGACTGGGCCCGCCGCTCCCGCAACCCCAACGACCCGCTACACGGGCGGGTCACCACCTGGCACACACCCGGACGAGCACGCGGCACCACCTGGTACGACCTCCAAGAGTTGTCCACCGTCGAGCGAGACACCCGCCTCACCGTCGAGGACCGCGGCGGACCGGCACGCGGTCAGCAAGGCGAGTTGACGCAAGCCGCCTGACCACGCCATCATGGTCATCACACATTCACCGCATAGGCGGAGTGTGCCCAAAGCCCGGTAGGACGCGTCAGCGCCACCGGGCTGTTGCGCGTCCAGGGCGGGACGCGACCAGGGATGCGGGCAGGTCACTGGCTGGGGCCTGCCCGCACACCACCGATCAGTACAGGGGGCGGTCGTGACGTATCCGGCTAGTCTCGGCACCCGCACCATCGCCGGTGTCATCCTGACCGCCGACGGTGCCCCCGCTGCCGGCACGATCCGGCTGACCCGGGCCATCCCCCTGCAAGGCCCCGCCGACGATGTGACGATCCAGCCCGGCGCGCACACGGCCACCCTTGACGCCGGCGGCGCGTACACACTCGACGTGCCCGTCTCGGACGATGTCGACTGGTCGCCGTCCGGGTGGGCGTACACCCTCGACGTGGACACCACCGCCTGGCGGTACCGGGCGGACATCGCGATCCCCGCCGGCCCGCCCGCGAGTCTCGCCGACCTGGTGCCGACGACCTCCACGGCACCGGATCCGGCGAGTACCTACGTCACCAAAGCGTCGGTCGGCACCGCCACCGGCCCGGCCGGGCCCCTCGACGGCAGTGCGCTGCTGCCCGCCGGGCAGGTGCCTGACCTGTCCGGCACCTACACGCCCCGCGCCTACGTGGGCGCGTCCACCGCACTTACCGCCCCGCTGCTGTCGGCCCGTTTCAACGACGTCCCCGGCGGCAGCGCCGTCAACCTCGCCGAGGCGCACATCACCATCGGCGGTCAGCTCAAACTCGCCACGTGGTTCAACGAGGCCCTGCGCTATCGGGCTGAGCAGCAGCCGGGCGGGTTCGGCTACGACCACCTGATCACCCTGATCGGCTCCTACGCTGCGGCCACCGGGGCGCTGATTCGGTTCGAGCGCCGCGACGGCGCCGACCTGCGTGTCACCACCGGGGGGATCGACCAGGACGGGCGACTCCAAACCAGCCTGTACGCGTGGCAGGACATCACCGCCGTCGACCCCGACGCGACCGGCCGGTACAGCATGGACACCAGTACCGGCGTCGCACCCCTGGCCGTGCGCCAGGAGAGCGACGACCGGACCTGGCTACGGGGCAGGATCGCCGTCACCTCCAGTGGCACCAGCTGGGGACATGTCGTGGCGGCCCTGCCCACCGGCCACGCACCCACCCACCGCCAGCTGCTGTCGGTGCCCACCACCGGCGGTATCGCCGCCCCCTGCGAGATCATGACCACCGGTGACATCGTGGTACGCCGCACCCAGTCCGGCGCGACCGCGTTGAGTCTCGACGGTCTCAGTTACGTGCGATGACCTACTGCACCGTGCCGGACAGGGATTCAGCGAGTGTGCCGGCTGGGTCAGGGTGCTCCGAGATGGCCGCCCAGCCGCTGCCAGACACCACCGTGCCGCCGAATTCACCGCCAACCGAGATCCACTCGTCACGCTGGCTGTCGGTTCGGAATACCGCGATGGTGACGTCGGATCCGCCCAGTGTGCAGTGGCCTGTCTCGTACGAGTAGAGCTGCGTTTCGACCACCGACCCGTCACAGCCCGCCTGATCCATTAGCGCCGCAACCCGCAACTGTCCCTCCGGCGCCGATCCCGCGTTCGGGGACGAGCCTTCCGCTACCGCAGTATCCGGGCTGTCTGACTGGAGGATGACCACCAACGTTGCTGCCCCCGCGCCGAGCGCGACAACAGCCGCAATTCCAATGGCGATCTTGTGTGAGAGCTTCATCACGCCATGATGCGACGCGAGCACAACCATTTCGGTGAGCCACGCTATGAGCCAATCCTGGCAGGGCGGCAGCACCACCCGATGGCGCGCACTACGCGCCCGCGTCCTGCGCCTTGATCTACCCCCGGCCGCCCGTCCCCGCTGCGCCATCGGCTACACCGATGTGTGTACCGACGAGGCTTGGCAACCGCCGGCCGCTCGTCAATGTCGGCGGCCGGCGATGGCGCGGGCGGCGGTGTTGTCGCCGCTGGCCGCGGCCTGGGAGGCTTGGCGGGCCTGCTCGTGGGCGGCTCACTCGGCGTGGGTGGGCCTCGCGGAACCAGCCTCTGTTGTGGAAGGGAAACTGGTGGGCCTGAGGTCAGTAGTCGTGGCCGTGGCTTCCCACGGCAGTACCCCAGATACGGCTGTTGGCCGGCACCCGAACCGGGTGCCGGCCAACAACGTGTTCCCCTTTGCGGGTCAGATATGTGGTGGTGTGCTGGGTCAGCTGGTCCAGTGCTCGGCCACGAGGTCGGCGGCCTGGGTCTCCCACTGGGCGTAGTGGAACGGGTACGCCGACACCTGCACCGTCTGGGCGGCCTCGGTCAACGGCATCTCCTGCCAACCCTCAACCTGCTTGAGCCCGTTGAGGAACGCGGTGGTGGAGTAGGCGGGGTCGGTGATCTGCTCGACCGTGCCCCAGCCGGAGGAGGGGCGCTGCTGGAACAGGCCCTGCGAGTCGTGGTCGTTGCGGTCACCCAGGTGACCCAGGTTCTCCAGCTTCGACTCCTGCAAGCTGGTAGCGATCGCCACGACGGCGGCCCGCTCGTCCATCCCGGCGGCCTTCGTGGCCTCGATGATGGCCTTCACGTTCCCGGTCTGCTCATCACCGAGAGTGATGCGTGACTGCTTGCCCTGGGTGCCGTGCGGGATCAGGGTGTCCAGGTCCGGCTTCGCGACCTGCACCGCCGCGGCCGAAGCCGAGGCCGGGGTGCTGTCGGTGAGGGTGGCCAGGGGGCCGGCGACGACACCGGTGGACAGGGCCAGACCAGCGATACCCAGGACGCTACGACGCAGAATCGTGTTCATCAGGTGTGCTCCATTCGGGGGTCGACACCCACACACATCCCGAAAAGGGGGTCGGGAGCGGGGTGCAAGCACCGTCCGGCGCTCAACAGAACAAACGAAAGAAGATCCTCAGACGACCGCGGCCCTGGACGGGCTCACACGACGCCGGGTCCAGATGTAACGACCGGCCGGCCACCATCATTCCCGGGGCACACGCACGGGCGACACCCGCCGGAGCGGGGCGCTTCCTCGGCCGTACGCAGGGTGTAACGCCCCGACGCCCGCCCGAATTCCGCCGCCGCCATGGCCCCAACCACACCCCACAGGGGCATCAAACAGACACCAGTGACGTGGGTGTACTCGGTGGAGCTGGATTCCTCACTCACGACGGTTTTGTGGGCTGCCGGCCGGTACCTGATGGTGGGTATCGGCCGGTGTTGTGTCTGCTGGTTCGATGCCCGGGGCGGTTGACGCGTTATCGCTGCGAGCGGAGGAGCCAGGATTGCTGTTCGATGTCGTGGCCGGTGGCGATGAGGATGTCCTGGGTGATGGGGTCGTCGGCGGTGACGTCGATCGCTTGGTGGATTCCTGCGGCGGTGGTGGTGAGGATGTCCTCGACTTTTTCGATCACGGTGTCGTCACGCAACACGCCGGCGTCCAGTTGGGGTAGCTGGCTGGTGGCCACGATGGTGATGCCGCGTCCGTCCGGTGGTGTGCCGATCGCGGCGGCACGTTCGGCGATGGTGTCGGCAAGGGTACGTGCGGTAGTGGCGATGGTGTCGAGGGCGACGCCGACATCACCGGTAGTGGGTGGCCTGAACAACGCCAGCAGTTGGGGTGGTGGACATCAGGGCTCCTTTTCGCGTCGCCCGCCGCGCGGATGACGTCGCTGGCGGGTCGGAAGGGTGCGGGGTGGGCTGGTTGGCCCACCCCGCGGGGCGTGTGATGGTTAGAGGCTGTTGACGAAGGTGAGTAGGTCGTTGTTGAGCTGCTGCTTGTGGGTGTCGGTGATGCCGTGGGGGCCGTCGGGGTAGACCTTGAGGGTGGAGTCGGCCACGATCTCGTGTGCTTCGTGGGCGGAGTTCTCGATTGGCACGACCTGGTCGTCGCCGCCGTGGATGATCAGGGTGGGTACGTCGAAGCGCTTGAGGTCTTCGGTGAGGTCGGTTTCGGAGAACGCCTTGATCGAGTCGTGGGCGGCTTTGTGGCCGGCCTGCATGCTCTGTAGCCAGAAGGTGTCCTTCATGCCCTGCGATACCTCGGCGTCGGGGCGGTTGGCGCCGAAGAACGGTCCTTCGGCGAGGTCGCGGTAGAGCTGGGAGCGGTCGGTGAGGGAGCCTTCCCGGAGGCCGTCGAAGACGTCGATGGGTACGCCGTTGGGGTTGTCAGGGGTCTTGAGCATCAGTGGGGTGACCGCGCCGACGAGGGCGACCTGGGCGATGCGGTCGGTGCCGTGTCGGCCGACGTAGCGGGCGACTTCTCCGCCGCCGGTGGAGAACCCGACCAGAGTCACGTCCCGTAGCTTCAGCTTTGTGATGACGGTGGCGAGGTCGTCGGCGTAGTGGTCCATGTCGTTGCCCTCCCAGGTCTGGGAGGACTGGCCGTGGCCCCGGCGGTCGTGGGCGATGACGCGGTAGCCGTTGTCGGCCAGGTGCATCATCTGGGATTCCCAGCTGTCGGAGTTCAGGGGCCAGCCGTGGCTGAAGACCACGGGTCGTCCGTCGTGGGGGCCCCAGTCCTTGTAGAAGATGTCCACGCCGTCGCGGGTGGTGACGAATCCCTCGTTCAGGTTCGACCGTTTCCCGGCCGCGGCCGCGGCGCCGGCCTGGGCCTCGCTGCTGCTGTTGGTGGCGATGGCGGTACCGCCGGCGGCGATACCGACCGCGGTCACACCCGCCAGCAGGGCGGTGACGAGCCGGCGACGGCTGCTACTGGTCGAGCGGGTAGGGGTGTCGAGAGTTTCCATGTCAGTGTCCTTACGTGATGTGCGGCCCGCGGGGGCCGGGCGTTGATCGAAGCGGGCGTGTCTGGTGTCTGTGTGTGCGAGGGCGGGGCCAGCGTCACGGCGGGCGCGGGCCCCCGCCCCGGTGGGTTACTTGGCGAGGAAGGTCAGTAGGGCCTGGTTGACCTCGGTCGTGTGGGTCCAGAGCAGGCCGTGGGGAGCGCCGTCGATCTCGACGTAGTCGGCCTCGGGTAGCCGCTTGTGGAATTCGCGGGCGGTGGCGTCGATGGGCAGGATGTTGTCGGCGGTGCCGTGCAGGATCAGCGTTGGTACGTCGACGGCCGGGATGTCGGCGCGGAAGTCGGTGATCCAGGTGGGCACGGCGGCGCTGGAGGCGTACCAGGACGCGCCGGCGGCGACGTTCCAGCTGTTACGCAGTGCCTCCTCGGACAGGCGGCTGCCGAGGGTGTCATCGGTGTTGTAGAAGTTGCGGTAGAAGTCGGTGAAGTAGGCGTACCGGTCAGCGGTGACCGCGGCGAGGATGCCGTCGAACACGTCCTGCGGCACACCGGTCGGGTTGTCGTCGGTCTGCAGCAGGAACGGTTCCAGCGAGGCGAGGAACGCGGCCTTGGCGACCCGGGCGGAGCCGTAGCGGCTCAGGTAGCGGGCCACCTCGCCAGTGCCCATGCTGAATCCGACCAGTACCACGTCGGTGAGGTCGAGGGTCTCCAGGACGGTGTTCAGGTCGGCGGCGAAGGTGTCGTAGTCGTAGCCGACGGTGGGTTGGCTGGACTGGCCGAACCCTCGCCGGTCGTAGGTGATCACCCGGTAGTCGGCCTGAAGGAGGGCGGCGGTCTGCTTCTCCCACGAGTGCCCGCTCAGGGGGTAGCCGTGGATGAGTACCACCGGCTGTCCCTGACCGTGGTCCTCGTAGTACACGTCGATGCTGCTGCTGTTCTCGGTCCCGACGGTGATGTACGGCATGACGGCCTCCCAGCCAAGGTTTAGAACGATCGTTCTCACTTATCCTGGGGAGTACAGTAGAGAACGAACGTTCTCGGTGCCAGTCGGATCAGCGCCATCCCACCGTGACTGTCGCCACACCGCCCCAGACAGGAGGACACCATGCCCACTACCAGCCGAAACCGGACTCAACAGGTCGAGCAGATCCGCGAGCACGTCCTGGGTACGGCCGACCGGCTCTACTACCACCGCGGTATCCACGCCGTGGGTATGGACGTCCTCCGCGACGAGTCCGGTGTCTCCCTCAGGCGCCTCTACCAGCTGTTCCCCTCCAAGGAGACCCTCGTCGAAGCCGTCCTGCACCGCCGTCGTCAGATCTGGAACACCTGGGTCGACGACGCTGTCGCCGCCGGAGGGGGCACGCCCCGCGGACAACTCCTGGCCATCTACGACATGCTCGCCCGCTGGTCCACCGAAGACGGCTTCCGAGGCTGTATCTTCGTCAACGCCTTCAGCGAACTCGGCGGCACCACACCCCACATCGCCGCCCTCGTCCGCGACCAGAAAGTCCAGTTTCAGCAACGCTTGGCCGGCATCGTCGCCGCCACCGGCGCACCCGCAGCCCTCGCCGACCAACTCGCCGTCCTCGCCGAAGGGGCACAAACCACCGCCGCCATCACCGGCACCGACAGCCCCGTCCACCATGCCCGCACCGCCGCCACCACCCTCATCGACACCGCCCTAGGGCCTGATCCGGTCGGGCCGGCTGTGCGACACTTCGCCCCCGCCGGGCCCCGTGTCGCCCGGAGACGGCTTGAAGAAGGTGGGGCATCAGCGTGAGCACCGGCCCAGTCGACGTGAAGGCACACCTCAGCGACGCTGATCAGGTGATCGACGCGTTGCCGTGGCGCGTTGGCCACACGGACGCCCAAGCCAGACTGGCCCGGGGGCGAGCCTCCGCGCTCGCTCACCAGATCGCCGCGCTACTGGCCAACGGGTGGAGCCCGGACGAAGTCCGTGACGCTTTAGCATCCGCCGCCGGTGCCGCTGACGCCCCAGACGCCGCCGCGCAGGAACGACTGTGGAGGGCAGCCCTCAAACGCGCCAAGAACGCCCGGGAATGATCGCCCCGTCGGCAGCTTCCGTAGCCCATCGCAGGCCGCGACCAAGCCACATTGTGGCGGCGCGGTCATCACTGGGGGCAATACCTCGACGGTGCTCACCGAGGGCGTCGGTTTACACCGTGACTCGGTAGAGGGGACGCACCTCAACCCGGAGTTGCCCACCGACAACGGCCGGATCCGCGGCGGCAATTTCCGTCGCCTCCGGTACCGGGCGATCATAGATGACGACCCCGAGCAGCTCTTCCGCTAGCAGCCCTGCCCCGTTGTGCATCGGGCCAGCCACGATAGCGGCGCCCGATGCGACCTGCTCATGCATGTGGCGGATATGTCCTGGCGCGTTCTTCTGCTGATAGATGGGCAGATCACGGTCCCATTTGTGCCCTGCGTACACGAGGACGATACTGGTTAGTGGCTCAGTCATGCGGCACATGATGACATTGCCGGACGGGTGTGGCCAGGGTCAATTGGTTGATCTGCTGGTACATACAGGACAGGTCTGGTCGGCCGATAGGTCTGTCCAGTTCGGGAGGCGGCCAGATGCGGGCCTTTGTCGAGGATAGGCCACCCTCGACGTGACGGACTCGCTCGACGAATTGCGCGAGCGGCCGAGGGGTTCCGTTCCTCGCCTTTGAGCGGCAAGAGACGGAACCCCTCGTGATGCGTCGTGACCGTCAGCCTGGGCAGCCGGGGACGCCAACGCAGTTGTTGGGTCGGTTTTTGATGACCACGGTGCCGGTGGCGGTGTTCAGGTTCACGGTTCCGGCGATGCTGAGGATGCCTCCAGCGTCGGTGACAGCGATGTTTTTGATCACCTTCGTGGTGAAGAGGTCCATCGTGCCTTCGTTGAGTATGCCGCCGCCTTGACCGGCCTGGTTGCCGATGACGGTTGTGCGTCGCAGCACGGTTTGCCCTGCGTTGTAAATTCCTCCGCCGGGCGAGTTCGTCGTAAGGTTGTTGTTCTTGACGGTGCTGCCCTCGACTACGGCGAAGCTGCCGGTCGAGACGAACATGCCGCCGCCGAGGACTGGTGAGGCGTTGTCGGCTAGATGGACCTTTCGTAGCGTGAGTTGCGCGCCGGCGTCAGACCGGAGACCACCACCGCCACTGCTGCGTACCGTGTTTTTGGTGATTCGGGTGCCGGTAACCACACCGACGCCTCCGGAGACGAACAAACCGCCAGCGACCTCTGCTTGGTTGCCGGAGATGCTGCCGCCCTTGATGGTGACGGTGCTGCCGGCTTGGTAGATGCCGCCGCCCAGGGCAGGGATTGATTTATTGTTGTCGATGTGTGACGTGACGACTTCCAGGAGACCGGTGCTCGAGATCCCGCCTCCTTGGCTGGTGGCGGTGTTCCGTTCGACTGTGGAGTGGTTGACTCGGGTGGTGCCGTTGTTGGCGATGCCGCCACCGGAGACGTTGGTGATGTTGCGGGTGATGCTGCTGTGGTTGGTGGTAAGGGTGCCGCCGGGGTTGACGAGGATGCCGCCTCCTTCGCCGTCGGTCTGCCCGCCGGTGATGGTCAATTTGTTGAGGATGAGGTTGCCGCCGGCATCGACGGTGAGGATGCGGAATCCGTCGGCGGTGGCGGCGCGTTCGATGGTGGTGTTCTTGCCGCCGTTGAGGGTGATGGGGGCGGTGATGGCGGGCAGGCCGTTGCCGTCGATGTCGGCGGTGAGCAGGTAGGTGCAGTCCTTGGCGAGGTCGAGCACGGCGCCGTCGCGGGCGTTGGCCAGGGTGATCGCGGCGATGAGGGCGTCCGCGTCGCAGGGCACGGGGGTGCCGTTGGGTGCGGTGTCCTTTTTGCCCTTGCCCTTGCCCTTGCCCCTGGCCTCGCCCTCGCTCATGCCGCGTTCGCGGTGGTCCTCAGCGGAGGTCCAGCCGTCGGGGGTGAGGGTGCGTCCGACCGCGGCGGCGGCCGGGGCGGCGGCGACGCCGGTGGTGAGGGCCAGCCCAGTCACGCCAGCGAGCCCGACAGTCCACCATTTCGCCTTCGCCCGGGGTGTGCGGCGGGGGCCTGGTGTGGATACCTGGTGCTGATGGTTCATCCGGTCTCGGTGTCCTTTCCCCGTCTCAAACGAGCAGCGAACCGCGCGACGGCTGTGGCCGCTCCCTGCCCACGGCAGGCGTAGCAATCACCCCGAGCAAAACCGATACTGGCCTCATGCGAACATGAAACCGAAGAAACTACCCAAACGGTACGTTCGTCCTAGCTGGCCCGGCCCGAACAGGTCCACCCCGACTTCGGGGTTGCGGACCTGGGGCGCGCCCAGGAGTAGGTGCCGGCTTCGGGTGCGACGACGGAGCAGGCGGGCGTGGTTGGCGCATCTGTGCCGGTCCCGCAGGGCATCCGAGGTCCGCCACGACGAACACGCCAAGCTCAAGTCAACGATCTGCCAGATGGACGCCGGAACAGGACATGACGCCGACAACCGTGCGGTGTTGTTTGTGGGTGTAGTTGAGTTCGTAGCCGGCGATGATGGCCTGGGCTTTCCCGCGGGTGCCGAGTTGGCGAAGGCCCGGTTCCGGCGGCCACCACCGGTTCCGGCGTGCAGCAGGTCGGGGAAGGCGGCGTCCTTGGCCATCGCTGTGTGGTTCCGCCTGCGGTCACGGCCCTGCGAGGGGCGTGCGGCCGGTCCATATCCGGATTGGGAATTTTGTCTGGTTTAAGTATTTTCTTCGGAATTGTAGCTACATCGGATCGGTGTCGGTCTAGCGTGCGGGTGGCTGCTACCGCCGGCCCGGTAGCCGAGGAGAACCCGGCCGTCGGGCTCCTCGTCGTTCACGGGGAAGGGTGTCAACACCGCGATGAACCATCAGCGTCACACGACCAGATCCAACCCGGAGCATCGCAACGGAGGTCAGGCGAGGTCACGATGGTGGGCTGCCGGGCTGGCCGGAGCGACCGGCCTGGCGCTTACCGCCGCTGCCGTCACCACCCTCACCGCCGCCCCCGGCGGCGAGGGTGTCGGACACGCTGCCGTCGTCGATGACCAACTCGGGCAGCCGAAGGGTACGCGGGTGCCCTGTGACACGAGTCGGCTGATCGCCGAGATCACCCGAGCCAACGCCCGGGGTGGTGCCGTGCTCGACCTTGCCGAGGGCTGTACCTACCTGCTCACCGCTGACCTCGACGGTGCCGGCCTGCCGGCGATCACCACTCCCATCACCCTCAACGGCGGAAAGAACACCACCCTCAAACGCTCCGCCGCGGCCGACGACTTCAGAATCCTCACCGTCAACGCCAACGGTCGACTCACCCTTAATCACCTCACCGTCACCGGTGGGCGGCTCTCTGGTGACAACGACGGCGGCGGGATTCTCATCAACCCAGGTGGCGGTGCCACAGTCAGGAAGAGTAAGATTGTCGAAAATGTATCCAGTGGCGGCGACGCCGGCGGGATCGCGAACATTGGCGGCGTGCTCCATATCGAACACTCCGACCTCAGTCGAAATGCTGCTGCTAATATCGGCGGCGGGATCTTCAGTATCGGTACACTCGCCATCGACAAGTCGCGGCTCGACGCGAATACTGCGCTGACTGGCGGTGCTCTCACGATCAGTGGTCAGTTGACCGTTACCCGGAGCGAGTTGGTCGGTCATCAAGCCTCCGAGGGGGGAGCTATTTTCCTCCTCGGTGGGGTGACCGGGACTATCGCCGACACCCGCATCGAGGAGAACACGACAACGGGCTTCGGCGGTTCCGCTGTCGCCGGTGGGCCCCTCCAGCTCACCATGTCCCGGGTCACCATCGCGGCCAACACCGCAGCCGGCACCGGCCAGAGTGCGATCTTTCTGCAAGGGGGAGCCCTGCTCGTCGAGGACAGTGTCATCAAGGACAATGTCGGAGTCAACGGTGGTGGCATTCACAATCTCGGCACGTTGACGCTTCTGCGTACAAAGGTCACCGGTAATCAGGCCACCGAGTCGGGCGGCGGCATCTTCAACGGATCGGTCGGCGCGCTCACCCTGCTGCGCACGAAGGTTGTCGAGAACGTCGCCGGCACCGACGGCGGCGGCATCTTCAACGAGATCGGCGGCACGGTTGATCTCTCCAGTGCTACCGGCACCACTGTGGTCAAGAATCGACCAGACAACTGCGTGAACGTTCCCACGTGCCAGGGCTGACCTACCGGCCGGCGTGCCTGGGCGGACCGCCATCGGCCGGTCCGCTGCACTGCCAGCCAGCAGTTGGGCTGTTAGGCTCCGCAGGTGACCGACCTACCGCTCGTCGCGGCTTCGTTCGCTGTACCAGATGTGTGTGTTGCCCATGGGTTGCGGCTCGAGTTGCTCGGGCCGCAACACAACGAGGCGGATCACGCTGCCTGGATGTCGAGTATTGCGCACATCCGGTCAACGCCGGGATTCGACCAGGGCTGGCCGCCGGTGGCCGGGATGACGCTCGCCGAGAACCACGAGGACCTGGCGGGGCATGCGCAGCGGTCACATCAGCGGGTGGACTTCGCGTACTCGGTCATCGACATCGCCACCGGTGACGTGGTCGGCTGCGTGTATTTCGAGCCGTCGTCGACGGGTGAGCGGGAGGTGGCGGCCTCGTCGTGGGTGTCCGCTGCTCGCGCGGAGCTGGATGGTCTGCTGACCGAGATTGTGGGGGCGTGGCTGCGAGCGGCGTGGCCGTTCGAGGTCGTCCACTACCGCCTCGGTGAGGTGCCGGTGACGATCCGCCGGAGTCCTGAACAGCCGGTGGGGTAAGGGTTACGGCTGTTTGGACCACTCCTCGGCGAGCAGGGCGTACGTGTAGCCGTCCACCCAGCCCAACTCGGCGTGCCAGGAGTTGCCGACGCCGTGCTGCTCCCGCCGCATGCCGACTTTTTCGAGGAGCCGCACCGAGGCGAGGTTGTCCGCATAGCAACCAGCGGTGATCCGGCGTACGCCCAACCGGGCGAACGAGTAGGAGACCATCGCGGTGACCGCTTCAGTCGCGTAGCCGTGGCCGCCGTACCTCGGGTCGAAGATGTAGCCGACCTCGGCTTCTGTCCCCGGCGGCGTGCCGGGCTGCCCCATACTGGTGCGCACGTCGAGCGAGACGGTGCCGATGACGACGCCGTCGCGGGTCACCGCCACCCTGTGGTCGTGGGGGTCTTCCGCTGAGCGTCGCCATGCCGCTCGGAAAGCCGCTGGGTCAACGTCGGTGCGGAGCAGCCAGCGGGTGACCTCCGGCAGGTTGCGGTACTCCAGGATGCGGTCGATGTCCTCGTCACGTACCGGCCGAAGTTCGAGGCGTTCGGTGCGGAGGTTCGTGCTTGCCACAGGGCAGGACAGTAGCGAACGGCGCCCCACCTCAGCCATCCGGGATGCCGGTCCAGATGAGCAATGATCAAAGGATGACTGCCCGTTTCAGGCATATTCTTCGTGTTTACAATTGTATGGGGTGCATGTCTGTTTAGGTTGCGGGTGGCTGCTACCGCCGTTTGGTAGCCGAGGGGCGGCCCCCGTGGCGCGGGTGGTGGGTTCCTTGTGGCGTACGGGGGAAGGACGTCGAGTTCACGATGAGTTATCAAGATCAGACTCAGGGGCCGGTGCGGCCTGGCGGGAGTCGGGCGCGGTGGCGGTGGTGGGCGGTGGGGTTGGCCGGGGTGACCGGTCTGGCCCTGGGTGCCGTTGGTGTCGCCGCGAGTCCGGCCGTGGGTGCGTTTGGGCGTACCCTGACCGCCGCTGATGACCACGGTGGCGACCGCGGTAGGCGCGACGACACGAACAAGCGCGACGCGGGCAAGGGGGATGACAGGGGTAAGGGCGACGGTAAGGGCAGGGGGTCGCAGAAGCCGGCGGGTATCCCGGTGCCGTGTGACGCGGACGCGTTGATCGCGCAGATCACCCTGGCCAACGCCCGCGGCGGTGCCGTGCTTGATTTGGCCAAGGACTGCACCTACCTGCTCACCGCCGACATCGACGGTGCGGGGCTGCCCGCGATCACCGCCCCGATCACCCTCAACGGCGGCAAGAAGACCACCATCGAACGCGCCGCCGCTGTTGACGAATTCCGGATCTTCACTGTTGACGTTGGTGGTGACCTCACCCTCAACAAGCTGACCGTCACCGGCGGGCAGACCGACGGCGACGGCGGGGGGATCCTGGTCAACGCCGGTGGAGCGCTGACCACCACGCACAGCACCATCACCCGCAACATCTCCGGCGACTCGGGAGGTGGCATCGCCAACAACGGCACCACCCGGGTCAACCACTCCACAGTCAACCGCAACACCGCCAACGACACCAACGAGCAGGGAGGCGGGATCTACAGCACCGGACTCCTGGAGATCGTCAAATCCCACATCGACAACAATCTTTCTGAATTTGGCGGTGGCATCTACTCGTCCAGCAGCACGGTCACGGTCAAGGGCGGCACCATCTCCGGTAATCAGGCGGCCATCGGCGGCGGGCTGTACGTGTCCGGCGGTATCGGCGTGGTCACCGGCACCCGGATCGCCGGGAACTCCGCCGCCGACACGGGTGGTGTCCGGGTCTCCACTGTCGGGCAGGTAACGTTGCGGAAGGTAGCACTCACGGATAACACAGCGCAGACTGTTGGTGGCTTGGGAGTTTCCGGGCCCACCAATGGGGGCGCTTCCTTCGCGGTCGTCGAGGACAGTATCATCAAGAACAACATCGCTACGGAATTTGACGGCGGAGGGATCTTCAACGGGGGCCAGACGGTCGTGCGGAACACGAAGATTATCGACAACCAGGCCGACCGGGGTGGCGGCATCTTCAACTCCACTCAGGCCACGACTTCGCTCTTCTCGACAAAGGTCATCAAGAATATTGCCGTAACGAATGGTGGGGGTATCTTCAACGCCGCTGGTACGGTCGATCTCAACACCGCAACCGGTACTGTGGTGATCAAGAATCGACCCAACAACTGCGTCAACGTTCCCGGCTGCGCCGGATAACACTCCACAAACGGACGAAGAAAGAGATCCCGCCCCGTCGCCAAAGGCGACGGGGCGGGATCATCCCTCTATCGGGACCGTGGGTCCCTAGCCGCACTGGCCGTCTGGCTGCCCGTCACCACGCTGGCCGCGTCGCCCATCGGCATCGTCACCGTCGGACTCGCTGGCGATCCCGATCCGCTCCAACCGTTCCCGCACCTCGGTCGCGTGCTGCTGTGCGATGGTCATGTCAGCGCCGGCGGCCTGAAGCAGTTCGACGGTTGGCTGACTGACCCCGTAAGGATCCGCCATCGCCACCCCGGCCTGGATGCCCAGTAACACTGGGTCGTCGGTGATCGCCCGTACCGCGGCAACCGCCACCTCCTGCGGCAGGCCCCGACCTTCGCCGATGCTGTACCGGTTGGCTGTGCCTGCCAGTTCAGCCAGGAGCAACCGCTGCGGCTGCGGTAGCGACGGCATGTACACCATCCCATGACGGTACCCAGGTAGGGGCCCTGAGAACCCCCATCCGGCTGATCTCCGTCCGTACCAACAATCCGGATGGGCCGTTGGTGCGGCTTGCCGTGGCGGGTTCGTCCTGGTGTGAGGTCGGAGGCGGGCCCCGTCGGGAGCAAGCGGGCTGCCCGTAGCGGGCCCGTTCTCCTCGACTGACGGTGGGAACGAGCCCTCGTGGTTCTGTGGATCGCTGGTGGTGGTCCTGTGGAGGTCACGCTGCGTCAGGGTCGGAGCCCCGGGCCTTCAGGGGGCGGTGTGCGGCCTCTCCCAATCCAGCCCAATCCACCAGACCAGCCCAATCCATCAGAAGTGCGCCGGGTGCAACCGGAGCTGGGTGACCTGCCGGCCCGCCGCCCAATTCTTTTGTTTTGCTCTTTTTGGTCCTTGCCGAACGTCGGTGACTGTGAACGACTAGACCGCGGCCGATGATTCAGGGAATACTGTGGAAGGCGGGACGGCAGAAATGGTACGAGTGCCCCGAGTGTTGCTGGTGAACGCTGTTCTTGCGGCGATCGTGTGGCTGATCTGGGCAAAGGTGTGGGGGTGGGGCTACTTCACTCGACTCGAAGAGAACTGGCCGGTGGCGCTCACTATGGTGTTCGGCTCGCTGGTCGGTGGTGGGACCAGTGAGGGTGGTGGTGCGATTGCCTTTCCGGTGATGACGAAAGTGCTGACCGTGCCGCCGGACCAGGCGCGTATCTTCACCTTTGCCATTCAGTCGATCGGTATGACTGCGGCTTCGCTGTCGATCCTGTTGTGCCGGGTGCCGATAGAACGACGGGTGGTGCTGTACGGCTCCACCGCAGGAATACTCGGCGTGGTGCTCAGCGTGACGATGATCGCTCCACATGTGCCGCTGAAGCTGGTGCGGGTGCTGTTTACGATGCTGCTTGTGGCGCTCGCGGTAGCGTTACTGGTGCAACTGCGTCAGCGCGGATATCAGCGAAACTTCGTGGTGCCGACGTGGACTGGGCGGGAGCGCAATCTGGTCCTGGGTGCCGGCTTCTTTGGTGGGTTGCTCAGCGGCGTGGCCGGGGTGGGTGAGAACTGCGTCATGTTCTTGCTGCTCGTGTTGCTCTTTCGGGTGTCGGAGAAGGTGGCAACCCCGACCACGGTGGTAATGATGACGCTGGTGTCGATCGCCGCGTTTCTGACGCATGTGTTCGTCGTCCGCGATTTTACCGGATTTGTGGTTGACTACTGGATCACTGCCGCGCCGGTGGTGGCCGTGGGAGCGCCGTTAGGGGCGTGGATCTGTACCCGGCTGACGCCCCTGACGATCCGCGGGGTGCTGTTCGTGCTGATCTTCGCGGAGTTGGTCAGCACCCTCCTGCTGGTGCCGTTCACTCCCGCTATGGCCGTTGGCAGCGTGGCCGCGCTCGTACTGTTCACGATCGTCTGCCTGGTCCTGATCCGTCAGGACACGTACGCCCGGCCAGGGCCGGTCCGACTCGGGGATGTCACCTGGGCGGATGTGGGCGCCGGGGCCGCGGGGCGGCCGGCCGTACCCAACACTGAAGTCCGCAGCAGGGAGGACCTGCAGGATGTCGGATAGGTGCCCGGCCGGCGTCCCGTGCCCCGACCGGGGGCGAGGCACGGAACGCACCGGGGGCCTACCTGCAGAGAGCCGCGTCGACGGCTGCGTCCACCTGGTTGGCGCTGGTCTCGGTCGTCGGCGTCGAGGTGACGGCGAGGGTGACGGCACGGCCGTCCTCGGTGACGCCGCCGCGGGTCGTGAAGCCGGGGATGTCCCCGCCGTGGCCCCAGGCGCGGTCGCCGCAGGTCAGGTCCCAGCTCATCAGGCCGAGGCCGTAGCCGCGGCCGGGAAAGGCGGGGACCGTGGTGCGCATCTGGTCGAGTTCGGCGGGCCGGAGCAGGTCCCCGGCGAGGAGGGCGGCGAAGAAGCGATTGGTGTCGCTGGGGCTGGAGATCATCGCGCCGGCCGCCCAGCCCCAGGACGGGTCCATCTTCGTGACGTCCTGCAGCGGCTTGTCCGGGTCGTCGGTGAAGTAGCCGTGCGGGTGCCGGCCCCGGATGCCCTGTTCGCCGACGCGGGGGAAGTACGTGTCACGCAACCGGAGGGGAACGATGATGCGGTTGGTGACTTCCTCGGCCACCGGACGGCCGGTGACCTTCTGGATGAGCAGCCCGGCGACGAGGTAGTTGGTGTTGCTGTACTCCCACCTCGTGCCGGGTGCGAAGCTCGCCTTGTCCGCGAGGGCCAGGTCGAGTAGGTCGCGCGGCTCGAAGTAGGTGTGCCGGAGGAGGAAGAAGTCTGGGGCGATGTCGTCCACATAGCCGGGTAGGCCACTGGTCTGCTGCAGCACCTGCCGTACGGTGATCTGTCGCCCGTCGATGCCGTCGCCACGGATCAGGCCGGGCAGGTACGTCTCGATCGGTTCGTCCAGGTCGACCTTGCCCTCGCCGACGAGTTGCAGGACCACGGTGGCGACGAAGGTCTTGGTGTTGCTGCCGATGCGCACCCGCCCATCGACCGGCGGCTTCCGTCTGGTGTCGAGTTCGGCCACGCCGGCGGTGTAGTTACGGGTACGGCTGTCGGAGGTGCGGACGGCGGCGAGGGCGGCTGGGAACGTGCCCTCGCTCACGAGGCGGTCGAGGTCGGCCTGTACGCCGTCGCGGGGGTGGACGGTGTCAGCGCTCGCCGCGGGGGCGGCCCCACTGAGGGCAAGACCGCCGACGAGGGCGATCGACGACACGGCTGCCAGCACGCGTCGCCGGGTCGAGAACACCGTCGGGCGGCGGTGTGGGCGATTCCGGTCGGACATGGGAACAACTCCTCATTGCCCTCGTATCGAGGGCGGGCTCGTTGGGAGGAACCCAGTGTCGACGGACCGAGCTTCGATATCGATGCTGCTAGCTGGCCAGTTCTGGTGGTGGTAGCCGGACCGTTGTGCGCGCCTCGTGCCGCACCGGGAACGACACCGAGGCGGCGATGAAGCACCGGGCGTTCGCCTCGACATGCAGCTTGGTCGCCCGTTTGACCATGTCGACATCGGTGACCGTCACCACCGGGCGGAGTAGGACGTCGGTGAAGCGGGCGGCACCGGTGCCGTCCTCGCGCATCGTGCCGTGGGCGGCGTCGTGGTAGCCGACGACCACGACCTCGTTGACCGCGCACAGGTGCAGGTACCACAGCAGGTGGCACTGGCTCAGCGACGCGACGAGAAGCAGCTCCGGGTTCCACTGTCGCGGGTCGCCGCGGAATGCCGGGTCGGCGGAGCCGGCGAGGAGCGGACGGCCGGGGCTCACCGTGTCGTACGACCTGTCGTACGCGCGGTAGTCCGCCGTGCCGCGCCCACGGTCACCGGTCCAGGTGGTCGCGATCTCGTAGGTGTGGGTCCGGTTCATGGACGGATTCTGGCAGGAGACTCGTCGTTTCTAGATGGCTCGGTCTCGACCCGCCGGCGGAGGGCCCGTTCCGACCGGCTGCCGGTGGAACGGGCCCTCGTGGTTCTGCGGCTTCGCTATCCGGCGCAGCCGGGGACGTTGACGCAGTTGTTGGGTCGGTTCTTGATGACGATGGTGCCGGTGGCGGTGTTCAGGTTCACCGTGCCAGCGACAGCGTTGAAGATGCCCCCGCCGTCGGTGAGGGCGATGTTCTCGACCACCTTCGTGGCGAAGAGGCTGATCGTGCCTTCGTTGTAGATGCCGCCGCCGATGTCGGGGGCTTGGTTGCCGATGATCTTGGTGTGTCGTATGACTGTTTGGCCTGCGTTGTAGATTCCTCCGCCGCCGGCTACAAGGGTATTGGTGTTGTTCTTGATGATGCTGTCCTCGACGACAGCGAAACTTTCCGATTCCACGAACAAGGCACCGCCGAGGGCCGATGCGGTGTTGTCGGTCAGGTTGACCTTCCGCATCGTGAGTTGTCCGTCGCTCTCGACCCGGGCGGCGCCACCGCCACTGCTGCGGGCCGTGTTGTTGGTGAACGTGGTGCCGGTAACCGTGCCGATGCCGCCGACTACCCGCAATGCGCTGATGTTCGCGAAGTTGCCGGAGATGGTGCCGCCCTTGACGGTGACGGTGCTGGTGGCTGAGGAGATGCCGCCCCCACCGCCATTGGTGACCGTGTTGTTGTCGATGTGGGACTTGACGACTTCCAGCAGGCCGGTGCTGTAGATTCCGCCGCCCTCCGTGGCGGCGGTGTTGCGGTCGACTGTGGAGTACTTGACTCGGGTGGTGCCGTTGTTGGCGATGCCGCCGCCTGAGCCGCCGGAGATGTTGCGGGTGATGGTGCTGTGCGTGGTGGTCAGCGCTCCACCGGCGTTGACCAGGATCCCCCCGCCGTCGCCGTCGGTCTGCCCGCCGGTGACGGTCAGCTTGTTGAGGGTGAGGTCACCACCAACGTCAACAGTGAAGATCCGGAATTCGTCAACAGCGGCGGCGCGTTCGATGGTGGTCTTCTTGCCGCCGTTGAGGGTGATCGGGGCGGTGATCGCGGGCAGCCCCGCACCGTCGATGTCGGCGGTGAGCAGGTAGGTGCAGTCCTTGGCCAAATCAAGCACGGCACCGCCGCGGGCGTTGGCCAGGGTGATCTGCGCGATCAACGCGTCCGCGTCACACGGGACCGGAATCCCCGTCGGCTTTTTCTCCGAACCCTTGCTCTTCTCCCCGTCCTTGCCCTTCTTCCCGTCCTTGCCCTTGTCGTCGTGCTTGCGCTTACCCCCGTCGTGCTTACCCGCGTCCCGCTTGCCGCGGTCACCGCCGCGGTCGCCACCGTGATCATCGGCAGCGGTCAGGGTGCGCCCGAGCGCATCCGCGGCCGGACTGGCAGCAACGCCGACAGCACCCAGGGCCAGACCGGTCACCCCGGCCAACCCCACCGCCCACCACCGCCACCGCGACTTCGCCCGACGTCCAACCGGCCGCACCGGCCCCTGAGTCTGGTCCTGATTACTCATCGTGAAATCGATGTCCTTCCCCCGTGAGCGACAAGGACCCACCACCCGCACCACGGGGGCGACCCTCGGCTACCAAGCGGCGGTAGCAGCCACCTCGCAACCTAAACCGGGCAAATGGCATGAATAAACATGAACGCGAAAAAACAGCTGAAAAGGTATGCTGATGGTTCGCCGTCAACAGACCTTTCGCGGGCACCTCTGCGCCGACGATGATTGACCGCGGGTGCGATCTTTGCCGAGCGGGTCGCGTCGACCCGGGTGGGGAGGGCCAGCGTGCCGACGCACGAGGTGTTCAACCAGGTGCCGCCCCTGGTCGACTACGACGTGGCGGACGACCCGGCGTTGCGTTCCGGGCTGGCCCGGGAGGGGGCCGGCTGGGCCGCCGCCGAGCTGCACGACCTCGGCCGGCTCGGCGGCGCCGCGGCGGCGATCGAGCATGGCCGGTTGGCCAACGAGTACCCACCCGTACTGCGTAGCCACGACCGCTACGGGCACCGGGTGGACGAGGTGGAGTTCCACCCGTCCTGGCATGAGCTGATGCGGACCGCGGTGACCTACGGCCTGCACGCCGCGCCCTGGGCCGACGACCGGCCGGGAGCGCATGTCGCCCGCGCGGCGAAGTTCTACACCTGGCGGCCGGATGCCGGGCACGGCTGCCCGATCTCGATGACCTACGCGGCGGTGCCGGCCCTGCGGCACGCCCCGGAGCTGGCCGCACGGTACGAGCCGCTGCTGACCGCCACGACGTACGACCCGGGGTTGCGTCCGGCGCTCGGCAAGCACGGCCTGCTGGCGGGCATGTCGATGACCGAGAAGCAGGGCGGTTCGGACGTCCGCGCCAACACCACGATCGCCCAGCCGGAGGCGGACGGCAGCTACCGGCTCGTCGGGCACAAGTGGTTCACCTCCGCACCGATGTGCGACCTCTTCCTGACTCTTGGTCAGGCCCCGGGTGGGCTGACCTGTTTTCTGGTGCCCCGGGTGCTGCCCGACGGCACACGCAACCCGCTTCGGTTGATGCGGCTCAAGGAGAAGCTGGGCAATCGGTCGAACGCCTCCGCAGAGATCGAGTACGAGCACGCGGTGGCCTGGCGGGTCGGCGACGAGGGGCGCGGTGTGCGCACCATCATCGACATGGTCAACCTCACCCGGCTCGACTGCCTGATCGGTGCCGCCGCCGGGATGCGCCAGGAGGTCGTCACCGCGGTCCACCACGCCCGCCACCGGCGGGCGTTCGGGCGCCAACTGGTCGACCAGCCGTTGATGCGTACCGTCCTCGCCGACCTGGCGGTGGAGTCGGAGGCCGCGACCGTCCTGATGCTGCGGCTCGCCGGTGCGACGGACCGCGCTGCCCGGGGTGACGCCGACCAGGCGGCCTTCAGACGGCTCGGCGTCGCGGTCGGCAAGTACTGGGTCTGCAAGCGGTGGCCGGGCCACGCCGCCGAGGCCTTGGAGTGCCTGGGTGGCAACGGGTACGTGGAGGAATCCGGAATGCCCCGCCTGTTTCGGGAGTCGCCGCTGAACTCGATCTGGGAGGGTTCCGGCAACGTGGCCGTCTTGGACGTGCTGCGCGCGCTGACCCGCCAGCCGCGGGTGCTGGCCGCGTTTGAGGCAGAGGTGGATGCCGCCGCCGGTGCGGACGCCCGGCTCGACGCCGCGGTCCGGCGGCTGCGGGCGAGCCTGGCTGACCCGGCCGACGCCCCGCTGCGGGCGCGGCACCTGGTGGAGCGGCTCGCCCTCGTCCTACAGGGGGCGCTGCTGGTACGCCACGGTCACCCGGCGGTTGCCGAGGCGTTCTGCGCGTCCCGGCTGGGCGGTGCGCACGGCTACGCGTACGGCACGCTGCCAGCCGGGGTCGATCTCACGGCGATCATCGACCGCGCCACGCCGAAGGTGGGCTGACCGGGCGGGCGGTCAGGTGTAGAGGCGGCGGGCGTACTCCGGGCCGTAGTAACTCTGTAGGTCGGCCAGGCTCTCCGCGCGGACCTCGACCTCCTTGGCCAGGCGGGCCCGCGACGGCAGAACCTCGGGCGTCCAGGTCTGCGGGCTCCACAGCTGCGACCGGAGGAATGCCTTCGCGCAGTGGTAGAAGATCTCCTCGATCGCTACCACCAGGGCCAGGATCGGCCGGTGGCCCTTGACCGTCATCGAGTCGAAGAAGGGCGCCTCCCGGACCAGTCGGGCCCGACCGTTGATCCGCAACGTGTCGGTGCGCCCGGGAATCAGGAAGATCAGCCCGACGTGTGGGTTGTCCAGGATGTTGTGGAAGCCGTCGGCCCGTCTGTTGCCGGGTCGCTCCGGGATGGCGATGGTGGTGTCGTCGATCGGCAGGGCGAATCCGGGCGGGTCCCCCTTCGGTGAGACGTCGCAGGTGCCGTCCGCGCCGGCCGTGGCGACCAGGCAGAACGGGGAGGCGGCAAGCCACTGCCGGTCCCGCTCGTGCAGGTGGGTCCGTTCCTTCGTGGCGGCCTGGGCCGTCGGTACGCCCAGTAGCTCCCGCAACTCCTCGTGCATGGTGATGTCTACCGTCACGCGGCCCTCCCTCGTCCGTTGACCATGGCGGCGGTGCGTCATCGGCAGTCTAGGTGGCCTCGACCGGGGTGAGGTTTGCCCGGTGTGGTGGAGGGTACCCGCCGCACCCGATCCGGCAGTAGGACCACAAACAGGGCAGGTAGGACCAACGAGCGCCGGCAGGACCGAACAGTGGAGGCCCGGTATGGAGAGCCGACTCAAAGTGTTGGGTCACCCCCTCCACCCAATGCTGGTGATGTTCCCGGTCGCCCTGCTCGCCACCGCCGTGCTCTTCGACGTGGTCGACACCGTCGGCGGGCCCGACTTCCTCGGTGAGGTCGCCTACTGGAACCTCACCGTCGGCCTGGTCGGTGGCCTGCTGGCCGCGGTGGCCGGGACGTTCGACCTGCTCGCCATCCCGACCGGCACCAGAGCCAAGCGGGTGGCGCTCACCCACGCCGCCGCGAACGTGGCGCTGATCCTGCTCTTCGCCGCGGTCTGGGCGGTCCGGCTCAACGCCGATACCCGGGCCGCCGGCGGCGCGCTCATCGCGATCGAGATCGTCGCCTTGGCCATCCTCGGGATCAGCGCGTGGCTCGGCGGAGAACTGGTTGACCGCCTCGGAGTGGGGGTCGACCGGGACGCCGACCTGGACGCGCCCAGCTCCCTGCGGCCCTCGGCAAGCACCCAGTGAATAGGAGAAGTGTGATGAGTGAACCCGGCGGCGGGATCGGCCAGGGCAGGCGCGGACGGCAGCAGGGGTGGGACCCGATGGGCGAGTTGCATTCGCTCCGCGCCGAGCTGGGGCGGCTGGTCGGGGGCCGGTCGGACCTGACGGACCTCCAACTGGACGAGACAGCCGACGGTTGGGAGGTGGTTGTTCGGCTGCCCGGGGTGGCGCCCGACGAGGTGGCGGTCGAGCTGGACGACCGTGAGCTCTGCGTACGGGCCCGGTCGGAGGCCGAGGTCAACGCCGACTACGGGATCCTCGACGGCTCCGAGGCCCGTGCGTTCGTGTACCGGGTGGACCTGCCGTCCCGGGTGGACCCGGAGGCCATCGACGCGGTGATGGATCACGGTCTGCTCCGGATTCGGCTGCCCCGGACCGCCCGACCCGAGCCCCGCACCATCACCGTCGGGCACAGCGGTGCTCGCGGCGTCGACGGCGATACCCCGTTCCCGGTCGACCCCGCCGTCAACCGGGAGCTGCACCAACCGAACGTCGAGACCGGCCGGCCGTAGCGCGCCGATGGTCGCCCCGCACCTGCTCGGCCCCACCGCAGAGCGCGTACCCGAGGTGGAGCGGATCGCCGTGCTGCGGGCCAACGCGCTCGGGGACTTCATCTTCGTCCTGCCGACGCTGGCCGCGTTGCGGGCCGCGTACCCCGCCGCGGAGATAGTCCTGCTCGGCGCGCCGTGGCACGCGAAGCTCTGGCGCGACCGGCCGGGTCCGGTGGACCGGGTCCTGGTGGTTCCGCCGGCTCCCGGAATCCGTCACCCGGAGCCGGACGAGCCGGAGTCCGGGTTGGCGGACTTCCTCGCCCGGGCCCGCACGGAACGCTTCGACCTGGCGTTGCAGGTGCACGGCGGTGGGGCCAACTCCAACCCGGTCGTGGCCGGTCTCGGGGCCCGGGTGACGGCAGGTCTGCGGGCAGAGGACGCACCGCCGCTGGACCGCTGGCTGCGATACGTCTACTACCAGCACGAGGTGATCCGCTACCTGGAGGTGGCGGCCCTGGTGGGGGCACCGGCGACCACGGTTGTCCCCGCCCTGGCGGTCACCGACGCCGACCGGGCCGAGGCGGCCGAGGTGCTCGGCCCGGCGGACCGGCCCCGGGTGGCGCTGCACCCGGGTGCCACCGACACCCGTCGACGCTGGCCGGTCGAGCACTTCGCGGCCGTCGCCCGGCAGCTGCACGGGGACGGGTACGAGGTGCTGGTCACCGGCACCCCGGTGGAACAGGAGGTGGTGGACCGGGTGGTGGCGGCGGCCGGGGTGCCGCTGCGGCCGGAGGTCGGCACGCTCAGCCTCGGCGGGTTGGCCGGCTGCTACGCCGGCTGCGCGCTGGTGGTCGCCAACGACACCGGGCCGCTGCACCTGGCGGCGGCGGTCGGCACTCCCACGGTCGGCATCTTCTGGGTCGGCAACCTGATCACCACGGCGAGCCCGCTGCGGGGCCGGCACCGCCCGATCACGTCCTGGACGGTGCACTGTCCGGTCTGCGAGGTCGACTGCACCCCGGGTAGCTACCCACACCGGCCCGGCGATGGCGAATGCCCACACCGCGACTCGTTCGTGGCCGAGGTCCCGGTGATCGAGGTCCTCGAAGCCGCCCGCGACCTGCTCGCCGACGGAGAACAGCCGGCCTCGACGCTTTGAGGCACGGTGTGCCGCCCACCGGTCAGGCCTGTTCGAGGAGCACCTCCCACGCCTCAATCTCACGTTCGGTGACGGTGGTCGGTGACTCCAGGTGGAACGCCCCGCTGGGCAGGACGCCGGCACCGCCGTGTCGCTCCAGCACAGCGAGTTGGGCGGCGACATCCTCGCCCTGGTGCTTCTCCGGCACCCGTCGCCAGAAGTCGAAGCCGCCCGCGTCGACCAGCTTTTCCCGGTCGTACAGCACACAACCACCGATCCAGGACACCTTGTACGCCCGCCAGGAGCCGCGTGGCAGGCGTAGCCGCTCGGTGACGTGCAGCAGGTTCGCGGCTGGGTGGAGCAGTGCGCGCTCCCACTCTGGGGTGCCCGGGCGGATCCGCTCCGGCGCCGGCGGCCCGTCCCACTCTTCGTAGTGCCGGTGTGTCTCGGGGCGGATGTCGTGCCGGTACGACAGGCCGTGTACGGCGTTGCCGACGAACCCGCAGCCCAGCTCCGCGATCGCGGTGACCAGCCGGCGCAGGGTTCCCGGTGCCAACCACACGTCGTCGTCGAGGCAGAGCACGTAGCGGGCGGTGGAGGCGGCCAGCAGCGATGCCCGGTGCTCGGCCATTCCGCGTCGGGGCAGTCGGCGGGTCAGCAGGACCGGGTGCCCCTGGTGGCGCAGGACCCGGACCATCGTGGCCACGGCCGGGTGCGCGTACGCGGGCGCGTCGTCGGACTGGTCGCTGACCACCACCCCGAAGTCCGGTACGCCTTCCTGGGCGGCGAGCCCGGAGAGGGTGACCGCCAGTTCGGCGGGGCGGTTTCGGGTGGGGACCAGTACGTCGAGGTGCCGGTCGGCGCGGAACTCGTCGGAGGTGCCGTGCTCGAGGGGTCGGCTCACGCCTGCCCCGCCACCGATGCGCTGCCGCCGTACGCCCGGATCCGGTCGATGATCGCCGAAGTGGAGCGGTCCGGCACGTAGCCGAGGGTGCGGACCTGACCACCGAGCCGGCGCACCAGGGGCGCCTCCGGCACCAACTCCGGCGGGTAGTCCCCGCCCTTGACGTAGATGTCCGGCCGGATGGCCTCGATGAGCCGGGCGGGCGAGTCCTCCTCGAAGACCACCACATGGTCAACGTGGGTCAGCGCCGCCAGCAGGGCCACCCGGTCCTCGACCGGGTTGACCGGGCGGTCCGCGCCCTTGAGCCGGCGGACGCTGCCGTCGGCGTTGACCGCCACCACGAGCAGGTCACCGAGGGCGCGGGCCTGCTCCAGGTAACGCACGTGTCCCGGATGCAGGACATCGAAGCACCCGTTGGTGAAGACGACCGAGCGACCCGCGCGGCGGTGTGCCCCGGCGATGGTCGCCAGCTCGTCGGCGTCGACGAGGGTCGGCCGGCCGCCGGCATCGGTACGGTCGAGCGCGGTGAGCAGGTCCTCCCGCCGGCAGACACAGGTACCGGTGTCGGAGACGGTGATGGTGGCCGCGAGCTGGGCGAGCTGCGCGGCGGTCGGTAGGGGAGCGTCGGCGGCCAGGGCGAGGGTCATCGCCGCCAGGTAGGCGTCTCCGGCTCCCACGGTGTGGCTGGCCGGCATCGGGTTGCTGTGGCTACGGCTGGACTCGCCGTCCGAGCCGGCGACGACCGCGCCCTCGGTGTCCAGCGTTACCGCCACGACATCCGCGCCGGTGTGCTGCCGCAGCTCCGCCAGGCGGGATTCGGCGAGCACCGCCCGGTCCAACCCCGCGTCGGCGGCGTCCCCGCTCGTCTCGGGGCCGGTGCCCTCGTCAGCGTCGGCGACCCGACCATCGCCGGGCGCGACGCCCACGGTCAGCTCGGAGGGGCCGTCGGCGAGGGCGCCGTCCAGGTGGTCCAGGTGCAGGTCTCCGCCCGTGGGGCAGGTCGCGGTGCGGGCGAGCAGCCGGCTGGCCTCGGCGAAGCTCGGAGTGACCACGGTCGGGGCGAGCCCACGCCAGTCGGCAAGGTCATGCGCGTCCAACGCGACCGTCGCGTACCGCTCCCGGTTGGCGACCAGCCACGCACGCACCGGTGCGGGCAGGGCCCCCAGCGCGTAGTCGCAGACCACCAGGGTCGGTGCCGCGCCGCCCGCCGCGTGCAGCTCCGCGGTTGCGCAGGTGAGGGCATCGAGCAGCCGAGCTACTCCGGCGTCGTCCAGGGGCTCCGCGGGACCACCGGAGTCCTCCCGCAGCAGGATCTGGCTGCCGGCGAGCATCCGCCGCTTGACCGGGGTCGGGCGGTTCGGTTGGCTGACCGTGCGGTCCCACACGCCGGCCCGGTCCAGGCAGTCGTGCACCTCGTCGCCGGCCACGTCCGCGCCGATCGGGGCGACCAGCGCGGCCCGTCCGCCGAGCGCGGCGATGTTGACGGCGGTGTTCGCCGCACCGCCCGCGGCGGAGATCCGGCGGCGTAGCGTGAGGATCGGGGCCGGCGCCTCCCGGCAGAGCCGATCCGAGTCGGCGAACCGCCACTCGTCGAGCATGGCGTCCCCGACGACCAGGACGGGGCGTCCCAGCCAGCTCTCCACCACGGCGGCGAGTCGGTGCTGTTCCGCTGCTGCTCCTGCCATGTCCGTCCGGGTCCCCACCGGTCCGCCGGGCCAAACCTGGCGGTGTGTGAGCGGCGGCGGACTACTTGAGGATCAGGCGGTTTGTCTGTTCGAAGACATCCAGGTCGGCGAGGGTCTCCGGGACGCTGGCCGACAGCGGGCTGGGCAGGTGGCCGCGGTCGAAGAAGGCGGCATCGGTGGTCTCGTCGGTCATCCGGACCACGTCTCCGTCCCACTCCTCCACCCGGAACGCGGCGGTGAAGATCTGGTACGTGTGCCCGTACATGTTGGTGTGGGTGCGGTCCGGCCCGGTGTAGAGGGCGAAGGCGCTGACCCGCAGGGCGCGCAGCCCGGTCTCCTCCCGGACCTCCCGCACCGCGCAGTCGGCGATCGACTCACCCAACTCCATCGCCCCCGCCGGCATGGCCCAGTGCCCGTTGTCGGCGCGCTGGATCAGCAGGATCCGGCTTGCGTTGTCCCGCACCACCGCGCGGGCACCGACGAACATCAGCGTCCGGTCGCCGGCGAGGGCGCGTAGCTGCCCGACGTAGGAATCTGCCCAGGAAATGCTCACCCCGGATAATCTACGCACCTTCGGCGGGGCGAGATGGAGATCCGGGCTTCCCAGATGTGACCGGCGACACTAGTTTGTTGCTCATGCGGAGCACGATGATGGATGCCCCTCTCCAGGTCTCCCGGATCCTTGGCCACGGCGCCACCGTGCACAGCGCGACCGCGGTGGTCACCTGGACCGGAGCCGAGTCACGCCGGATGAGCTACGCGGACGTGGCGCGCGCGGCCGCCCAGCTGGCACACGCGTTGCGCGACGAGTGCGGGGTGACCGGGGACGAGCGCGTCGCCACCTTCCTGTGGAACAACACCGAGCACCTGGTGGCGTACTTCGCGGTGCCGAGCATGGGCGCGGTGCTGCACACGCTCAACATCCGGCTTCTCCCGGACCAGGTCGCCTACATCGCCAACCACGCGCAGGACCGGGTGGTGCTGGTCGACACGACACTGATCCCGCTGCTGGCGAAGGCCATCGGCGACATGACCACCGTCCGGCACGTGGTGGTGGTCGGCGACGGTGATCCCGCCCCGCTGGTCGCGGCGGCCGGCAACCGGATCTCCGTACACCACTGGGACGCCCTGCTGGCCGGGAAGCCCGACACCTACGACTGGCCGGATGTGGACGAGCGCTCGGCCGCCGCGCTCTGCTACACCTCCGGGACCACCGGCAACCCCAAGGGGGTGGCCTACTCGCACCGCTCGCTCTACCTGCACTCACTTCAGGTCTGCATGCCGGAGTCGTTCAGCCTCGGGCCGGAGGACCGGGTGTTGGGCATCGTGCCGATGTTTCATGCGATGTCCTGGGGGCTGCCCTACGCGGCGTTCCTCTGCGGCGCGTCGCTTCTCCTGCCAGACCGCTTCCTCCAGGCCGCCCCGATCGCCGAGATGATCGCCACCGAACGGCCGACCGTCGCCGGTGCCGTCCCCACCATCTGGACCGATCTGCTCGCCCACCTGGACAGCCACGATGTCGACACCAGCTCCCTGGGTGAGGTGATCGTGGGTGGGTCGGCGTGTCCACCGGCCCTGATGCACGCCTTCGAGGAGCGGCACGACATCCGGATCATCCACGCCTGGGGCATGACCGAGACCTCTCCGCTCGGTTCGGTGGCCCGCCCACCGGCCGGCGTTGACGGCGCGGAGGCGTGGCGGTACCGCTACACCCAGGGTCGGGTCCCGGCCGGAGTCGAGGCCCGGATCGTCGGCCCGCAGGGCGAGCCGTTGCCCGCCGACGGGACGTCCGTGGGTGAGCTGGAGGTCCGCGGGCCGTGGGTGACCGGGCGGTACGTCGGCGACGAAACCCCGGATGAGGAGACGTTCCGGGATGGCTGGCTGCGTACGGGTGACGTGGGCACCCTCTCCTCGGATGGCTACCTGACCTTGACCGACCGGGCGAAGGACGTGATCAAGTCCGGCGGCGAGTGGATCTCCTCGGTGGAGCTGGAGAACGCGTTGATGGCCCACCCGGATGTGGTCGAGGCCTGCGTGGTGGGGGTCCCAGACCAGCGTTGGGGCGAACGGCCGCTGGCGACCGTGGTGCTCCGTGAGGGGACGAAGGTCGGGGTTGAGGAGCTGCGGAGCTTCCTCGCCGAGTCGGTGGCCCGTTGGCAACTCCCCGAGCGCTGGGCGGTCATCGACGCCGTGCCGAGGACCAGCGTGGGCAAGTTCGACAAGAAGGCGGTCCGGTCCCGGTACGCCGAGGGGGACCTTGCCGTCCAGGAGTTGGCCTCCTCCTAGCCGCCACCACTGTCGCGGTCAGGGGGGCGGCCCCGGCGTTCGCACCGCGCCGGGGCCGCCCGCTAAGCGGGGCGACCCGCACTGTCATTGTTGCGAGAGTCATTCGTCTTTGTCCTCGTAACCGGGGAACTGGCGTCGTGGACCGTCGCCACGGTCTCCGGTGTCAGCTCGCCGATCGAGGAGAGCACCACCGCGGCGAGTCGCTCGGCCTCCGGCTCCAGCGGGTACGCCCCGTGCGGTACCGCCACCACGGCCATCCCCGCGGCAGCGGCGGACCGGACTCCGTTGGCGGAGTCCTCGACCGCGACACAGCGGGCCGGCTCGACACCGAGCCGCGCGGCGACCGCCAGGTAGACATCCGGAGCCGGCTTGCCGTGCGCGGTCTCCTCGGTCGACAGCGTCGCGCCGAAGGTGTCACCCAGCCCGGTCGCCTCGAGCGCGGCCCGGATCAGCTGGGTGGGGGAGGAGCTGGCCACGCCCAGCGGCCACCGCCCGGCGGTCCGGCGCACGGCATCGACGGCCCCGTCGATCAGCGGTACGCGGTGCGCGTACCGCCGGGACATCTCCGCGACCACCTCGGTGGCGACCTGCTCGGCCGTTCGGTCGACGCCGAGCTCACTGCTGAGGTAGCGGGACCACTCACCGGTGCTCATGCCCATCAGTCGGCGCTGCGAATCGGCCTGCCAGGTGCCGCCGTGCGCCGTCACGTACGCCCGCCGGACCTCCTCCCAGACCGGTTCGGAGTCCACGATCACACCGTCCAGGTCGAAGATCACCGCAGCCACCATGCCCTCATCCTGCCGGACCGGGCCACCGGTGTCGGTTAACCCAGCGAGGGCAGGCCGATCGGGTTGTCCGGCGGGATGATGGTGTGCGCCGCCCGGACCACCGGGTCGAGTAGCTCCTGGAGCCGGGCGCTGCGCTCCGGGCCGAGTTCCCGCCACGGGTGGGTCGCCGCCGCCTCGGTGGCCGCCTCGACGGCGTCGAATCCGGCCCGTCCCCGTTCGGTCGGTTCGCCGTCGGCGGTCAGCCAACCCCGGTCGTGGAGCCGGCTCCGGGCCGCCGCCCACTCCTGCTCGGTCCAGCCCCGGCCGAGCAGGCTGGCCGCGGACATGCCCACCGCGATCCGCCAGGCCAGTGTCTCCACCGGGTCCAGGTCGGCCGCGACGAGCGCGGCGATGTGCCCGTCCCCGCGGTGCTCCCGCAGGACCGTCGCCGCCTGCCAGAGCCGGGCGAGCGGGTATTCGCCGCGCGGCAGCGCCGCGTTCGCGGCTCCCAGCACCCGGCCCGCCGTCCTGGTCGCGCCCGCGGCGGCCTCGAGCAGGTCGGCGGTCTCCGTGAGGTGGGACTCGGGCAGCTCGTAGGTGAGCTCGGCGAGAGCCTGAACAGCGCCGGTGAGTCGGGCGCGTAGGGCCTCCTCCGGGGATGCCAGCTTCCAGACCGCGGGCAGCGCACGCTGCACCATGTGTGGGGCGAAGTGGTAGAACGCCGCGGCCACCGGTGCCGCGGTGGTGGCGCCGAGCGGCGCGGACCGGCCGGCGAAGTAGCCCCGCCAGTAGCCGCGTAACCCGGTCGCCTCGTACGCCGCCCGGGCCCGGGGATGGAAGTACGTCACCGCGTGGACCGGCTCGAAGTGGGTCCACATCAACCGGGTCATCCGCTCCGCGTCGTCTGTCATGCGCACCTCCGCGTCCGTTCCGGCACCTGGGTGGCCTATCTGCCCCCCGGTTCGACGAACCTACTGCCGTTCGGTAACGGTGTGGAAGCCCGCTGTGGCCAACCGCACCGGCGGCGGGGCGGCCCGGCCGTCACTGTGCGCCGAGCACGTCCACGACGAAGCGCAGTGGGCCGGCCGGGCGGCCACCGCCCGGTGCGGTGCCGTACGCCAGTTCGGCGGGGATGTCCAGCTGCACCCGGCTGCCGATGGTCACGCCGACCAGGCCCTCGTCCCAGCCGGGGATCACCGCGCCGACACCGATCGGGAAGCTCGCCGGCTGCCCACGCGACCAGGAGGAGTCGAACTCCTCGCCGTCGTTGTAGAGGATGCCGACGTAGTTGACGGTGATCTCCTGACCGCTCTCCACCGCGGGCCCGGTGCCCTCGATCAGCGGGGTGACGACGAGCTCGGTCAGCTCGCCCTCGCCCGCCTCCACGGCCGGCGGGGTGTTCAGCGCCGGGTCGGCCCCTTCCGGCAGCTCGGTGCCGCCGGCCGCCGGGTCGGGGCCGTCCGCTGCGGGAGCGTCCGCCGAGGGGGCGCCTACCGACGGGGAGCTCGCCGTGGTCGGGTCGCTCTCGTCGTCGCCTGCCGACCCGACCAGCACGAACACGGTGACCAGGAGAGCGGCCACGGCAACCCCGGCGAGACCGCCGGCCCAGGCCTGCCGGCGGCGCTTCGCCTCGGCCGCCTTCTGCTCGGCGAGCTGCGCGGCCAACCGCCGCTCCGACTTCTGTGCCCGGTTCTGCGTCCGCTCGCTCACGGCGTCGACTCCCTGCTCGAAGATGGGTGGCCGGCACCGCGTGCCGGGGGAAGGCCGACGAACACGGTACCCGCCTGGGTCCCCGTGGTGCAGATGCCGGACGCCTCATTGTCCGGAGGGATCCGGTATCGCCGATGGTGGCCCTCGCCGTTCAGGCGGTCTTGCGGGTGCCCTTGCGGGCCGGCGACTTCTTGGCCGGCTCCGCCTGCTTTCCCTCACCCTTCTTCGCGGTCGTCTTGGTCGCTGGCTTCTTCTCGGCTGGCTTCTTCTTCTCGGGAGTCGCCTTCTCGCTCTTCTTGCCGGTGGCCTTCTTCGGCGGGGCCTGCTGCTCGGTGGCCTTCCGCTGGGCGGAACGCGCCGCCGAGATCGGGGTCGGTTCGCCCGCGCCGGGACCGGCGGGCTTCTCGCCGCGCGCCGCCTGGGCCCGCTCCACCGATGCCTTCAGCGCCGCCATCAGGTCCACCGCCGCCGCCGGCGCCTCTTCGGCCTCCTCCGGCTGGACGATCTCGCGGCCCTCCACCTTCGCGTCGATGACCTCCTGCAGGGCGGTCCGGTAGTCGTCGGTGAAGACATCGGGTTGGAAGTCACCCGCCATCGAGCCGATCAGTGAGCTGGCCATCGCCAGTTCCGGGGGCCGGACCTTCAGGTCCTCGTCGAGAAAGCCGAACTCGGGCTTCCGGATCTCATCGGGCCAGAGCATCGTGTTGAGCAGTAGTACGCCCTGGTGCACCCGCAACGTTGCGAGTTGCTCACGTTGGCGGATCGCCACCTTGACGATGGCCACCCGTTCGGAGTCGGTGAGCGCGTTGCGCAGCAGCACGTACGGCTTGGTGGCGGTGCCCTCCGGCTCGAGGAAGTATGCCTTGTTGTAGAGAATCGGATCGACCTGCTCGGCGGGGACGAACTCCAGCACGTCGATCGCCCGTGAGGTGCTCAGTGGCAGGTCGGCGAA
Source organism: Salinispora tropica CNB-440 (assembly GCF_000016425.1). Lineage (GTDB taxonomy): Bacteria > Actinomycetota > Actinomycetes > Mycobacteriales > Micromonosporaceae > Micromonospora > Micromonospora tropica. The sequence goes on along the minus strand of NC_009380.1, from coordinate 4,521,039 downwards.
GTCGTCGTCGGTGAGGATGACCAGCTCACCGCCGCCGAGGTCGTACCCCTTGACGATGTCGTCGTAGGTGACCTCCTCGCCGCAGACCTGGCAGGTGCGCTTGTAGCGGATTCGGCCGCCGTCATCTCGGTGCACCTGGTGGAACCGAATATCCTTTTCCTCGGTCGCCGAATACAGCTTGACCCCGATTGAGACGAGCCCGAACGACACGGCTCCTTTCCAAATGGCCCGCACCCTGCGCTCCTTTCGCCGGTATCGGCCATGTTCTCATCCGGTGGAACCGGGCGCGAGGAGTTCCGGATTCGACTAAGGTCAGTTCGTGCCCGGCGTGCCGCCCAAGCCGATGCTCGCGACGACCGGGGAGCTGCCGGCGGGCGCGGGCTGGGCCTATGAGTTCAAATGGGACGGAATCCGAGCGCTGGTCAACATTGGCGACGGTCAACACCGGGTGTACGCCCGCTCTGGCGTTCAGGTCACCGTCGCCTACCCGGAACTGGCCGGCCTGCCCGCGCAGGTGGATGACGTCCTCCTCGATGGCGAGGTGGTGCTCTTCGGCGAGACCGGGCAGCCTTCGTTCACGGCGCTCGCCGAGCGAATGCACGTCCGGGACCGGGGCCGGGCTGCGCGGCTCGCGGCGTCCCTGCCCATCACGTACCTGGTCTTCGACCTGTTGCGGCTCGACGGCATCGACCTGACCGGCTACTCGTGGCAGCGGCGGCGAGCCGTTCTCGACGAGTTGGGGTTGGCCGGGCCTCGTTGGGCGGTCCCGCCGGCTTTCACGGACGGCCCGGCGACCCTCCAGGCGGCGGGGGAGCACGGCCTGGAGGGGGTGATGGCCAAACGGGTCGGTTCCGTCTACCGGCCGGGTACGCGTTCGCCGGACTGGGTCAAGGTCAAGTTGGAGGTGACCGGCGACTTCGTCGTGGGTGGCTGGCGGCCGGGAGCCCGCCGGCTCGGCGGGCTGCTGGTCGGGGTGCCACGGTCGGACGGCCGCCTCGCCTACCGGGGGCGGGTCGGCGGTGGCATCGGTGCGGCGCTGGAGCGGGAACTGCTGCGCGAGCTGGAACCCCTGCGCACCGGTGCTTCCCCCTTCGTCGGGGACCTTCCCCGCGAGGACACCCGGGCGGTGGTCTGGGTCGCCCCCCGGGTCGTGGTGGAGGTGAAGTACGGCCAGCTCACCCCGGATGGGCGACTGCGCTTTCCCCGGGTGCTGCGGTTGCGCCCGGACAAACTCGCCGAGGAGGTTGACGATGTCTGACCGGCTCCGGGTCGACGTGGCTGGCCGCACCCTGGAGTTGTCGAATCTGGACAAGGTGCTGTACCCCGCGACCGGGTTCACCAAGGGTGAGGTGATCGACTACTACACCCGGGTCGCTCCGGTGCTCCTGCCGCACCTGTCCGACCGGGCGCTGACCCGAATCCGGTTCCCGAACGGCGTCGACGGCAGCTCCTTCTTCGAGAAGAACGCACCCGCGGCGACACCGAGCTGGGTACGCACCGAGACGTTGCCCGTCCCCGGCTCGGCGAAGGGCCGGGAGACGATCGACTATGTGGTCGCCGACGAGCTACCGACCCTGGTCTGGTTGGCAAACCTCGCCGCCCTCGAACTCCACACGCCACAGTGGCAGATCGGGGCACATCCGGACCTGATGGTGGTTGACCTCGATCCCGGTGAGCCGGCCGGGCTACGCCAGGGTTGTCAGGTAGCCCTGTTGCTGCGGGAGCGGCTCGCCGACGACGGGATCGAGGCGTATCCGAAAACCTCGGGGAAGAAGGGGATGCAGCTCTGCTGCCCGATCGCCGGTACCCAACCGGCCGACGTCGTCTCCGGCTACGCGCGACGGATCGCCCAGGAGTTGGAGCGGGCCCATCCGAGTCTGGTCGTGTCCAAGATGGCGCGAAAGCTACGGGCGGGAAAGATCTTCATTGACTGGAGTCAGAACAACGCGGCGAAGACGACGGTGGCGCCGTACTCGCTGCGTGCGCAGTCGGTGCCGGCGGTGTCCACCCCGCTGACCTGGGCCGAGGTGGAGGCCGGTGGGGCCGGCAAACGGCCGTCGGTCAGGCCGTACGCGGCGGCCGAGGTGCTCACCCGGGTTGCGGAGCAGGGCGACCTGCTCGCCCCGCTCCTTGCCGGCGGCCCCGAGCTGCCGGGATAGGGGAGGGCCTGCGGTGGGACGGCGACCCGCACCGTCCCACCGCCGCCCGCGACGGCGCCGTGCGCGACTGCTGTCCCCGGCATCGGTCAGTCCGGGCCGATGACACAGAACTCGTTGCCGGCCGGGTCGGTCAGGACTCGAGTCGTCCACTCACCGGCATCGGTCACACTGACCTGCTGGGCGCCGGCGGCGAGCATCTGTTGCGTCAGTGGTCGTGCGTGGTCGACGAAGAGGTCGAGGTGGGCGCGCGCCTTGCCGGTCTTGGGCTCGGCGACCTGCTGGAACGTCAGGTGTGGCGGGCCCGCCACGTGCTCTGGGCAGTCGACCGTGACATAGGTGCTTCCTTCGGCGTGCGGTCGCCGTTGATAGCCGAGAAACCGTTCCCAGAACGCCGCTGCCGAGGCCGGCTCGGGACAGTCGATGGTGATGCCAATTCGGTTCGGGGCGGCGAGGAAAGTCCTGTCGGCACGCGTCGTTGGTGGTGGTACGGCGTTCATGCTGTTCCGATCCTTTCAGCCAGCACGGTTCGATGGGGTCAACCGACGCTCGATGTCGTCGCCTCGGTGGTGAGGAACGCCAGCTCCCGCCACTCGTCCATGGGCAGCGCGGCCGGATCCGCCGTGAGCACCTGGATGCAGACGTGGTTTGCGCCTGCGTCCAGGTGCTCACGCACGCGGGTGCGTACCGCGTCGAGGTCGCCGTGCGCGACCACGGCGTCGACCAGGGTGCTACTCAGCCCCCGCATGTCCTGTTCGGTGAAGCCCAGGCGACGCAGATTGGCGGCCTGGTGCGGGGCGGTGGAGGTGTAGTGGGCGACATGGTCGCGGGCCAGCTGCCGTGCTCGATCGGGATCGTCGGCGAGGGCGACCGCGAGTTCCACTGCGAGCAGTGGGCCAGGTCCCATGCCCTCCCGGGTGCGGCGAGTGTGTTCGACGGGTGCGAAGTAGGGCAGGGCGCCCTCGGTGCGTTGTGCGGCGAGTTCGGTCATTCTGGGGCCGAGCGCGGCGAGGACCCGGCGGCGAGGACCCGTTGGCTCGGGAAGCACGGTGGTGGCGGCGTCCATGGCGTCGAGGTAGGCGGTCATCGTCTGTACCGGTCGTCCGTAGCGCCCTGGGATAGTGCTGGTCGGGGTGTCGTGGGTTCGATGTCCGCCGAGTCCCAGCACGAACCGTCCCGCGAACGCATCGTCCAGCGCACGGTGGGCCGCGGCCATCGCGATTGGTTCCCGCGCGGCGATGTTGGCGACGCCCGCTCCGACGACCAGCCGCCGGGTGTTGCCCAGGATGAGCCATGCCTGGCTGACCGCGTCGCGGCCGAGACCCTCGGCATACCACACCGCACCGTAGCCGAGTTCCTCCAACTCGGCGGTTGCGTCGCGGACGAGCCCGGCTGGCTGCCAGTCGAACGCCATGGTCCAGATGCCGACTCGCCCGAGCCCTCGGTGACTGTCGCTTGTGTCGGTCTCCCGGTGGTGCATGTCACCGGTACGATCTGGAGAAGTTCTCCGCATGGAGGCAACGTAACATACGGAGAAGCTCTCCGCATGGTGTGGTCAGGAAGGAACGAAGGATGCGTGTCGACGCACGGCGCAACCGGGACCGGTTGGTGGCGGTGGCCACCGCCGTCATCGCCGAGCATGGCCCCGCCGCCTCCCTAAACGAGATCGCGCAACGGGCAGGCGTCGGTGCCGGCACCCTGTACCGACACTTCCCCACCCGGGAGTCGCTTCTGCTGGAAGTCTTCACCACCCGGATCGAGACCCTGTGCGAACGCGCCCGTGAGTTGGCCCAGAGCCGGTCGCCGGGCGATGCGTTGACGGCGTGGCTGGAGGCGTTCCTTCAGCACTGCCTGACGGATCGAGGTCTGGCCGAAACGATCATGAAGGCGCCGCCGGGCGCCGACCTGGACTGCGCCGCGAAGCTACATACGGCGGGGGCGGACCTGGTCGCTCGGGCTCAGCAGGCCGGCGTTGTGCGCACCGGCCTCGAGGTCGAGGACATCCTGCAACTGACGATCGGTATCGCTCTGGCGGCGGATGGTCCCGGCCGCGCGAAACGTCTCCTTTCCTTCGCCTTCGATGGCCTGCGCGCCTGACGTCCCGGCGTGGGGTACTTGCTCGGTCATCGTCGGTTTGCCTGCGAGACATGCCTGAAAGGGCGATGTCGAGTTCAGCCGACTGGGATAGCGTGATCCGTCGATCATTTACATCCTTCGGGGGAGTGACTACACGTGTCACGTTGGAAGAACATCGCTGTCCTGGCCGCGGCGACCGCCTCGGTGGTCGCGGGGACCGGCTGCGGGCCCAGCACGGCCTCCCAGGAAGCGGCACAGCAGTCGAGCGTGCTGGAGCTACTCGCCAACGACCTCAAGGGTTCACTCCAGGAGGCGGCGGACCGGACCAGCAAGGTCGAGACCGTGCGGGCGACAATGGTGGCCACGGGTGGTCCCGAGGAGTTCGAGATGCAGATCGCGATGGATCTGCGTGACTCCGTCAGCGTCGAGATGGTTATGGCGACGCAGGGAGAGGTCACCACCATCCGTTTGATCGACTCCGTGATGTACATGGAGATCCCCGAGACAGTACGCGAGCGCAACGACGGTAAGCGCTGGATGGAGATGGACTTCTCCGCCGCCTCGGGGACGGGCCTCGACGAACAGATACGGGATGCCGACCCGGTCCAGCAGGTCAAGACACTGCTGGAACTTGAGGGAGTCACCGTGGTCGGCGAGGAGACCGTGGGTGGGGTGCCCACGGTCCACTACAGCGTCACCGTTACCACGGAGGAGCACCTGGCGCTGCTGGAGAAGCAGGGCGAACTCGACTCCGCCAGCCTGGCAAACGCCGAGGACCAGTTGGCCGAGTTCGGCGTCGCGGAGATACAGACCGAGCTGTGGATCGACGAGCAGTACTGGCCGCGCCGGGCCCGCGTGACCATGGGCGAGATGGGCCTGATGACGGTCGACTACACCGACTACAACGAGCCGGTGACCATCGAGACGCCGCCGGCCGCCGAGACCACCGACTTCGCCGAACTCCTCGGCGACCTCGGGGAGGAACTCGCCACCACTACCTGACCCGAACACGCGGTCCTACTGGTTGCCACGCTCTGCCCGGCCGGGTTCACCGGCCGGGCAGAGTCGTTACCGGGGCGGGCGCGGCCGGCAGCGCGAGGTGTGGTCCACCGCGAGTACGCACCGGCCACGTCCCTCCGGTAACAGCCGGTCGCAGAAGACCCAGTGGCGCACATCCTGCTGGTCCTCGGCGGAGACGGTTACCCCGCCCGGCTCGACCCGGGCGCTGAACCGCATCAATACTCGGGCGGCGGTCCGGGCCAGGATTCGGGCTCGCATCAGGTCGGCGGCGGTGACCGGGAGGTGGATCACCCAGCGGCTGGTCATCGGTAGTGGTGGCGGGCCGACTGGGCACTCTGCCACTCCCGCAGGGCGGTCTTGATTCGTACATTCTCCTCCTGCGCCGCGACCAGGGCGGTCTGCGCGGTGGTCAACTCGTCGGCGACCCGGTGCAGGAAGTCGCGGATCTTCACCGGGTCAAGCCCGTGTCGGCGGACCGGGAAGCACCGGTCCCGGATCTGCCCCGGCCGCAGCGGCAGCCGGGGGCGCGTCGGCGGCGCGGGTTTGTGGTGGTGGCTGACCGGTCTGTGCGGGCTGGACATCGGTCGGTGCGTGAATCGGCGGATCAGGTTGCGCATGGTGGCCACCCTTCGTCGAGTCGCGGGTAGGTGGAGGGGCGCTCCGCCGGTTGCGGCCGGCGGAGCGCGGCCCGGCCATCGCAGCCTCAATTGGCGGTACGACAGCCGGGCCGCGCCTGGGGGTGGCGCGGCGGTGCGGTCTCGACGGCGATGCGAGACCAGTACGAGAGGCGCCAACCGACCGCAGCGGCACCGCATCACCGACAGCGACGCTACTGACACCGAGTCACCTATGTCAAGGAGTCAGTTACCCACTTACGTCATTCATACAACATATGTTGCCTGTGGCCAAGGGTTGATCGATACTGGGCGTGCCAACCGACTGCAAGGGGCCCGACGTGCCTATCCCGCCCACGATGGACGAGTTGCTCGAAGACCTGTTGAGCAAGATCAAGAATGGGACCTATCCGCCTGGTTCTCAGCTGCCCTCCGGTCGGATGCTGGCCGACGAGTACGACACCTCACAGTCCACGATTAGTCGGGCCGTGGCGCGGCTGCGGGAGCAGGGGGTGTTGGTGGGTCGTCCGGGGCGTGGTGTCTTCGTCGCCGAGTCACCCCACCACTAACAGGGTGCTGCCCCTGATCGGGCAGCACCCTGGCCTTCGACAGCCTTTACGCCTCGGCCCAGACGGCCAGCTCGTTGCCGCTCGGGTCGGTGAAGTGGAAGCGATGCCCGCCCGGGAAGTCGTACGGGCCGTTGATCACGGTGCCGCCGGCTTTGGTCACCGCCTGGATTGACTGCTCCAGGTCGGTCGAGAACAGCACGACCAGCGGGCCGCCCACACGGACCTGCGCGTCCTGTCGAAGTCCGCCCACCTCGGGCGCGGACTCGCCGTGCGGGCTACGGATGCCGGCGTATTCCGGCCCGTAGTCGGTGAACTCCCAGCCGAAGGCGTAGCCGTAAAACCGTTTCGCCTCCGCGAGGTCGGTGACGGCGAACTCAATGTAGTCGATGGCGTGCTGTCGGTGAGTCACAGAATCGGTCATGCACCAGATCATGCCCGGCGGGTATGACCAACTCGTGGACGCGAACCCCATCCACGCCGTCTCGCCGTCGAATGCGGCCAGCCCGAAAGCTACCCAGCGCGAAGGCCGCCCGTACGACTATCGCGCCGGATGGAAATTCGTGGGTCGGCTGTTGCCGGCGTCATAGCGGGTGAAGTAGTGCAGGGCGGTGAAATCGGGCACCGATTCGATCGCGTTCCCCGCCGTTCCCGGAACGGCGGGTCATCGCCCGGCCGTCGTCCGTGCAACAATCCGTTCGGAATTAATGACGAGGTTTCTGGGAGTCGACGGTGCAGTGTGCGAGCTGCGGCAATTATATTGATCCGGCAAAGGGTGAGTGCGAGTGCGGCGCTCCGTCGCCGCAGTCAACCGGAGCGGAGGTGCCCGGCCAGCGGCCGGCGCAGCCGATCTCCGTCCCGCCGCACAATGTCCAGCCGACCCGGGGGCAACGGCTCTTCACCCGTCCTCCTGGCTATCCGACCTTCGTCTCCTGGCTGGTGACCGGCGCGTTCCGGGACCGGCGTGGTGCGCTCGGCGCGTTCATCGCCGCCTGGTTCAACCTGCCGCTCGCCGTGTTTGTCGGCGGTTTGGGAATCGTGTACGGCGGGATAGCTGGCTACCTCGGTGGGTTCACCAGTGGCAATGAATTCGGCCCCGATTTCCTCACCGAGGTTCCCCTGCTCGGTTCGGTGCTCAGCGGTGCCGCGCTTCAGGTGGGCGGTGTGCTCGGCCTTCTGGTCGGCGTGCTGCTCGGCTGCCTGGCCGGGTTCGTCGGCGGCTTGTTCGTGCCGTGGTCTCTGGTCACCACCGAGCCGGGCTATGCCGTCGGCTACTTCGTCGCCCAGAGCATCGTCGCGATTCTCCTGAGCCTGCTCTACACCAGCTACGGAATCGCTACCGAAGGATGGCGGTTCCGGGCTGCCGGCTACCGCGAACCAAGCCGCCGGGAAAGGGAACTGCTCCAGCCGATCCTCGCCGACTGCGCGATGCGGCTGCAGCTCGACGCGCACCCGAAGCTGCTCATCGATGACAGTCACGAGCCACACGCGGTCAGCGGAACTCGACACGTGGTAATCAGCCGCGGACTGCTCGACGAGTTCGACTACGCGCCCGAGCCGATCGCCGCGGTGCTGTGTCACGAGCTGACGCACTGGCGCAACGCCGACCCGGTGTCCGGTCTCTTCGTGCGCGGGCTCGGACTGCCGCTTTACGTCGCCTACGCGTTCGTCACATGGTTGCAACAGAAGTTCCGGCACCCGATTCTCTCCCTGGCCCTAGGGATCAGCACCTGGCCGCTGCTGCTGACCATCCGATTCTTCGTCATGCCAATGCAGGCAGCGGGGAACCGATCCGCCGAATACCTCGCCGACCAGGGCGCGATCTGGGCGGGGCACCACATCGGGCTGCGGCAGGTGCTGAGCCGGTCCCAGCGAAGTTTCGACGGGGCCCGCGATGGCTGGGAACGCGCGATCTGCGCCAACCACCCTCCGAACGAGCTGCGTTTGGAGCGCGCCGAGGCGCCCGGTGTTGACTATCCGCTGCCCGACCGAGACTCGCCGGCACGTCCGCTTCCGGTGGTCGTGTCCAGCTCATCCCGTGACTGAGCCAACGGCGGAGAGACAGCGATGACGACGATTCAGGCCTGCGCGAAGTGTCGGACCGTGCTCCTTCCGGGCCAGCAGGGGTGCCTGCGATGTGGTCTCCCGGCCGCCGAGCAGACGCAGGAGTGCTCCACCTGCCACCGTCCCACCGGGGTGGACGTCCGGTTCTGCCCCGCCTGTGGGCAGCGGCTGGGGCAGTTGTCGCCGATGCCCGCCGGTGAGGCGGCGACGGCACCGCCGCCCGGCACCGACCCAGCTGCCCCGTTGCCGCCGCCCACTGCGTTCGCCGAGGTGCGCAACCCCAATCGCTGGCTCTATCGGCTCACAGGCGTCGGTCTGGCCGTGCTGTTGGCCGGTATCGCCGGCCTCTACGCGGTCCAGAGCGTCTTCTACACCCCCGAGCGGGTGGTGGCGGAGTACTTTTCCGCGCTCTCCGAGCGGGACTTCGCCGCCGCGCGTTCCCTCCTGGAGGAGCCGTCCGGGGACGGTCCGAACGATCCCGGGAAGCTACCGTTGATCCCCCTGAACGAGTCCTACCAGCCGCCGGCGTCGGCGGAAGTCACCTCGATCGAGGTGCCGAACGAGATCCAGCTGGTGGGCGCTCCGGCCGGGGCGGACCGGGCAGACTGGCGGTTGGCCGGCGTCACGTACCGAGTGGGCGACCGTACCTATCGGGAAGTGCTGTATCTGCACCGGCAGAAGCGGAAGGAACTGGGTGTTCTGGATGGCTGGTTGATCTACGGCGGGGTTAATGAGCTGACCGTGTCGGCCTGGCAGAACAGTCCGAGCGTGCTCATCAACGGGCAGGTGGTGCCAGTGCGCGAGGGGTACGCGACGGCACGCGTCTTCCCTGGTCTCCATGAGGTGAGAGTGGCTGACGACCCACTACTCCGGGCCGAGCTGGTGTTTGCGGAGGTTGGCCTGCTGAGACCGCGTGAGGCGAGGCTACGGCCAACGGTCCGGGACTCGGCGCGCAGCGCGGTCGAAAGTCAGGTGAAGGCGTACCTTGACAACTGTGCTGAGAGCACCGACCCGTCGCCGGAGGACTGCCCCTTCTCCTGGACCGCAGTCGATTCTTCACAACCTGTGCAATGGGCGATCGAAACGTATCCGGAGCTCGAGTTCGATATCTATGAGGGTCAGGTCAGCGTCACCGGTTGGACGGGACGTGTCAACGTGGCATGGGCCGGCTACGGCGGGGTGGAGATGGATTACGACATCGGCTTCTCCGTCACCGGTTGGGCCAGCTTGATCGATGGTCAGGTGACCTTCGACTACGACCCTTACTAGAACTAGTTCAGCGTGGATGATGCGGGTTTGTCTTCGCGTTGCCAACATTGTGTGGGTCGGGAATGTGCCGATTCGCCGTCCCTGTCGTTGCCGGGCAGGTCGCCCGAAAGGGGATTGTCCGGCTTGACGGGCTGGGCTACTGTGGCCAGTCGACCTAGATTTGCCTCCCGGGGGAGTGGCTTCACATGTCACGTTGGAAAAAGTTGAGCGTCCTGGCAGTCGCGGCCGTTACGGCGGTTTCGATGACTGCCTGCGGACCAAACGACTCCGAGGGAGAGTCGGGTGCGCTGGAGCGGCTCACCGATGACATCCCTGGCTCGCTTCAAGCGGCGGCCGACAAGGCCAAGGAAACCGAAACGGTGCGAGCGGACATGGTTACCTCGGGAGGTGCCGCAGATTCTGAGATGCAGATGACGATGGACTTCCGTGGTGCGGTCAGCTTCGAGATGGTCGGCGACATTCTTGGTGAACCCGTCACCATGCGCATGGTTGACTCCGCTATTTATACGGAAAACTCCGCGGAGGATCGGGAGCTCTACAACGGTAAGCGCTGGACCAAGATCGACCTCGACTCGTCGCCCGAAGGCGACGTGGGCGTGGATCAGATGTTGCAGGAATCCGACCCATCCCAGCAGATCGAGACGCTGCTGGAGTTGGAGGGCGTCACTGTCGCGGGTGAGGAGACGGTGGATGGGATCCGCACGGTCCAGTACACCGTCACCACCACCCCCGAGAAGCTCGCCGAGGCGCAACCTGAGGGGTCAGCTGAAAGCTCGGATCTGTCGGCTGCTGGGGACGCTCTCGGTGTAACCGAGGTAACGATCGATGTCTGGATCGACGAAGAGTACCTGCTCCGTCGGTTCCGCATGGACATGGGCACGGCGGGCGTGACGACGGCTGACTACTACGACTACAACGAGCCCGCGCAGATCGAGGCGCCCCCGGCAGCGGATGTTGTCGACCTGGAGGAGGTCTTTGCGGACCTTGAGGGCTCCTTCGCGGAGCTCGAGGATGCCATGAAGGAGATCGAAGACCTCACTGGTGGCAACTGAACGGGATCGTCCGGGCTGAACGTCGTACTCCGCCCGGCCGGGCCCCCCGGTCGGGCGGAGTCGTTGTGGCCCCTGCCCGGGGTGTCGGACGGTCCACCTTGGAGCAGAGTCACCCCGCGTTCCACCATCGCCAGGCCATCGGCGAGCGCCCCGCGCCGTCATCGGCGTCGCGGAGATACAGACCGAGCTGTGGATCGACGAGCAGTACTGGCCGCGCCGGGCCCGCGTGACCATGGGCGAGATGGGCCTGATGACGGTCGACTACACCGACTACAACGAGCCGGTGACCATCGAGACGCCGCCGGCCGCCGAGACCACCGACTTCGCCGAACTCCTCGGCGACCTCGGGGAGGAACTCGCCACCACTACCTGACCCGAACACGCGGTCCTACTGGTTGCCACGCTCTGCCCGGCCGGGTTCACCGGCCGGGCAGAGTCGTTACCGGGGCGGGCGCGGCCGGCAGCGCGAGGTGTGGTCCACCGCGAGTACGCACCGGCCACGTCCCTCCGGTAACAGCCGGTCGCAGAAGACCCAGTGGCGCACATCCTGCTGGTCCTCGGCGGAGACGGTTACCCCGCCCGGCTCGACCCGGGCGCTGAACCGCATCAATACTCGGGCGGCGGTCCGGGCCAGGATTCGGGCTCGCATCAGGTCGGCGGCGGTGACCGGGAGGTGGATCACCCAGCGGCTGGTCATCGGTAGTGGTGGCGGGCCGACTGGGCACTCTGCCACTCCCGCAGGGCGGTCTTGATTCGTACATTCTCCTCCTGCGCCGCGACCAGGGCGGTCTGCGCGGTGGTCAACTCGTCGGCGACCCGGTGCAGGAAGTCGCGGATCTTCACCGGGTCAAGCCCGTGTCGGCGGACCGGGAAGCACCGGTCCCGGATCTGCCCCGGCCGCAGCGGCAGCCGGGGGCGCGTCGGCGGCGCGGGTTTGTGGTGGTGGCTGACCGGTCTGTGCGGGCTGGACATCGGTCGGTGCGTGAATCGGCGGATCAGGTTGCGCATGGTGGCCACCCTTCGTCGAGTCGCGGGTAGGTGGAGGGGCGCTCCGCCGGTTGCGGCCGGCGGAGCGCGGCCCGGCCATCGCAGCCTCAATTGGCGGTACGACAGCCGGGCCGCGCCTGGGGGTGGCGCGGCGGTGCGGTCTCGACGGCGATGCGAGACCAGTACGAGAGGCGCCAACCGACCGCAGCGGCACCGCATCACCGACAGCGACGCTACTGACACCAAGTCACCTATGTCAACGCTTTCTTATCTGTCGAATCTAGCTCGCACCCTTCCTGCTGCTTTTCTCCTAGCTCTTGCTGCTCTCTCAGTCGGTGATCAATACTGGAAGAGCCAACCGACTGCAAGGGGCTTCCGTGCCGATACCGCCAACCATGAACGAGTTGATCAGTGATCTGTTGAAGCGGATCGAGGTGGGCGAGCTTCGTCCTGGCTCACAGATACCGTCCACCCAGGAGCTTTCCGACCACTACGACCTGTCGCTGTCGACGATTCATCGAGCGGTGGCGCGGCTGCGGGAGCAGGGGGTGTTGGTGGGTCGTCCGGGGCGTGGTGTCTTCGTCGCCGAGCGACCCCAGCACTGACGGGGCGCTGCCGCTGATCGCAGGACTCCGGCCATCCGCGGTCGCCACGCCCCGGCTGAGCTGATCAGGTGTGCTCGAGCGGAATGTCGAAGGCTGTGACCATGTATCCCATCAATGAGTACAGCCCGCACAGGGCCACCACCTCCACGACGCCGGCGGTGCCGTAGGCGGCTGTCAGTCGGTGCTGCACGTTCTCCGGGATTGACCGTGCGGCGGCGACGGCATCGACCACTTCCAGCGCCGCCCGTTGCGGATCGGGAAGATCGTCAGGGATGGTGCCGGAGCTGAGCTGGTTGATTGTGGCCGAGCTGATGCCAGCGAGCCGGGCAGACCGGTGGTGGTGGGCCAACTCGTAGGAGTAGCCGCGCCGTTCTGAGAACCGGAGGATGGTGAGTTCACGCACGTCGTCGGGGAGGGTCGCGTGGAACCTCAGGTGTTCGCCGAGTGCGCCGACCTTGATGGCGACCCCGGGATTGTTGAACATTCGCACGTAGACATTCCCGAGTCTCGCTCTGCCATCGGAGTGGGCCCGGGTGGCAGCCATCCGGTCGTATGCGGCGCGGTCCTCATCGCCTAGCTGCGCTGTTGGGTCGGGTAGCGTCGCCATCAATCGTTGTCCTCCCACTGTTGCTGACGTTCTCGCCAGACCCCGACCGGGGTTGGGTAGGTCTTGTCGATGATGAGGTCGAGGAGGTAGGGGCGCGATGCGGCGAGCCCGCGTGCGACGGCCGCCGGGATCTGTGCCGGCTGCTCGACCCGCTCGCCGTCGGCGCCCATCGAGCGGGCGAATCCGACCCAGTCGATGCCGGGAATGTCAGTCAGCCGTTCCGCTCGCGGGCTGATCTTGGAGGCACGGAACCAGATGTTGCCGTAGGAACGATTGTTCATCACCGCGACGACGACAGGGATTTGTTCACGGCTGGCGGTGTGTAGCTCCATGCCGTGCATGAGCAGACATCCGTCGCCGGTGGCGATCAACATAGGTCGCTGTGGCTGGGCGAGCTTGGCCCCGATGCCAAGCGGGACCGCGCCGCCCATGGGCCCGAGGTTGGTGAGGGAAAAGTGGGTGCCAGGCTGTCGTGTGTCCCAGTACTCCGCGAACCAGGCCCGATGGGCGCCGGAGTCGACGCACAAGGCGGCGTCGTCGGGGAAGGCGGCTCGCAACTCCGCCACCACCCGGGCCGGATGCATCGGTATCGCCTCGCTGCGAGTGTCCTCCGTACGGTAGCGGGCGTCTCCGCCGGCCGATACGTGGTGAAGTAGCGCTGTCCTGGCCCCACGCCCTGCCGCCAGAACGGGTGCCTCCCGCAGGGTTGAGAGACGCCGGAAGACCTCGGCGGGGTTGCTGACCACGGCCAGGTCAACGGGCCAACTCCGGCTGATCAGTGTCGGGTGACTGTCGATCTGGACGAGCGTGCGGGATGGCAGCATGGCCGGATCCCACTGAAGCGTGTCGCGTTGCGACAGACCCGAGCCGACCACGACGAGGACGTCGACGTTGCCCGAGCGGATGGTGTCGATCGCCCGTCGGCTGCCGCCGTAGCCGAAGACGCCGAGTGCGAGTGGGTGGGTCTCGGGTAGCGTTCCCTTGCCGGAAAGCGTCGTGGCCACCGGCACGTCGAAACGTTCGGCGAACGCCCGTAGCTGATCGGTGGCCCCCGACTGTTGTACACCTGGGCCGGCGAGCACGACGATGCGTTGGCCGTCGGGATCCTCAAGGACGGCGATCAGCTCCTGGAGGGCATGCTCGTCAAGGGTTCGTGGGTGCAGCAGTGACTCGGGCAGGCGCCTCGGCTCGGCGTCCAGTTCGGCCTGCTGCACGTCACGGGGCACCGACAGGTGGGCCGGGGTCCGTTCGCTCATCACGTGCACAATCGCGCGTCGCACATGTTGGGGAACGACCTGGCGCGATGACATCGACAACGACATCCCGGTCACTGGGCGCAGCACGTCGAGGTCGTCGAGCGCCGCTTCCGTCGCGTCCTGAAAGCCGCCCATGCCCGCCCAGGAACGAGGGACCTCACCGCTGATGACGATCACCGAGCTGCGGTCGGTCTTCGCGCCAGCGAGCGCGGTGGTCATGTTGAGTACCCCGGGACCGCCGATGCCGAGGCAGAGCCCGATGCCTCCAGAGGCGCGGGCATAGCCGTCAGCCATGTACGCGGCACCGCCCTCAAACGCCGTCACGATCGTGCCTACGCCGTCAACCGTCGACAGCGGCGACATGAAGGGATCGTTCAGTGCGCCGAGGCCGATGAAGATGTGTCGCGCCCCGTGGTCGCGCAGCATCCTGATCAGATACTCGGTAACTACCACGCCCCAATTTTTCATTGATTGCCGCTATGCCCTGAATTAAGCGACTCCGGTCACCGTTTCGGGTCTAGGGGCAACCGGACTCGTCCCGGCTGGCGGGCATCCGCGCTCCGCTGACCTCGGTTGAACAGGTCAGTCGACCGAGGGCAGTGACGGGCCGAGGACGTCGTCGGCGTCCACGATCGTGTAGGCGTACCCCTGCTCGGCGAGGAAGCGTTGCCGGTGGGCGGCGTACTCGGTGTCGATCGTGTCCCGGGACACCACCGTGTAGAAGTGCGCCTGCCGGCCGTCGGCCTTGGGCCGGAGCACCCGACCGAGCCGCTGCGCCTCCTCCTGCCGGGAGCCGAACGTGCCCGACACCTGGACCGCCACCGCCGCCTCCGGCAGATCGATCGAGAAGTTCCCCACCTTCGAGATCACCAGGGTCCGCAGCTCACCGGAGCGGAACGCGTCGAACAGCCGCTCCCGTTCCCGGTTCGTCGTCGCCCCCTGCACGATCGGCGCGTCCAGATATTCCCCCAGCTGGTGCAGCTGGTCGATGTACCCACCAATCACCAGGGTCTGCTCGTCCGGATGCCGGTCGAGCAGCGCCTTCACCACCGGCAGCTTGGTACGGGTGGTCGCGGCCATCCGGTAGCGCTCCTCGGCCTCCGCCGTCGCGTACGCCATCCGCTCGGCCTCGGTGAGCGTCACCCGTACCTCGGTGCACCGGGCCGGGGCGATCCAACCCTGCTGTTCGATGTCCTTCCACGGCGCGTCGTACCGCTTCGGACCGATCAGGCTGAACACGTCCCCCTCCCGGCCGTCCTCGCGAACCAGGGTGGCGGTCAGCCCCAGCCGGCGACGGGCCTGAAGGTCGGCGGTGAACCGGAAGATCGGTGCCGGCAACAGGTGGACCTCGTCATAGACGACCAGACCCCAGTCGCGCGCTCCGAACAGGTCCAGGTGGGTGAACGCGCCGCCGCGTCGTGACGTCAACACCTGGTACGTGGCGATGGTGACCGGACGAATCTCCTTGCGCTCCCCCGAGTACTCGCCGATCTCCTCCTCGGTCAGGGACGTGCGGGCCACCAACTCCCGTTTCCACTGCCGCCCCGCCACGGTGTTCGTTACCAGGATCAGCGTGGTCGCCTTCGCCTCGGCCATCGCCGCCGCCCCGACCAGGGTCTTCCCCGCGCCGCAGGGCAGCACCACCACGCCCGACCCGCCGGCCCAGAACGCCTCCACCGCCTCCCGCTGGTAGGAGCGCAGGGTCCACGGCTTCCGGCCGTCCGCGCCGGCCTCGGCCAGCTCGATCGGGTGCGCCTCACCGTTGACGTACCCGGCCAGGTCCTCGGCCGGCCAGCCGAGTTTGAGCAGTGCCTGCTTGAGTCGCCCGCGCTCGGACGGATGCACCGTGATGGTGTCGTCGTCGAGCTTCGTGCCGAGCATCCCGGCGAGCTTCTTGCTCTTGGCGACCTCGACCAACACCACCCGGTCCACGGCCCGCAGCACCAGGCCGTGCGCCGGGTCATTGATCAGTCGCAACCGGCCGTACCGATCCATCGTCTCGGCCACGTCAACCAGCAGGGCGTGCGGCACCGGATAGCGGCTGTATGTGATCAGCGCGTTGACCACGCCCTCGGCGTCGTGACCGGCGGCCCGGGCGTTCCACAACCCCAGCGGAGTCAGCCGGTAGGTGTGCACATGCTCCGGTGAGCGTTCCAACTCGGCGAACGGCGCGATCGCCAACCGGCATGCCTGCGCGTCGGGGTGCTCGATCTCCAACAGCAGGGTCTTGTCCGACTGTACGATCAGCGGTCCACCACTCACGTGAGTGCCTCTCTTGATCTTCGGATGCCGGTCGTCGTACCGGGCGTGGGGCCACGGGACGACCATCCAGTGTTACACGCCCCGCACCGGAGGCAGGATTTTTGGGCGTGCCATGCAACCTGGCGGCGTGCTGGTACGTCTTGCAGGGTGACGACCAATGCGGGTGAATCTCATGTTCCTGTCTTCGGTCCGCCTCCCGGACCGTGCCCGCATGGTCGTCACGCTGGTCGGCGCCGGTGCGTACGCGTTCGATCCGCGGCCGAGGCGGCGGGGGCGAAGGGCCCGCGTCGGTCGGGGCGGCGGAGTCGCCAACGGGGGCGGGCGCAACGCCCGGGCCGGACCGGCCGGTCATGGTGCTGGCCCACAGCCATTGTGGGTGTCACCCTGGACCTTCGAACTGCGCCGACGGCGGGGAGGACGGAATGACCCTCGATCAGGACATGATGGCCGAGACGCCACGGAGGCCCGCTCCGCCCGTCTCCGCCGGCACGATGGTCGCCTACGTGGCTGCCGGGGTGCTCCTGTTCGGTTGGTTCCTGTTTGGTCTGTTGGTGCAGCGGCAGGGCCTCGTGGACTCGGTCGGCGAGACCGCCGGTACGGCGTTTGGCCTGCTGCTGGTGGTTGCGGTGGTTGGTACGTTCCGCCGCGACCGGCGTTGACCGTCGCGGCGTTCAGTCCGCCAGCACCGCTGCCGCCACCCGGTGTAGGGCGAAGGTGTGCAGCATCTCGGTCCGTTCGTCTTCCGCCCGTAGGTAGCCCGCCCCGATCGACACCGGCCGGACCAGCCGGGAGGCGGTAGCCCCGTGCGCGTCGACATACCCCACCCAGACCAGCGCCTTGTCCCGGACGGCCTGCTGGAGCACAGCCAGCGCGTCGGTGTGACTGTGCGCCGCTCCGGCGGCTTCCGGTCCGCGAAGCAGCGCCGGTGCCCGTCGGGCGGCCCGCGCCGCGGCGTCGCCCCGCCGGATCTGCTCGACCATGCCGAGGAGCCGCGGCATCGGGAGCCTTGGGGCGGCGAGCGGGTCAACGATCCGGGTGGCGCCCGGCGAGCGCGCCGGTGCCCGGCGGGCCCTGGGTCGGGTGAGTACCGCCGCCCCGGTGGCGTCCTCGGGCACCGGCGCATAACCGGCCTCGCGCAGCGTGGCGAGCATGCGGTTCACCTGGCACGGAGTGACGAGCACGGTTGGCGCGAGCCGGCGGAGCGCCAGCACCTCCAACCGGCGGTCGGCGAGTACCTCACCAAGCAGCGCCTCGTCGTCACTGCGCAGGTACGCCCCGGTGGCGCCGACGCGCAGACCGCCGTGCCGGCGGGCGACGTCGTCAACCAGGTAGGTGAGCCCCTGCGGCACCGTTGTCCGCGAGCGCCGGGTGAACAGACCGTGTAGGTCGGCTGCCGAGTAGCCGGCGTCCAGTGCCCGCCGGATGCTCGCCGGGGTCACCCGGTGCACGCTGGCCCCGCCGGCCGATTCGTGCTCGGCCACCACGTCCAGCTCGGCGGCGAGCGTCGGGTCAGCTGGTCCGGGGACGACGACGGTCAGATCGGCCTGTACCAAGAAGTGGTCAACCGGGGCGGGTAGCAGCCCGTCCAACGCCCGTACCGCCGTTGACGGCTCGCCCTCGGAGCGCAGGCCCAGCGGGTCGTCGGTGCCCCGCTGCTCGCTGGAGGTGGTGTCGGCGAGCAGCAGCCGCCCGTACGAGGTGAGCGCCCCCAGCCCGGTAACGCCCAGCGTGGCCGCCTCGGTCAGCACCTCCCGGTGCGCCGCCTCCCGTCCCCGACTGCGCCGGGGCGCCCGCCAGTCCAGTAGCTCCAACACCTCGTCCGGGGTCGGTGCGGTCGCCGGCTCCAGATCGGCGAGGACACCGAGCGTCGCCTGCCGTGCGACTGGCGCCCCAGCCCGTTCCGCCTCGGGGGAGAGCACCGTGATCGGGCGGTCCCGGTCGTCGCGCTGGCCGACCAGCCCGGGTTGTCGGGTCATCGTCAGCCACGCCCGGGCCAACTGCTCCCACCGTTGCGCCAGCGAACCGGCTCGCCAGGTCTCGTACCCAGCGCTCGGCATCACCTGCTGCTCGGCCCCGGAACGGGGCGCTGCGGTCCCGGGCTCCCCCCACTCCCCGGTCAGTCCGGCTGCGTGTGCCGCCTCCAGCAGCAGCGCGGCTGTCGGTTCGTCCAGACCGAGGGCACGGGCCAACCGGCGCAGGTCACGGACGCCCAGGCCGCCGGAGCGAAGCACTGACGCCGGCTCCGCGGCGAGCTGTTCCAGCAGCGCCTCGGCCTGGCGGACCACCTCCATGGTCTGGCCAGCCCCGGCCGAGTCGACCGCCTTCGGCTCCCTGGGTGCGGCCGCGACCGGCGGCGGGGCGGTGGGCATGGGGCCGAGCCCGCCGGTGTCCCGGCGGAGCAGGAGCCCCACCTCTCGGGGCAGCTCGACAGTCCCGGGCTTGCCGCTCCCACCGGTGGAGACACAGACCAGGAGACGATGGTCAACCAGCCAGCGTACCGGTGAGCCGGTGGGTGCGCCGCCGTTGGTGGCATCCGGTGGCAGTGCGTCCTCGGCACCGAGGGGCGGGGCCTGCAACGCCCCCGGTGGCACGCTGCCGACCGGCGGACCGGCGGCGAGCCGATCCAGGATGGCCCGGGCCGACGGCGGTGCCGACAGCAGGGTGCGCCGTAGCTTCGCCGGGTCGGCGCAGAGGGCCGCCGTCCGCGAGTCCAGCTCGGCTGCCGGCCGGCCCAGCCCCGCGGGGTACGGGGAGATCTCGTCGATGCCGCCGATCACGTGTAGGCGTTCGTCGGGCCCGTACAGCAGCAGGCGTGACCGGAGTAGTCGCACCGCTTCCCGGACGGCAGCCGGGTCGGGGGGCTGCGTGTTGGCGGCGGCCATGGCGAGTATCACATCGAGGTTGGTGGTCTCGGCCGACGGTTCGCGGGTGAGCCGGGCGGCGTCGAGAACCTGAAGCGTGAAGCGGTCCAGGCTGTCCAGAGCGCGGGCCACCGAAACCCGGGACTGGGCGCGGATGGCGAGCGCGGAGAGATCGGTGGGCACCGGTACGACGAGGTCCGGCCGCTGGTGGAGCAGGGCCGCGAGCGACTGGTCGGGCAGCGCACGCAGGTGTTCGGCGAGTGAGGTGGTCATCGTCTTTCCACGCTAGCCCGACGGGTGCCCGCTCCGCCCCTCGGTCGGCCAGTCGCCCCGACTGCGCCGGTATCCGCCATACCCGTAGCATCCGCGGCCGGGGTGGCGCCGGTGCGGGATGATCTCACTGGATTCTCAGCGGCGCCCGCCGCCGTGGTCCGGCTAGCCTTAGAACAGTAGACGTCGTGAGTGAAGCAGAGGTTTTCAAGTGCCGACGGGTCGAGTGAAGTGGTACGACGCGACCAAGGGATACGGGTTCGTCACCAATGACGAGGGCGGCGACGTGTTCCTGCCCAAGGCTGCGCTACCGGCGGGTGTCACCGACCTCAAGGGTGGGCAGCGGGTCGACTTCAGCGTGGTCGACAGCCGTCGTGGCGCCCAGGCGATGGGGGTCAAGCTGTTGGAGGCCCCGCCGTCGGTGGCGGAGCTGCGTCGTCGGCCCGCGGAGGAACTGCACGGCCTCGTCGAAGATATGATCAAGGTTCTGGAGGCGAAGGTGCAGCCAAACCTACGGCGAGGCCGGTTCCCAGACCGGAAGACCTCGCAGAAGATCGCTCAGCTGGTCCACGCGGTCGCCCGCGAGTTGGAGGTCTGAGGCACCAGGCCGGCGTCGGCGGCCCGGCCCAGCAGCGCGTCAACGGCGGCGTACCCGGCCTCACCCAGGTCGGCGGTGAACTCGTTCACGTAGAGGTTGATGTGCCGCTCGACCACGTCGGGCTCCATCTCCTGCGCGTACGTCAGCACATAGTCGCGGCTGGCCGCCGGGTCCGCCCAGGCGCGGCTGACCGACTCCCGGATCCACCCGGTGGCGGCCTCGGGGTCCACGCTGCCCCGGCGGGCGAGAATCGCGCCGAGCGGGATCGGGAGGCCGGTGTCGGCCTCCCACCATTCGCCGAGGTCGACCAGGGCGGTCAGCCCGTGCCGGGGGTAGGTGAACCGCGCCTCGTGGATCACCAGGCCGGCGTCGTACCGTCCGGCGGCGACCCCCGGCATGATCTCGTGAAACGGCACCACCTCGATGCGGGCGGGTGGCCGCCCGGCCGACCAGAGCCGGAAGAGCAGGTACGCCGTGGTCCGGTCACCGGGTACCGCGACCGTGGCCCCGGACAGGTCGGCCCGGTCCGGGACCCCGGTCACCCGGCTGCCCGAGCCCTCGAATGCGGACGCGGTAGGGGCGAGCATCCGGTCGGGTCGGGTCAGCACCAGGGGTCCGCAGCCCCGGCCGAGTGCTCCACCGCAGGGCAGGAGGTGGTAGTCCTCGAGCAGCCACGGCAGCGCCGCGTAGCTCACCTTCACCAGGTCGAACGCGCCTTGCTCGGCGGCCGTGTTGGTCACGTCCACGTCGGCGTAGGTCACGGTGACCGCAGGGGCGCCGGGGACCTGCCCGTGCACCAGCGCGTGGAAGACGAACGTGTCGTTGGGGCAGGGCGAGATCGCCAGCGAGAGCGTCACAGGCCAACGGTAGCCTCGCCCAGATTTTCCGCTGCCCGGACTGACCTCGAGGTTGGCGTCGGTCACGCGTTCGGTCCGCCTTCTGGTGGTGGCCTGAACCGGGCAGCTTGCGCTAGATCGGAGGCACTCATCACCAGGCCGCGGAACAGCTTGATCGCCCTCGAAGACCTACCTCCGGGTGGTGTGGGCGTAACGGCGGGGCGGCGACTGCCCACCTCGTACCTGCTCTGGCTCGCCGGGATCCTCGCCTCGCTGCTGGGCAACTCGCTCTTCTACTTCGCCCTCGGTTGGGAGGCGAGTGCGCACGGCGGTGCCGTCGCCGGTCTTGTTCTCACCGCCATCACGCTGCCGCGGGTGCTGCTGCTCCTGATAGGTGGAGCGGTCGGGGACCGGGTGAGTGCCCGTCGAGTTCTCATCATCGGCGATGCCGTGATGCTTGTCTTCTCCGTCGCCCTGGCGGCGTCGGCCTACCACCTCGGGGCGCCGCCCTGGCTGCTGATCGCCGCCGGCGTCGCCGTGGGGGTCGCGGACGCCTTCTATCTGCCAGCGTCCGGATCGATGCCGCGACGGCTGGTAAGCCAGGACCAACTTTCGCAGGCCCTGGCGTTGCGCCAGGTTGGCGGTCAGCTGGTCGCCATGGGCGGCGGTCCGCTCGGCGGCGTTCTCGTCGGGTTGGCCGGGTTGGCGGGGGCCGCCCTGGTCAACGCGGTGACCTTCGCCGCGGTGCTGACGCTTCTGATCATCATCCGGCCTCGGTACAACGGGCCCGCCACCGCGCGCAGCGGAGGGGTTGTGCGCGACGCGGTCGACAGCATCCGCGTCGGCTTCCGTGATCCGGTCCTGCGTCCCGGGCTAACGCTGACCGGGGCCGCGGCAGGTTTCCTGCTTCCGGTGCTTCCGTTGCTGGTCCCACTGCTTGCGCGGGCGGAGGACTGGGGGGCGGCGGCTGGTGGTCTGATCTTTGGGGCGCAGGGCGTTGGTATGGCCATCGTCACCCTGGCTGTCGTGCGTCGCGGCCCGCTCGGCCGGCCCGGTCTACTCGCTGCCTGCGGCCTATTGATCGCTGGTGCTGGAGTTGCTGGGCTGGCGCTCTCCTCCACTGTGGGGATCGCCGTCGGCGTGGGGCTGATCATGGGGTTCGGGAGTGGGCTCTTCGCCTCGCACCTGGGTCCGCTGATCCTCGGCGTGACTCCGGACACTCACCTCTCTCGCATTCAGGCCCTGCTGACACTGGTGCAGAGCCTGGCTTCGTTGATCATGGTTAATGTGCTCGGCCTCATCGTCGATCACCGCGGAGCGGCGGTGGCGATCCTGATCTGCGCAGCGGCCACGAGCTGCGTTGGGCTGCTGGGCCTACGGTCCGCGCCGCTGCGTACCAGTCGCTTCGGACTGAACACCACCTCCGTCGACCGATGAGCAGTCCAGGTGGCGCTGCCCGTGCCGGATCACTCCGCTCCGGTCTCCGGCGTGGCCTCGTGCCCCGGCAATCCGTGGGTGCGGCGCCGCTGTTTCATCTCCGCCTCGTAGATGTGTCGCCGCCCGCCGGCCAGGCGTTCCCGGGTGTCCCGCTCGATGTCCTGGAACGTCGCGTAGTAGCCGTCGTCGAACTCCTCCACGACCTGGAACGTCCACCGTCCGGGTAGCACGTTGCGGCCCAGCAGCTCATGCTCGACCCGGTCGGCCATGTCGTCGTGCCCGGCCTCCCGGAGCAGCCGCACCACCCGGTCGAGGGTGAGATCTGCTCCGCCGACGAGCTGGTGTGCGGAATAGAGGTGGCCGCGTACTCGATGAATCTTCTCCAACGCCTCGCTCAACTCGCCCAGCGCTTCGACGGTTGTGTCACTGACCCCTGCCGGCCGGGAGTGTTCCGCGTCCACTGACCTCTCCTGTTTTGGCATGGCGGTTGACATACCCCGGAACCGTCGAGCTGCACCCGAGGGCGCCGTGGCTGGACAGCGGCAGGTGATGGTAAGGATCGGTTTCGTCCCGTGCTGTCCGTATGAGTCCGTTCAGCCGGGCCTTTCGTTTGGCTGTGGTAGTGGCCCCGGTGGCTTTGCCGGGCGATTCACGTGTGGCACCATCGTGGCACCGGTTACAACCTCCGGTCCCCTCGACAGGAGTTCACTTATGTCTGAAACGACGCGCCGCTGGCGTGGTGCCGTCCTCGCGTTCGCGGTTGTGGCTGCTTTCGCGGGTGGCCTGCTGGCCCTGGATTCGAGCGCCCAGCTTGCCGACTTCAGCTGGAGCGCCCCCGCTTCGGAGGAAGGGCAGTAGTTCGCTAGCGTCCGCACCGCCGACCAGGAGGCGGTATGTCAGACAGTTCCCCGCCGGTGCGTAGGACCACCGAGCAGGTCTGGCTGATCACCGCCCCACTGGCGATGGTTGCGGTGTTTTGTACCGTCGTCCTGGCGCTCGCGACCGAGTCGTCGCTCGGCAACCTAACCATCACCACGGCTCTGCTCGTCGCGATGGTCGCGGCGAGCACGCACGTCCTGCAGATCGTCGTACGCCGCCAGGCGCTCGAGGTGATCGCCACCGAGATCCCACTCGTGCTGGCTTTCTACTACCTGCCGCCGTTGACAGTTGTGGCGATCATGGTGCTGTCCGCCATTGTCGCGCAGTACTGGCGTCGGCTCGCCGCGGTGAAGGTCTGGTTCAACGTGGCCTGCAAGGGTGCGGCCGCCTCACTCGGTGGCGTCGTCCTGGTTGGGCTCTCCGGCGTTGATGGAGTCGGTCCTCGGACGTGGGCGGTCCTGTTCGCCGCGGTGACGGTGAACTCGGTGGTTTCCCTGATCGCGATCAGTGGAGTCGTGAGTCTGTTGCACGGCTGGCAGGCCGGCTGGGAGTTGTTCCGCAGGTCCCCGGTGCCGCTGCTGGTCAACTCCATCAACGTGTTGATCGGTCTGGTCCTGCTGCTGGCGTTGGAGTCGACCTGGTGGTCGATGTTGTTGATCGCCGTGCTGGCCGTCGCGATGGTGGTGATATACCGGTCGTACGCGCAGTTCCTCCGGCAGCATCGCATGCTCAGTAGCATGTACGAGCTGACCCGGGCGATGACCGAGGGTGGTCGGGAAGGCGCCATCGCCGACGTCCTGCTTGGCCGAATCCGGGCGCTGATGCAGGCCGAGTACGCGACCCTGTGGCTCCCCGCGCTGGGGCGCTATCCCGAGATGTTGCTCAGCGCCCGGGTGGACGACCGGGGCCTGCTCGATGTCGCACCGACCCCTGCTGACCTGCGTGAGCAGGTCCGGGAGTCCGGTGAGACCCTCGCCGCCGGGCGGGCTCTTCCGAAATTTCCCGACATCTCGCGGGATCTGGCCGGGCACGGGGTGAAGGACGTGATCGTCGTTCCGTTGCGGTCGGGAAAGGCCGTCATCGGCACACTGGAGGTCGTCAACCGGCTCAGTGACGGCGGTCACTTCACCCCGGAGGACATCCCCGTCTTCGAGACCGTCGCCGCGCACACCGCGGTCGCACTCGAGAATTCCCGGCTGGTCGACCGGCTGCGGTACGACGCCTACCACGACACGCTCACCAAGCTGCCCAACCGGCGGCGAGTCACCGAGGCACTCGACGAGGCGGTCAAGATCCGAGCGCCGGGCGAGGTGGTGGCGCTGCTGCTCTTCGACGTGGATCGACTCCGCGAGGTCAACGAGTCCCTCGGGCGCGCCGCTGGGGACAAGGTGTTGGTCGAGGTCGCCGCGCGGCTTCGGTCCCGTGCGCCGTCCTCTGCGCTGGTGGGTCGGGTTGGCGGGGACGAGTTTCTCGTGACCCTCCGGCTGGCGGACGCCGCTGAGGCCCGGGACCTGGCGGCTCGGATGCGGGAGCAGATCCGGGCTGTGGTGACCTTCGACGGGCTCGCCCTCGACGTGGATACGGCGGTGGGTATCACCGTCCACCCGGATCACGGCAGTGGGGCCGCCGTGCTGCTGCAGCGGGCCGATCTGGCCGTGACGGCGGCCAGGTCCGCCTCGGGGAACGTCCAACTGTTCAATCCGGCGCTGGAGTCCCGGTCGTTGCGGCGGCTTGGTCTCGCCGGTGACCTGCGGCGGGCCCTGGACAACAATGAGTTGGAGGTGTACTTCCAGCCCAAGGTCAACCTGCGGGATCGGCGGTTGGTCGGCGTCGAGTGCCTTGCCCGCTGGGAGGGCGGCGCCCACGGGTCAGTCTCGCCGGAGGACTTCGTGGCGGTCGCGGAGCACATCGGTCAACTGGGGCGGCTCACCGAGTTCGTACTCCGGGAGGGGCTACGGCGTAGCCGTGACTGGGCGCACGGTGGTCACCCGCTCTCCGTCGCGGTCAACCTCTCCCCGCGTACGCTGACCGACCGGCACTTCCCGGAGCGGGTGCGGGAACTGCTCGAGGAGTACGGCGTGCCGCCGCAGCGGCTCACGTTGGAGATTCGGGAGTCCGGGGTGCTGGACGGCACCGACCGCCCCATTCCGATCCTGCGGTGCCTGCGTGAGTTGGGAGTCCGCCTGTCGGTGGATGACTTTGGCACGGGTGACTTGTCGCTTGTGCACCTGCGCCGGCTCCCCGTGCACGAGGTGAAGGTCGATCGCCGGTTTGTGCAGGGGATGGCGACCGACCCCGGAGACCTGGCCATCGTCAACGCGGTGGTCACGCTCTCCCAGCAGTTCGGCCTTGCAGTGGTTGCCGAGGGCGTGGAGAGCGAGTTGACCTTGGAACTCCTCCAGGACATTGGGTGTGAGTACGGGCAGGGGTTCCTGTTCAGCCGCCCGTTGCCCTATGAGCGGCTGGAGGCGTGGTTCGGCGCCCAGGTGGAGTCGGAGGCGGTGGCGGCGGGGGAGCCGCCACGACTTCGGGTCGTGCCGTGAGTGGCGTCCAGGGGCTGCCGGGGGATCCGATTTCAGCTCCGCGATCCCGCCGTGTAGGCTTACCTCTGCACGGCCACCGAGTGGTTGCGCAGGCCCCCTTAGCTCAGTCGGCAGAGCGTCTCCATGGTAAGGAGAAGGTCTACGGTTCGATTCCGTAAGGGGGCTCAGAGGGTCCGGCTGGACCCACCCGGCGGTGTAGCTCAGGTGGCAGAGCAAGCGGCTCATAATCGCTGTGTCGCCGGTTCAAGTCCGGCCACCGCTACTTTCGTCCATCGGGCCTCACCCGGCGGATGATGGGACGGGCGCTTTTGGCGCCCGCTTTGCATGTCCACGTGCTCAGCACGTAGGCTGATGCGCCCGTAGTTGTCACCCATTAACGAGGAAGGCACTCCGCCGTGGCGAAGGCGACCGATGTCCGGCCGAAGATCACTTTGGCGTGTGTGGAGTGCAAGGAGCGCAACTACATCACGCGCAAGAACCGGCGTAACGACCCGGACCGTATCGAGCTGAAGAAGTTCTGCCCGCGCGAGGGCCGGCACACGATCCACCGCGAGACCCGCTGACCTTGGCGGTCTGCCGCTGAGACACCCACGGTCGCCGATTCTCCGACCCGCGTGGCTTTGACACCGCCGGTCGGGTGGATCGGCGGCCGTGTTCTGCGTGTATTTTCGCGGCATGTCCCTGGACCCCTCCTTCGTCGGCCGGACCTATCCGCCGACCGCCCCCTATCAGGTGGGCCGAGAGAAGATTCGTGAGTTCGCGACCGCGATCGGCGCTACCGAACCGGCCCACCACGATCCGACTGCCGCTCGCGCGCTCGGCCATCCGGACGTGGTCGCCCCGCCGACGTTTCCGGTCCTGGTCACCATGGCCGCCACCCGCCAGATCGTTGAGGATCCGGACCTCGGTGTCGACTACAGCCGGGTGGTTCACGGCGATCAGCGCTTTGCCTACACCCGCCCGGTCGTGGCGGGGGACGAGCTGGTCTGCGTCAACACCATCGAGGATGTCAGCACCCGCGGCGGTCACGGGTTCCTGACCACCCGCACCGAGGTCACCACGCCCGACGGTGAGTCGGTGGTCACCGTCTGGTCGAAGATCGTCGTACGGGGGGAGGGCTGAGATGGAGCTGCCAACCAAGACTTTCCGGGTAACGCGGGCGGACCTGGTCCGCTACGCGGGTGCCTCGGGAGACTTCAACCCGATCCACTGGAGCGACCGGATCGCCACCTCGGTCGGGCTGCCCGGCGTGATCGCCCACGGCATGTTCACGATGGCGTTGGTGGGCCGGGCCGTCGCCGAGTGGGCCGGCGCTGCTGACGCGGTGGTCGACTACGGGGTCCGGTTCACCCGGCCGGTCGTTGTCCCCGATGATGAGCAGGGCACCGAGATCGAGGTGACGGCGGCGGTTCGGGAGGTCACCGATGCGGGCTTGACCAGGATCGACATCACCGCGACCTGCCGAGGGGAGAAGGTGTTGTCGCAGGCGAGAGCGACCATCCGGACGCCCGGCTGATCGATCTTCGACGCGCGAGGGGTGGACCGGTTGGGAAAGTCGTGCCACTACCCGTACACTGGTCCGCCGTGGGGCACGTGACCCTGCCCGGCCTGTTGGCGGGGTGAGGTGACGTCCGCCGCACAGGGGTGTAGCTCAATTGGCAGAGCAGCGGTCTCCAAAACCGCAGGCTGCAGGTTCAAGTCCTGTCACCCCTGCGCCTCAGGCCTGATCGTTTCGTGGGTCGCGTCGCCGGTTGGCGGCGTCCGGCCCGTGGTGGTGGTATCGGCGGGGCGGCTCCGAGACACTCGGGCCCCCGGTTCGGACCGCTGGCTACGGCCGTCGCGGACGGTCGGGCCGGCCGGCGTGACCAGACGCCGCGTATGCTGTGACGGCGTGCGAACCGACATCCCGCGACGGAGGGCGATGTGGCCGACAACAAGCGGCGTGGCGAGGATGCCGACGACGAGCGTCTGGACGGCGAGCTGGACGCCGCCGGCGATGCCGACGCCGACGAGGAGTCAGCCTCCCGGGGTGACGGTGCGACCAGCTCGCAGTCCCGGGCGGAGTCGGTCGACCGGCCGAAGAGTCGTACCCAGGGTGACAAGGTTGGGCCGATCGGTCGAGTCGTGCGATTCGTCCGCGAGGTTGTGGCTGAGCTGCGTAAGGTCATCTGGCCGACTCGCAAGGAGTTGTTGACCTACGCCTCCGTGGTGATCGTGTTCGTCGCTGTGATGCTGGCGATCGTGGCTGGCCTGGACCTCGCCTTCGCCGAGGGTGTGCTGTGGGTCTTTGGTAACCCCGGCTGACCGGCTGACTGTGCTGATAGTGACGGAAGTGAGCAAGCGTGCCTGAGTACGACGAGACCGCCGAGCCCGTGGACGAGCAGTCCACGGTTGCGACCGCGGCTGGTGACATGTCGGTTGAGGCCGCCAGCGAGCCGGAGCTCTCCGACAGCGCCAGCGAGCCGGCCGAGGAGCCCGAGTTCGACCCGGTTGCCGAGCTGCGCCAGAAGCTGCGCTACGCCCCGGGCGACTGGTATGTGGTGCACTCGTACGCCGGCTACGAGAACAAGGTCAAGACCAACCTCGAGACCCGGATCACCTCCCTCGACATGGAGGACTACATCTACCAGGTCGAGGTGCCGACCCGGGACGAGGTCGAGGTCAAGAACGGCAAGCGTTCCCAGGTTCAGGCCAAGGTCTTCCCCGGCTACATCCTGGTTCGAATGGAGCTCACCGCCGAGTCGTACTCCTGCGTGCGGAACACGCCAGGCGTGACCGGCTTCGTGGGCGCCACCGACCGGGCCGACCGTCCTGCGCCGCTCAGCCTTGACGAGGTGTTGAAGTGGCTGGCGCCAGCAGTCGAGGCGGTGGAGAAGAAGGCGAAGCCCGAGGTCAAGGTCCTCGACTTTGAGGTTGGCGACTCGGTTACCGTCACCGACGGCGCCTTCGCCTCGCTGCCGGCGACGATCAGCGAGATCAATGCTGACCAGCAGAAGCTCAAGGTGCTGGTGTCGATCTTCGGTCGAGAGACACCGGTGGAGCTGAACTTCAACCAGGTCGCCAAGATCTGACTTCCGGTACGTCGGCGGTGGGTGCCTACCCGCCGCCGACGTCCTCGTTTCTGGCCAGTGCGGCTGCCAGCCGGACCCCGGCGGACCGGCATTCGGCGTGCGCTACCCTAGAACGTCGCCGTCTACGCGGCATGCTGACCGTGCATGCCCGACGGGCGGTGCGAATTCCCGTTTCACGTCCCAGGAAGTGACATGCCTCCGAAGAAGAAGCTCGTCAAGACGTTCACGCTTCAGCTGCCGGCGGGCCAGGCCACCCCGGCGCCGCCGGTCGGCCCCGCGCTGGGTCAGCACGGTGTGAACATCATGGAGTTCTGCAAGTCCTACAACGCGCAGACCGAGTCCCAGCGGGGCGACATCGTCCCCGCCGAGATCAGCGTCTACGAGGACCGCACGTTCACCTTCGTGCTGAAGACCCCGCCCGCTGCCCGGCTGCTGATCAAGGCTGCTGGTGTGGCGAAGGGCTCGGGTGTCCCGCACATGGAGAAGGTCGGCCAGGTCAGCCGCGCCCAGCTGCGGGAGATCGCCGAGAAGAAGATGGCTGACCTCAACGCCAACGACCTCGACCAGGCCGAGAAGATCATCGCCGGCACCGCCCGGTCGATGGGCCTGAACGTCGTCGACTGACCCAGCTGACCGCCGATCCCGTTTGTGGGAGGGCTCGCGAGCGCCGCGGCCCGCCAGAGACCACAGGAGTAACCACAGATGCAGCACAGCAAGAACTACCGTAAGGCGGCTGCGGCCATCGACCGGTCGAAGCTGTACACGCCCGCCGAGGCCGTCAAGCTGGCCAAGGAGACCACCTCCGTCAAGTTCGACGCCACGGTCGAGGTCGCGATGCGCCTCGGCGTCGACCCGCGTAAGGCGGACCAGATGGTTCGCGGCACGGTCAACCTGCCGCACGGCACGGGTAAGACCGCGCGTGTGATCGTGTTCGCCGCCGGCGCGAAGGCCGAGGAGGCCGTCGCCGCGGGTGCCGACGAGGTAGGCACGGACGAGCTGGTCGCCCGGATCCAGGGCGGATGGCTTGATTTCGACGCCGCGATCGCCACGCCGGACCAGATGGCCAAGATCGGTCGGATCGCGCGGATCCTGGGCCCGCGCGGTCTCATGCCGAACCCGAAGACCGGCACGGTGACGATGAACGTCACCAAGGCCGTTGCGGACATCAAGGGCGGGAAGATCGCTTTCCGGGTGGACAAGCACTCCAACCTGCACCTGATCATCGGCAAGGCCTCGTTCTCCGAGAGCCAGCTGGTGGACAACTACGCTGCGGTTCTCGACGAGATCCTGCGGGCGAAGCCGTCCGCGGCCAAGGGTAAGTACCTGAGGAAGGTCACCCTCACCACCACGATGGGCCCGGGTGTTCCGATCGACCCGAACGTGGTGAAGAACCTGCGGGAGAACTCCGCCGAGGGCTGAGCACGACGGCGTTGAACGGGGCCCTGCCAGCTGGTGGGCCCCGTTCGGCTTTCGGCTGACCACCTGGTGGCCGGCGCAGCGGTGGGGGCGGCAGGGCTCGCGGGGGTGGTGTGGCGGCCGCCGTGGGCATCGCGTATTCTTGTCGCGAAGTTCCACCCAGAGACCGCTGGTCACCGTGCCTCGGCACGGTCGAAGGTTCCGCGACGACGGGCGACCCGCGCAGGGCGGTAAGCGAAAATCGGTTGTCTCCCACGGTCCGCCGACTGTGGTGTCAGCACCAGCCTTTCGCCCCGTGCGCCCTGCGCCGGGGCTTTTCTCGTTGCCGTGTTTCCTCCGGATCCGCCGTCGGCTACCGCCGATGACGGTGACCAGCCTGGAGCAACGAGAGAGGAGGGACATGGCGGACAAGCCGATCCGGGCCGACAAGGCCACGGCCGTCGCCGAGCTGACCGAGAGCTTCCGCAACGCGGGCGCGACCGTGCTGACCGAGTACCGTGGTCTGACGGTCTCCCAGCTCACCCAGCTGCGGCGCTCGCTCGGTACGGAGACCACCTACACCATCGCCAAGAACACGCTGGCCAAGCGTGCTGCGGTGGACGCGGGTATCTCCGGGCTCGACGAGCTGTTCACCGGTCCTACCGCGCTGACTTTCGTTTCGGGCGATGTCGTCGAGGCGGCCAAGGGTCTTCGCGAGTTCGCGAAGACCAACCCGAAGCTGGTCATCAAGGGCGGTGTTTTCGAGGGCAAGGCCATCTCTGCGGCCGAGGTCACGAAGCTCGCCGACCTGGAGTCCCGCGAGGTGCTGCTGGCCAAGCTGGCCGGTGCCATGAAGGGCAACCTGAGCAAGGCCGCGTCGCTGTTCCAGGCGCCGATGGCCAAGACGGCCCGCCTGGCAGCTGCCCTGCAGGACAAGCGCGAGAAGGAGGGCGCCGAGGCGGCCTGAGGCTTCCCCGGCGCACACGATTCTTAGCAACACCACTTGAGAAAGGACGCCAGACATGGCGAAGCTCAGCACCGACGAGCTGCTCGACGCGTTCAAGGAGATGACGCTGATCGAGCTCTCTGAGTTCGTGAAGCAGTTCGAGGAGACCTTCGAGGTCACCGCCGCGGCTCCGGTCGCCGTGGCCGCTGGCGCCCCGGTCGCCGGTGGCGCTGCCCCGGTCGAGGAGGAGAAGGACGAGTTCGACGTCGTCCTCGAGGCCGACGGTGGCAAGAAGATCCAGGTCATCAAGGTCGTGCGTGAGCTGACCGGCCTGGGCCTCAAGGAGGCCAAGGACCTGGTTGAGGCCGCGCCGAAGCCGGTCCTGGAGAAGGCCAACAAGGAGACCGCCGAGAAGGCCAAGGCCAAGCTCGAGGGTGAGGGTGCCAAGGTCACCCTCAAGTGACCTTGTTCCAACCCTGAAGGGCGTCCCGGTACACGTGAGCCGGGGCGCACTGCGGCACGACGGGCGGCGATCCGATCAGCGGATCGCCGCCCGCCCGTGTTGGTCGCGCGGGTTGCCGCCGCCGAACTGGGCCGCTGTGCGGTCCACGCGGTTGTGCGGGCGTACCCGGCGCCGGCTGGGGGCAGGGGGGGCACAGCGGGCCGTAGTCGGCTCTTGACGCGGCCCGGCCCCGGCAGGCACGCTGAGACCAGCAAGACCTTCCGCGCTTGCAAA
The DNA here is from genome assembly GCF_000016425.1 of Salinispora tropica CNB-440. Taxonomy (GTDB): domain Bacteria; phylum Actinomycetota; class Actinomycetes; order Mycobacteriales; family Micromonosporaceae; genus Micromonospora; species Micromonospora tropica. The sequence goes on along the minus strand of NC_009380.1, from coordinate 4,488,933 downwards.
CAGCTGCCACCTGGATGAGGGCATCGGCGAGGTGATTGGCCGATGGTCGCAGGTGGCCCGGTGGGATTGTCGCGTTCCGAGCGGCCCGGCATGAGGTACCGAGGCCCGTTCCGCGATGACCTGCGGGGTTGGCTGGACAGCGGCAAGTCTCTCGGCTACACTGCTAGTTTGCGCTGCCTTCCGAAATTACCCCTGCTCGGAAATGTCCGTTTGTGGATATTTCTGGTGGGGTTATTGGAGTGCGCGCGTACCAGCCGTTCTGCAGCACCGGTCCTCGGAAGGACGCATCTTGGCAGCTTCCCGCCCTGCGAAGACCAGTCGTACGTCGAGCGCTTTCGCTCCCCGCCGAGTTTCTTTCGGTCGGATTACCGAACACCTCGAGGTCCCCAACCTCCTTGCCATTCAGACCGAGTCTTTTGACTGGCTGGTCGGCAACGAGGCCTGGCAGGGCCGGTCGGCGGACGATCCGCACGCGCGCTCGGGTCTCGCGGAGATTCTCGACGAGATCAGTCCCATTGAGGACTTCTCCGGCACCATGTCACTCTCCTTCTCGGCCCCACGCTTCGACGAGGTCAAAGCCTCGATCGAGGAGTGCAAGGAGAAGGATCTCACCTACTGCGCCCCGCTCTTCGTGACCGCGGAGTTCACCAACAACACCACCGGCGAGATCAAGAGCCAGACGGTGTTCATGGGTGACTTCCCGATGATGACGCCGAAGGGCACCTTCATCATCAACGGTACCGAGCGTGTCGTCGTCAGCCAACTTGTCCGGTCGCCGGGTGTCTACTTCGACAAGCAGCCGGACAAGACCTCCGACCGCGACCTCTCCAGCGTGAAGGTCATCCCGAGCCGGGGTGCCTGGCTGGAGTTCGACATCGACAAGCGCGAAACCGTCGGGGTTCGCATCGACCGTAAGCGCCGGCAGGCCGTCACCGTGCTGCTCAAGGCTATCGGTTGGACGGCGGAGCAGATCCGCGAGCGGTTCGGTTGGTCCGAGCTGATGATGACCACGCTCGAGAAGGACCACATCGCCAGCCAGGACGAGGCGCTGCTGGACATCTACCGCAAGCTGCGTCCGGGTGAGCCGCCGACCCGGGAGAACGCCCAGACCCTGCTCGACAACCTCTTCTTCAACCCGAAGCGGTATGACGTCGCCAAGGTCGGCCGGTACAAGTTCAACAAGAAGCTCGAACTGGACCTGTCGATCGACACCGGGGTGCTCACCCAGGACGACATCGTGGCCACCGTTGAGTACCTCTGCCGGCTGCACGCCGGGGAGGAGGGCTACGAGGCCGACGACATCGATCACTTCGGTAACCGTCGGCTCCGTACCGTGGGCGAGTTGATCCAGAACCAGGTTCGGGTCGGCCTGTCCCGGATGGAGCGGGTCGTTCGGGAGCGGATGACCACGCAGGACGTCGAGGCGATCACGCCGCAGACTCTGATCAACATCCGCCCGGTGGTGGCGGCGATCAAGGAGTTCTTCGGCACCTCGCAGCTGTCCCAGTTCATGGATCAGACCAACCCGTTGGCGGGCCTGACCCACCGGCGTCGGCTGAGTGCTCTCGGCCCCGGTGGTCTGTCCCGGGAGCGGGCCGGCTTCGAGGTCCGCGACGTGCACCCGTCGCACTATGGCCGGATGTGCCCGATCGAGACGCCGGAAGGCCCGAACATCGGGCTGATCGGTGCGCTGTCCACCTTTGCCCGGGTCAACCCGTTCGGCTTCATCGAGACGCCGTACCGGAAGGTCGTGGACGGTCGGGTCACCGACCAGATCGACTACCTGACCGCGGACGAGGAGGACCGCTTCGTCAAGGCGCAGGCCAACGCGCCGCTGCGGGCGGACGGCTCGTTCGCCGAGGAACGCGTCCTGGTCCGTCGTAAGGGCGGCGAGACCGAGGATGTGCCTCCGGCGGCCGTGGACTACATGGATGTGTCGCCGCGTCAGATGACCTCGGTCGCGACCGCGATGATCCCGTTCCTCGAGCACGACGACGCCAACCGCGCGCTGATGGGCGCGAACATGCAGCGTCAGGCGGTGCCGCTGGTCAAGGCCGAGGCGCCGCTGGTCGGCACGGGCATGGAGTACCGGGCCGCGGTGGACGCCGGTGACGTGGTGGTCGCCGAGTTCGGCGGCGTGGTTGAGGACCTCTGCGCCGACTACATCACCGTGCACCAGGACGACGGCCACCGCCGTACCTACCTGCTGCACAAGTTCCGCCGCTCCAACGCCGGCTCCTGCGTCAACCAGAAGCCGGTCGTGTTCGAGGGTGACCGGGTCGAGGCCGGCCAGGTGATCGCCGACGGTCCGTGTACCGACGACGGCGAGATGGCGCTCGGACGTAACCTGCTCGTGGCGTTCATGACCTGGGAAGGCCACAACTACGAGGACGCGATCATTCTGTCGCAGCGCCTCGTGCAGCAGGACGTGTTGACCTCGATTCACATCGAGGAGCACGAGGTTGACGCCCGGGACACCAAGCTTGGCCCGGAAGAGATCACCCGTGACATCCCGAACGTCAGCGAGGAGATGCTCGCCGACCTCGATGAGCGGGGCATCATCCGGATCGGCGCCGAGGTCGTTCCCGGCGACGTCCTGGTCGGTAAGGTCACGCCCAAGGGTGAGACCGAACTGACCCCCGAGGAGCGGCTGCTCCGCGCGATCTTCGGTGAGAAGGCGCGTGAGGTCCGGGACACCTCGCTGAAGGTGCCGCACGGCGAGACCGGCACGGTCATCGGTGTGCGTACCTTCTCCCGCGAGGACGGCGACGAACTGCCGCCGGGCGTCAACGAACTGGTCCGGGTCTACGTCGCGCAGAAGCGGAAGATCCAGGACGGCGACAAGCTCGCCGGCCGGCACGGCAACAAGGGCGTCATCTCCAAGATCCTGCCGGTGGAGGACATGCCGTTCCTCGAGGACGGGACCCCGGTCGACATCGTGCTGAACCCGCTCGGTGTGCCATCCCGGATGAACATCGGCCAGGTGCTGGAGACGCACCTCGGTTGGGTGGCCAAGACCGGGTGGAAGGTCGAGGGCGACGACGCCGAGTGGAAGCGGCAGCTCCAGGCGATCAGTGCCGACGAGTCCGAGCCCGACAGCAACGTGGCCACCCCGGTCTTCGACGGTGCCCGCGAAGAGGAGATCTCCGGTCTGCTCGCGTCAACCCGGGCCAACCGGGATGGCAAGCAGCTGATCGGTTCGTCGGGCAAGGCCCAGCTCTTCGACGGTCGCTCCGGTGAGCCGCTGCCGGACCCGATTGCGGTCGGCTACATCTACATCCTGAAGCTCAACCACCTGGTCGACGACAAGATTCACGCACGGTCGACCGGTCCGTACTCGATGATCACGCAGCAGCCGCTGGGTGGTAAGGCGCAGTTCGGTGGCCAGCGCTTCGGTGAGATGGAGTGCTGGGCGATGCAGGCGTACGGTGCCGCGTACGCGCTGCAGGAGCTGCTGACGATCAAGTCCGATGACGTCCTCGGCCGGGTGAAGGTCTACGAGGCGATCGTCAAGGGCGAGAACATCCCGGAGCCGGGCATTCCGGAGTCGTTCAAGGTGCTACTCAAGGAGCTTCAGTCGCTCTGCCTCAATGTTGAGGTGCTCTCCAGCGACGGTGTGGCCCTGGAGATGCGGGAGACCGACGACGAGGTGTTCCGGGCCGCGGAGGAGCTGGGCATCGACCTGTCCCGGCGCGAGCCGAGCTCGGTCGAAGAGGTGTGAGTGGCGAGGGTTGCGGGCTGGCCGAGCCCTGCACGTCCGGCTTGATCCGGAAGTGAGTCGGCCGGCCCGCCACCCCGCCGAGACCTAGCTAGAGACCAGACACGACACGAGGGATATAACGTGCTCGACGTCAACTTCTTCGACGAGCTGCGCATCGGCCTCGCCACCGCCGACGACATCCGGCAGTGGTCCCACGGCGAGGTCAAGAAGCCGGAAACGATCAACTACCGCACTCTCAAGCCGGAGAAGGACGGGCTTTTCTGCGAGAAGATCTTCGGTCCTCAGCGGGACTGGGAGTGCTACTGCGGCAAGTACAAGCGGGTCCGCTTCAAGGGCATCATCTGTGAGCGCTGCGGCGTCGAGGTGACTCGGTCCAAGGTCCGCCGGGAGCGGATGGGGCACATCGAGCTGGCTGCCTCGGTGACCCACATCTGGTACTTCAAGGGCGTGCCGAGCCGGCTGGGTTACCTGTTGGATCTTGCCCCCAAGGATCTTGAGAAGATCATTTACTTCGCCTCGTACGTGGTGACGAGCGTGGACGCCGAGGCGCGTCACCGGGATCTCGCCACCATCGAGAACGAGATTCTCGCCGAGAAGCGGCAGTCCGAGAACAGCCGGGACTCGGAGATCGAGAAGCGGGCTGGCAAGCTCGAGGCCGACCTCGCCGAGCTGGAGGCCGAGGGCGCCAAGGCGGACGTCCGGCGCAAGGTCAAGGAGGGCGGAGAGCGCGAGATGCGCCAGATCCGCGACCGGGCCCAGCGTGAGATCGACCGCCTGGACGAGGTGCTGGACACCTTCCGCAAGCTGGAGCCGAAGCAGCTGGTCACCGACGAGTTGCTCTACCGGGAGCTGCGCGACCGGTTCGGCGAGTACTTCACCGGTGGGATGGGGGCCGAGGCAATCAAGGCCCTGGTCCAGAACATGGACCTCGACGCCGAGGCGGAGAGCCTGCGGGAGACCATCCGCACCGGTAAGGGGCAGCGGAAGATCCGGGCGCTCAAGCGACTCAAGGTGGTCGCCGCGTTCCTGAACACCAGCAACTCGCCGCTCGGCATGGTGCTGGACTGCGTCCCGGTCATCCCGCCGGACCTGCGCCCGATGGTGCAGCTCGACGGTGGCCGCTTCGCGACCTCCGACCTGAACGACCTGTACCGTCGGGTGATCAACCGGAACAACCGCCTCAAGCGGCTGATCGACCTCGGCGCTCCCGAGATCATTGTCAACAACGAGAAGCGGATGCTTCAGGAGGCCGTTGACGCGTTGTTCGACAACGGTCGCCGTGGTCGACCGGTCACCGGTCCGGGTAACCGTCCGCTCAAGTCGTTGTCCGACATGCTCAAGGGCAAGCAGGGCCGGTTCCGGCAGAACCTGCTCGGTAAGCGGGTCGACTACTCGGGTCGATCGGTCATCGTGGTCGGTCCGAAGCTCAAGCTGCACCAGTGCGGCCTGCCCAAGCAGATGGCGTTGGAGCTGTTCAAGCCGTTCGTGATGAAGCGGCTGGTGGATCTCAACCACGCGCAGAACATCAAGTCTGCCAAGCGGATGGTCGAGCGGCAGCGGCCGGTCGTCTGGGATGTCCTCGAGGAGGTCATCGGCGAGCACCCGGTGCTGCTCAACCGGGCGCCGACCCTGCACCGACTGGGTATCCAGGCGTTCGAGCCGCAGCTGGTCGAGGGCAAGGCGATCCAGATTCACCCGTTGGTCTGCACCGCGTTCAACGCCGACTTCGACGGTGACCAGATGGCGGTCCATGTGCCGCTGTCGGCCGAGGCTCAGGCCGAGGCGCGGATCCTGATGCTCTCGTCCAACAACATCCTCAAGCCGGCCGACGGCAAGCCGGTGACCATGCCCACCCAGGACATGATCATCGGTCTCTACCACCTCACCCACCGCACTCCGGGTGAGCGGGGTGAGGGCCGGGCGTTCAGCTCGGACGCCGAGGCGCGGATGGCGTTCGACAACGGGGAACTGCACCTGCAGGCGCCGGTGAAGATCCGCCTGCGCGGTCTCGTCGGGGTCGAGAGCGGCCCCGGTGCCGAGCCGTGGACCGCGCCGGAGGGCTGGGTCGAGGGTGACCCGATCACGGTGGAGACGACGCTCGGTCGGGTCCTGTTCAACGAGACCCTGCCTCCGGGCTACCGGTTCGTGAACTACGAGATCCGAAAGGGTCAGCTCTCCGCGATCGTCAACGACCTCGCCGAGCGTTTCCCGAAGGTCGCTCTCGCGGCCACCCTGGATGGTCTCAAGGAGGCCGGCTTCCACTGGGCCACCTGGTCCGGCGTGACCATCGGGATGGAGGATGTCCTTGCGCCGCCGCGCAAGCGGGAGATCCTCGGTCGGTACGAGAAGGAAGCGGACCGGATCGACAAGCAGTACCAGCGTGGTCTGATGACCGCCGAGGAACGTCGCGGTGAGCTCATCGAGATCTGGACCAAGGCGACCAACGAGGTCGCCAAGGAGATGGACACCGCGCTACCGCAGGAGAACCCACTCTGGAAGATGATCAATTCGGGAGCCCGCGGTAACCTGCTGCAGCTCCGGCAGATCGCCGCGATCCGTGGCTTGGTGGCGAACCCGAAGGGTGAGATCATCCCGCGTCCGATCAAGGCCTCCTACCGCGAGGGCCTGTCGGTACTGGAGTACTTCATCTCCACGCACGGTGCCCGCAAGGGCCTGGCGGACACCGCCCTGCGTACCGCCGACTCGGGTTACCTGACCCGTCGTCTGGTGGACGTCTCGCAGGACGTGATCATCCGCGAGGAGGACTGCGGCACCGACCGGGCCATTCCGATGCAGGTGGGTCAGCAGGCCGGGGAGGCCGGCTCGCTGGTCGTGCACGAGCACGCGGAGACCAGCGTGCACGCCCGTACGTTGGCGGACGACATCAAGGGGCCGGACGGCACCGTCGTCGCCGAGCGGGGCGCGGACATCAACTCGATCCTGGTGGACAAGATCGTCGCCGCCGGGGTGGAGTCCGTCCGGGTCCGCAGCGTGCTCACCTGTGAGTCGAAGCTGGGCGTCTGCGGGGCCTGCTACGGCCGTTCGCTCCCGACCGGCAAGACCGTGGACGTCGGCGAGGCGGTTGGCATCATCGCCGCCCAGTCGATCGGTGAGCCGGGTACGCAGCTCACGATGCGTACCTTCCACACCGGTGGTGTCGCTGGGGAGGACATCACCCAGGGTCTGCCCCGGGTCCAGGAGATCTTCGAGGCTCGTATCCCGAAGGGCAAGGCCCCGATTGCGGACACCCCTGGTCGGGTCCGGATCGAGGACGGCGAGCGGTCTCGGAAGATCATTGTGGTGCCGGACGACGGCAGTGACGAGATCGCCTACGACAAGATCTCCAAGCGGGTCCGACTGCTGGCCAACGACGGCGACCACGTCGAGGTCGGCGAAAGGCTCACCGTGGGTACGATCGACCCGCACGAGCTGCTCCGCATCCTGGGTCCGCGTGCGGTCCAGGTCCACCTGACCCAGGAGGTTCAGGAGGTCTACCGCTCGCAGGGTGTGCTGATCCACGACAAGCACATCGAGATCATCATCCGGCAGATGCTCAAGCGGGTGACGGTCATCGACTCCGGCTCGACCGAGTTCCTGCCGGGCGTGCTCGTGGACCGGGCGCTGTTCGAGTCGGAGAACCGCCGACTCGTCTCCGAGGGCGGCGAGCCCGCCGCTGGCCGTCCGGTGCTGATGGGTATCACCAAGGCCTCTCTGGCCACCGATTCCTGGCTCTCGGCGGCCTCCTTCCAGGAGACCACCCGGGTGCTGACGGACGCGGCGATCCACGCCCGCAGCGACTCGTTGATCGGTCTCAAGGAGAACGTGATCATCGGTAAGCTCATCCCGGCTGGTACTGGCATCAGCAAGTACCGCAACGTTCGGGTCGAGCCGACCGAGGAGGCGAAGGCCAAGGTCTACTCGATGACCGGTTACCCGGAGACCGATTACGGCTTCGGACCGGCCAGTGGCCAGGCGGTCCCGCTGGACGACTTTGACTTCGGGTCGTACCGCTAGAAACAGTGATCGACGCGGCCCCCGGCATCGCCGGGGGCCGCGTCGTGTTTTGGCGGTGTCGGTGCCGGACGGTACCGTCCCCGGCATGTCTGACAGTCCGTTGCGTAGGGTAGACACCGTCTTCGTCAAGGTTGACGATCCACATGCTGTGGCCGGGTGGTACCAGGAGACCCTGGGCTGGCCGGAGCTCTTCCGTACCTCGCACATCGTGGTGCTCCAGGCGCCCGAGGGCCCACCGGTGACCCTGCTCAACCCGGCGGGGGGCGAGTGGTCTGGTTTCAACTTCCACGCCCCCGACGCCGCCGCGGCCCGCCAATGGCTGATCGAGCGGGGGGCCGAGGTCGGCGAGCTGAACCAGGCCCCTGATCAGCCGGTGACCTGGTTCTGGTTCCGTGATCCGCTTGGCAACCGGCTCGAGGTCTGTTCCTACTGATTCGGGCCCGGGCATGATGGGGGCATGAGCACCGCTTCCGGGCCCACCCCGGTCGTCCTGCCAGGGCTGGCCCGGCACCCGCTCGACCCGAATCCTGTTCGGTCGACGAAGGCGCGGGCGGTCTTCGCGCTCGGGCTGTTCGGGGCGCTGACGGGTCTGTGCGTCGGGGGAGCGGTACCGGCAAGCGTGGCACTGATGTTGGCGCGGCAGGCGCGTCGTGAGGCGTACCTGTCTGGGGGGTTTCTCACCGGTGCAGCCTGGCTGCGGCGAGGGGAGCGACTGGCCTGGACCGGCCTGGTGTTGACCATGGTCGTGGTGATTGTCGTGGTGGTGATCGGCGTCATCCGGCTGGCGGAGGCCCCCTACGAGCAGGATTTCGCCCCGAACGTGGACTGACCACGGGAGCGTCGACCACGTCGGGCATCGCCCGCTGGCCGTGCGACGGTAGCCTGACCGATGTTCGGCGCTTGGCGTCGACCGCCGACTTGGAGGACCTGTGACCGATCCGGCACGCCCGCAGGGCACCGACCCGACGGCGCCCGGCGGGCCGCAGGGGCCAGCGGAGGGCGAACTCCGTCCGCCGGGCCTGAGGGCGCCGACGCCGGACCCCTGGGCCCGGCCACCAGCGCCGTCCGGTCCGGCGGGCACGCCACCGACCGCAACCCCCGGTTGGGGTCCTTTGCCGATGGTGTCTCCGCCTCCACCGCGGGACGCGTTGGGTCAGCCGAGGCGGGTTGATGCGGTGCCGGGTACGCCGTTCGGGGTCGTACACCTCGACGTGCCGGCGGTGACCTCCGGTCTCGCGGTGGGGTCCCTGGTCGCGGGGATTGTTTCGATTTTGGTCTCGTTGCTGGTGGTCTGTGTCGGCATGGCTGGGGCGGACGGGGATGGCGCATGGGCCGCGGGCGCCTTTACCGTGCTGGGCGCCCTCACCGGGGCGGGTGCTGTTGGCGCCGGTCTGCTCGGGCTGCGGCAGATCAGCCGGCCGATGCCGCCACCGGCGGTCCGGTTCGCCGGTCGGGGACTGGGCTGGGCCGGAGTGAGCTGCGGTGGTGCCGGCCTGCTGCTCAACGTGGGCGGGCTTGGGTTGGTGTTACTCGTGGCGTTGTCGTGACCGCCCGGTCTATGGCTTTTTGTCCGGTTGTTGGGAACCGAGGGCCGTGGGATTGTTGCCGGGTGAAGCCGGTACACTCGACTCGGTAGGTGCCCGGCACGGGCGCGCAGGCCGAACGGTTTCGATTGGCGGGTGACCCCGCCAGCCGCCCCGTTTTGACCAGCGCGGTTGTGGTAGGTACTCTTTCCCCTTGTGCCCAGGCATGCCTGGGCAGTTTGTGCGTGCGCTGGGATCTCGCTCGATCGGTGTTCTCGCGGCGTACGACGACAGCCAGAGATCCGGCCTACCTCATGCCGGTGACCAAACCCGGTTTTCGCCCGCAAGCGACGACGACCGGGAGAACCGCGAATCGGCGACACGCCCGACCGCGGGTGCTGGGACCCCGGCAGGTGGCCCTGGTTGGAATGTAGGAGAGCCGTCCATCCGGCCGGCTAGAAGCAGACGGCGCGGTCGCCTCTGGGCGGCCGAAGGGAGCGGAGAAACCCGGTGCCCACCATTCAGCAGCTGGTCCGAAAGGGCCGTCAGGCCAAGACGACCAAGACGAAAACCCCCGCCCTGAAGGGGTCCCCGCAGCGGCGGGGCGTGTGCACCCGGGTGTACACCACCACCCCGAAGAAGCCGAACTCGGCGCTGCGTAAGGTCGCTCGGGTCAAGCTCAGCAGCCAGATCGAGGTGACCGCCTACATTCCGGGCGTCGGCCACAACCTCCAGGAGCACTCGATCGTGCTGGTCCGCGGTGGCCGGGTGAAGGACCTCCCCGGTGTGCGGTACAAGATCGTCCGTGGCTCGCTGGACACCCAGGGTGTCCGCAACCGTAAGCAGGCGCGTAGCCGCTACGGCGCGAAGAAGGAGAAGAGCTGACATGCCGCGTAAGGGACCCGCTCCGCGGCGGCCGCTGGTCGCTGACCCGGTGTACAACTCGCCGCTGGTCACCCAGTTGGTGAACAAGATTCTGCTGCGTGGCAAGCGTCAGCTGGCCGAGACCCTCGTCTACGCGGCGCTGGAGGGCTGCCGGGAGAAGTCCGGCACCGACCCGGTGGTCACCCTCAAGCGAGCGATGGACAACGTCAAGCCGACGCTCGAGGTGCGCAGCCGCCGAGTCGGTGGCGCCACCTACCAGGTGCCGGTCGAGGTTCGCCCGGCCCGCGCCACCACCCTGGGCCTGCGCTGGCTGGTCACCTACGCCCGCGCCCGGCGCGAGAAGACCATGGTTGAGCGGCTGATGAACGAGCTGCTGGACGCGAGTAACGGTCTCGGTGCCGCCGTCAAGCGGCGCGAGGACACCCACAAGATGGCCGAGTCCAACAAGGCCTTCGCGCACTACCGCTGGTAACACCCGGGTTCCGGCGCCGTCTCGGCGCCGGAACCACACCAGTTGTGTCGAGACGACGATAAGTAGGGATTGAAGTGGCCGCCGCAGACGCGCTCGCCAACGTACGCAACATCGGCATCATGGCGCACATCGATGCCGGTAAGACCACTACCACCGAGCGAATCCTGTTCTACACCGGTATCACCTACAAGATCGGTGAGGTTCATGAGGGCGCTGCCGTCATGGACTGGATGGCGCAGGAGCAGGAGCGCGGTATCACGATCACTTCCGCCGCCACGAAGTGCGAGTGGAAGGGCCACACGATTCAGATCATCGATACGCCCGGCCACGTCGACTTCACGGTCGAGGTCGAGCGGTCGCTGCGGGTTCTGGATGGTGCGGTCGCGGTCTACGACGGAGTCGCCGGCGTGGAGCCGCAGACGGAGAACGTCTGGCGTCAGGCCGACAAGTACAACGTTCCGCGGATGTGCTTCGTCAACAAGCTCGACCGGACCGGTGCCGACTTCTTCCGCTGCGTCCAGATGATGGTTGACCGGCTCAACGCCACCCCGCTGGTGCTCCAGGTCCCGATTGGGCTTGAGTCCGAGCACATCGGCGTCGTCGACCTGATCGGGATGCGTGCCCTCACCTGGCGTGGGGAAACCCAGAAGGGTGAGGACTACGCGGTCGAGGAGATCCCGGCCGAGTTGGCCGACGTTGCCACCGAGTGGCGCGAGAAGCTGATGGAGACGTTGGCCGACGTCGACGACGCGGTGATGGAGAAGTACCTGGAGGGCGAGGAGTTCTCCGTTGAGGAGATCAAGGCCGCCATCCGCCGGGCAACCATCGCCGGTAAGGCCAACCCGGTCCTCTGCGGCTCCGCCTTCAAGAACAAGGGCGTCCAGCCGATGCTCGACGCCGTGGTCGACTACCTGCCGTCGCCGTTGGACGTCCCGGCGATCGAGGGCACCGCGACCGACGGTGAGACCCCGATGCTGCGGAAGCCGTCCACCTCGGAGCCCTTCGCTGGTCTCGCATTCAAGATCCAGACCGACAAGCACCTTGGGAAGCTCACCTACGTCCGGGTCTACTCCGGTGTGGTGGAGACCGGTTCGCAGGTGGTCAACTCCACCAAGGACCGCAAGGAGCGGATCGGCAAGATCTACCAGATGCACGCCAACAAGCGGGAGGAGCGCGGCTCCGCCAAGGCTGGCGACATCATCGCGGTTCAGGGTCTGAAGCAGACCACCACCGGTGACACCCTTTGTGACCCGGCGAATCCGGTCATCCTCGAGTCGATGACCTTCCCGGAGCCGGTCATTGAGGTGGCTATCGAGCCGAAGACCAAGGCCGACCAGGAGAAGCTCAGCACCGCCATCCAGCGGCTGGCCGAGGAGGACCCGACCTTCCGCGTCAAGCTGGACGAGGAGACCGGGCAGACGGTCATCTCCGGCATGGGTGAGCTGCACCTGGACATCCTGGTGGACCGGATGCGCCGCGAGTTCAACGTCGAGGCGAACATCGGTATGCCACAGGTCGCCTACCGCGAGACCATCCGCCGCAAGGTGGAGAAGGTCGAATACACCCACAAGAAGCAGACTGGTGGTTCCGGCCAGTACGCCCGGGTGATCATCAGCCTGGAGCCGTTGCCCCTGGACAACGAGGCTCCGACCTACGAGTTCGCCAACGCCGTAACCGGCGGTCGGATCCCGCGGGAGTTCATCCCCTCGGTGGACGCGGGTGCGCAGGATGCCATGCAGTACGGCATTCTGGCCGGCTTCCCGCTGGTCGGGGTGAAGCTGACGCTGGTCGACGGTCAGTACCACGAGGTCGACTCGTCCGAGATGGCGTTCAAGATCGCCGGTTCGATGGTGCTGAAGGATGCGGCCCGCAAGGCTGATCCGGCGCTGCTCGAGCCGATGATGGCCGTTGAGGTCACCACTCCCGAGGAGAACATGGGTGATGTCATCGGCGATATCAACTCCCGTCGCGGCATAATTCAGGCGATGGAGGAGCGCGGCGGTGCCCGCGTCGTCCGTTCCCTGGTGCCGTTGTCGGAGATGTTCGGCTACGTCGGCGACCTGCGGTCGAAGACCCAGGGCCGGGCTAGCTTCAGCATGCAGTTCGACTCCTACGCCGAGGTTCCGGCCTCGGTGGCGAGGGAGATCATCGCCAAGGCGACTGGCGAGTGACGCTCGTCTGAGCCGTTCGATGATCCGGGGCGGGTCGCGGGAGGGTCTCCCCGTCCGCGACCACCTCGGTCGGAGGGCATGATTTCGGGCCTGTAGGCTTCATCGCCGCAGAACCCACAAATGGCTTCCCGGCCATCAGGCCGGAAAGGCTGTCGACAGAGTCCTAAGCGCCGACCGGCGCACCGGGGCGAACGAACCAAGAAAGTCCACAGGAGGACACCAGTGGCGAAGGCGAAGTTCGAGCGGACTAAGCCGCACGTCAACATCGGCACCATTGGTCACATCGACCACGGTAAGACGACGCTGACGGCGGCCATCACCAAGGTCCTGCACGACCAGTACCCGGACCTGAACCCGTACATGCCGTTCGACGAGATCGACAAGGCGCCGGAGGAGAAGGCCCGCGGCATCACGATCTCGATCGCGCACGTCGAGTACCAGACCGAGGCGCGGCACTACGCGCACGTCGACTGCCCCGGTCACGCCGACTACATCAAGAACATGATCACCGGTGCGGCCCAGATGGACGGTGCGATCCTCGTGGTCGCGGCGACCGATGGCCCGATGCCGCAGACCCGCGAGCACGTGCTGCTGGCCCGCCAGGTTGGCGTGCCGTACATCGTCGTGGCGCTCAACAAGAGCGACATGGTTGACGACGAGGAGCTCCTTGAGCTCGTCGAGCTCGAGGTTCGTGAGCTGCTCTCCTCGCAGGAGTACCCGGGCGACGACCTGCCGGTCGTGCGGGTGTCCGCGCTGAAGGCCCTTGAGGGTGACCCGGAGTGGGCCGGCAAGCTCATGGAGCTGATGACCGCGGTCGACACCTCGATCCCGCAGCCGGAGCGCGAGATCGAGAAGCCGTTCCTGATGCCGATCGAGGACGTCTTCACGATCACCGGCCGGGGCACGGTCGTCACCGGTCGCGCCGAGCGTGGCGTGCTGAAGCCGAACGAGGAGGTGGAGCTCGTCGGCATCCGTGAGAAGTCGACGAAGACCACCTGCACCGGCATCGAGATGTTCCGGAAGCTGCTGGACGAGGCTCGCGCGGGTGAGAACGTCGGCCTGCTGCTGCGTGGCGTGAAGCGCGAGGACGTCGAGCGCGGCATGGTCGTCATCAAGCCGGGCACCGCCACCCCGCACACCGAGTTCGAGGCGACGGTCTACATCCTCTCCAAGGAGGAGGGCGGCCGCCACACGCCGTTCTTCCAGAACTACCGTCCGCAGTTCTACTTCCGGACCACGGACGTCACCGGCGTTGTTACCCTCCCCGAGGGTACCGAGATGGTCATGCCGGGCGACAACACCACGATGACCGTGAAGCTGATCCAGCCCATCGCGATGGAGGACAACCTCAAGTTCGCGATTCGCGAGGGTGGCCGCACGGTTGGCGCGGGTCGCGTCACCAAGATCATCAAGTGAGCTAGGTAACCCCGATTAGGTATGCCGCCGGTCGTGCGGCATACTAGTCAGGTTGCGTAACGATGGTTTCCCCGTTCGTGTTCAGCGACGCTGAACCTCCGGGCGGGGGACCAGTCGGGCGCAGGGTGGTTGGCGACGCTTCGCTGGCCACCCTCGCGCGGCGTCTAGATCGCCATTGTGCGATCGACGTGATGACCCACCGCGGCAGGATCGCTCCGGAATCCCGGGGCGAACTCTGAACCAAAGGCGCGACACGCCCGACCGCGGGGGTCGGCGAAGCGGGCCCGGTGCCACTCGGCGCAGGCGTCCGCAACACAGCGGCATCGAGAGAAGGAACAGAAGCCACTATGGCGGGACAGAAGATCCGCATCCGGCTCAAGGCCTATGACCACGAGGTCGTCGACTCCTCGGCTCGGAAGATCGTCGAGACGGTGACGCGCACCGGGGCGCAGGTCGCAGGCCCGGTGCCGCTGCCCACGGAGATCAACCGTTTCTGCGTTATCCGCTCGCCGCACAAGTACAAGGACTCGCGCGAGCACTTCGAGATGCGCACGCACAAGCGGCTGATCGACATCATCGACCCGACCCCGAAGACGGTCGACTCGCTCATGCGCCTCGACCTGCCGGCTGGCGTCGACATCGAGATCAAGCTGTAGGGATCGGACAAATGGACAGGCAAGTCAAGGGGATCCTGGGCGCGAAGCTCGGCATGACCCAGGTCTGGGACAACAACCGTGTTGTCCCGGTGACTGTGGTGCAGGCCGGCCCGTGTGTCGTCAGCCAGGTCCGTAGCCAGGAGAAGGACGGCTACGCGGCGGTCCAGTTGGCGTATGGCGCCATCGACCCACGCAAGGTCAAGAAGCCGATCAGCGGTCACTACGCAAAGGCCGATGTCGCGCCGCGCCGGCACATCGTCGAGCTGCGCACGACCGACGCCGGCGAGTACTCGTCCGGCCAGGAGGTCACGGTCGAGGAGTTCCCGGCCGGTATCTCGGTCGACGTGACCGGAAAGACCAAGGGCAAGGGCTACGCCGGCCCGATGAAGCGGCACGGCTTCCACGGCCTGCGCGCCAGCCACGGTGTGGAGCGCAAGCACCGCTCGCCGGGCTCGATCGGCGGCTGCGCCACTCCGGGACGTGTCTTCAAGGGCACCCGGATGGCCGGCCGGATGGGTGGTGTGCGCTACACCGTCCAGAACCTGACCGTCCAGGCGGTTGACACCGAGAACAATCTCCTGCTCGTCCGTGGTGCCATCCCTGGCCCCAAGGGCGCGCTGGTCCTGGTTCGCACTGCGGCCAAGGCGAAGAAGGGTGGGGCAGCCAAGTGACCACCGTTGATGTCCTCACCGTCGAAGGCACCAAGGCCGGCTCCGTCGAGTTGCCCGCTGACATCTTCGACGCGCAGGCCAACATCGCGCTGATGCACCAGGTTGTGGTGGCTCAGCTTGCGGCGGCCCGACAGGGCACGCACAAGACCAAGACGCGGGGCGAGGTTGCCGGCGGCGGCAAGAAGCCCTACAAGCAGAAGGGCACCGGCCGGGCCCGTCAGGGCTCGATTCGCGCCCCGCAGTTCGCCGGGGGTGGCGTGGTCCACGGCCCGGTGCCGCGCGACTACAGCCAGCGGACCCCGAAGAAGATGAAGGCCGCCGCGCTGCGGGGTGCCCTCTCGGATCGGGCCCGCGCCGACAAGGTGCACGTCGTCGAAGCGTTCGTCGCCGGTGAGAAGCCGTCGACCAAGGCCGCCCTGGCCACCTTGGCGAAGCTGACCGAGGCGCGCCGGGTGCTGGTGGTGCTGAGCAGCACCGATGAGCTGAACTGGGTGTCGCTGCGCAACGAGCCGCGGGTGCACCTGATCGAGTCCGGCCAGCTCAACACGTACGACGTGCTGCTGGCCGACGACGTGGTCTTCACCAAGGAGGCCCTGGAGGAGTTCCTGGGCGTTCCCGCTGAGACCACCGAGGAGGGTGGCAAGTGAGCACGATCGCCGACCCGCGCGACATCATCATTGCGCCGGTCGTCTCGGAGAAGAGCTACAGCGAGCTGAACCGTAACTGGTACACGTTCCTGGTGCACCCGGACGCGAACAAGACCGCGATCAAGATCGCCATCGAGCAGATCTTCAACGTCCGCGTCCTGACGGTCAACACGCTCAACCGCGTGGGCAAGCGTAAGCGGACCCGGACCGGGTTCGGCAAGCGCAAGGACACCAAGCGGGCGATGGTGAAGCTGGCTGACGGTGACCGTATCGAGGCCTTCGGCGGCCCGGTCAGCTGAGGGGTGTAGACAATGGCTATCCGTAAGTACAAGCCGACGACGCCGGGCCGGCGTGGCTCGAGCGTTGCCGACTTCGCCGAGATCACCCGGTCTACGCCGGAGAAGTCGCTGCTGACCCCGCTGCCGAAGAAGGGCGGGCGTAACGCCCACGGCCGGATCACCGCCCGCCACCAGGGCGGCGGCCACAAGCGCCAGTACCGGATCATCGACTTCAAGCGGGTCGACAAGGACGGCGTGCCGGCGAAGGTCGCGCATATCGAGTACGACCCGAACCGCACCGCGCGGATCGCGCTGCTGCACTTCCTGGACGGCGAGAAGCGGTACATCCTCGCACCGAAGGACCTGAAGCAGGGCGACATCGTCGAGTCGGGCCCGGGCGCCGACATCAAGCCGGGCAACAACCTGCCGCTGCGGAACATCCCGGTCGGTATGACCATCCACAACGTGGAGCTGCGTCCGGGCGGTGGTGCCAAGCTGGCCCGCTCCGCGGGGACCGGAATCCAGCTGCTCGGCCGGGAGGGCGCCTACGCGACCCTGCGTATGCCGTCCGGAGAGATCCGGCGCGTCGACGTTCGCTGCCGGGCCAGCATTGGTGAGATCGGCAACGCCGACCAGTCAAACATCAACTGGGGCAAGGCCGGCCGGATGCGGTGGAAGGGCAAGCGCCCGACCGTCCGTGGTGTGGCCATGAACCCGGTCGACCACCCGCACGGTGGTGGTGAGGGTAAGACCTCTGGTGGCCGTCACCCGGTCAACCCGCAGGGTAAGCCCGAGGGCCGTACCCGCCGTAAGGGCCAGCCGAGTGACCGGCTGATCGTCCGCCGTCGCTACGCCACGCGTAAGCGCGGCTGAGGGAGATAAGAGATGCCTCGCAGCCTGAAGAAGGGCCCGTTCATCGACGACCACCTGCTCAAGAAGGTGGAGACGCAGAACGACAAGGGCACCAAGAACGTCATCAAGACCTGGTCGCGGCGCTCGACGATCATCCCGGAGATGCTGGGTCACACGATCGCTGTGCACGACGGACGCAAGCACGTCCCGGTATTCGTGACCGAGGCGATGGTCGGGCACAAGCTCGGCGAGTTCGCGCTGACCCGCACGTTCAAGGGTCACGAGAAGGACGACCGGAAGAGCCGTCGGCGCTGACGCCGCGGGCATACGGATAGAGGAACAAGGGGTTACAGCGATGCCAGGAAAGGGCGACGCTCCGGTGCTTCCGGGCGCGCGGGCGGTTGCGCGGTACGTGCGCATCTCGCCGATGAAGGCGCGCCGGGTGGTCAACCTCGTCCGCGGCCTGCCCGCGAAGGAGGCGCTCACGGTGCTGCAGTTCGCGCCACAGGCCGCGAGCGAGCAGGTGTACAAGGTACTCGCGAGCGCGATCGCCAACGCGGAGAACAACGAGCGGCTGGACCCCGATGCGCTGCTCGTCAGCGAGGCGTACGTGGACGAGGGCCCGACGATGAAGCGGTTCCAGCCGCGCGCCCAGGGCCGGGCGTACCGGATCCGGAAGCGCACCTGTCACATCACGGTGGTGGTTGAGGCGGTCGCGCCGGCTGCGCCGAAGAAGGCGGCGGCGAAGAAGGCGGCCCCGGCGAAGGAGACCACGCCAGCTGCGACCGAGAGCAAGACGGAGGGTGCCGAGTAATGGGTCAGAAGGTTCACCCGCACGGGTTCCGGCTCGGCATCTCGACCGACTGGAAGTCGCGCTGGTTCGCGGACAAGCTCTACAAGGACTACGTCGGCGAGGATGTCAAGATCCGGCGGATGATGTCCAAGGGCCTGGAGCGGGCGGGAATCTCCAAGGTTGACATCGAGCGCACTCGGGACCGGGTCCGCGTCGACATCCACACCGCCCGGCCGGGCATCGTGATCGGCCGTAAGGGCGCCGAGGCCGACCGGATTCGCGGCAAGCTGGAAAAGCTGACCGGTAAGCAGGTCCAGCTCAACATCATCGAGGTGAAGAGCCCCGAGTCGGACGCGCAGCTCGTCGCGCAGGGCGTGGCCGAGCAGCTGTCCAGCCGGGTCAGCTTCCGTCGGGCGATGCGCAAGGCCATGCAGTCGGCGATGAAGAACCCGGTCTGCAAGGGCATCCGGGTGCAGGTCTCGGGGCGGCTCGGTGGTGCCGAGATGAGCCGGACCGAGTTCTACCGCGAGGGCCGGGTCCCGCTGCACACGCTTCGGGCCAACATCGAGTACGGCTTCTTCGAGGCCCGGACCACCTTCGGCCGCATCGGCGTGAAGGTTTGGATCTACAAGGGCGACGCGGTGCCGGGCCGGGAGACCCCAGCCGAGGCGCCGTCGCGCCCGCGACGGGAGCGCGGCGACCGCTCGGAGCGTCCGCGTCGGGGTAGGTCTGGTTCGTCCGGCACCACCGCTGGTGGCACCGAGGCCGGCCGAGCCGCCGCGACCACCATCGCGCAGGCGGCCGAGACGCCGAGCGGCGAGTCGGTGGACGCTGGCGCGGTCGCGTCGGCTGCCACCCAGCCGGCAGAAACGCAGCAGGAGGGCTGACAGATGCTGATGCCGCGCAAGCCCCCGAAGGGCTTCCGCAAGCCGCACCACCCGGACCGCAGTGGCGCGTCCAAGGGCGGTAACCGGGTGGTGTTCGGCGAGTTCGGGATCCAGGCTCTCGAGCCGGCCTACGTGACCAACCGCCAGATCGAGTCGGCGCGTATCGCGATGACCCGGCACATCAAGCGTGGTGGCAAGGTCTGGATCACGATCTTCCCGGACCAGGCGCTCACCAAGAAGCCGGCGGAGACCCGGATGGGTTCCGGTAAGGGCTCTCCCGAGTGGTGGGTCGCGAACGTGAAGCCGGGGCGGGTGCTCTTCGAGATGTCCTTCCCCAACGAGCAGATCGCGCGTGAGGCGATGCGTCGCGCGATCCACAAGCTCCCGATGAAGTGCCGGATTGTTACACGCGAAGTGGGTGAATCCTGATGGCAGCGGGCGTTAAGGCCGCCGAGCTGCGTGAACTCTCCGAGGAGGAGCTGGTCACGAAGCTGCGCGAGGCTAAGGCGGAGCTGTTCAACCTCCGCGTGCAGGCCGCAACCGGGCAGCTGGACAACAACCGGCGGCTGCAGGTCATTCGTCGGGAGATCGCCCGGATCTACACGATCATGCGTGAACGCGAGCTGGGGCTCTCGGCCGCGCCGACTGAGGTGACTGCAGGATGAGCGAGAACACCACCGCGACCACGCGGGCCCGCCGGAAGGTTCGTGAGGGCCTCGTGGTCAGCGACAAGATGGACAAGACCGTTGTCGTCGAGGTCGAGGACCGCGTCAAGCACGGGCTGTACGGCAAGATCATGCGCCGTACCAGCAAGCTGAAGGTCCACGACGAGCAGAACTCGGCCGGCATCGGCGACCGGGTCCTGATCATGGAGACCCGGCCGTTGTCTGCCACCAAGCGGTGGCGGCTCGTGGAGATCCTCGAGAAGGCCAAGTAGCGAAGGCTCGAGCTCGGCCGGTTCCGGTCGGGCGCAGGTTCCGCCAGGCTCCGGCCGCCGTGCTGCGGCCGGAGAACCGGCAGACATAGGAGATAGACGTGATTCAGCAGGAGTCGCGACTGCGCGTCGCCGACAACACGGGTGCCCGGGAGATCCTGTGCATCCGGGTGCTCGGTGGCTCCGGTCGGCGCTACGCGAGCATCGGCGACGTCATCGTGGCCACCGTCAAGGACGCGATCCCGGGTGCCGGTGTCAAGAAGGGCGATGTCGTGAAGGCGGTCGTCGTCCGTACCGCCAAGGAGAAGCGGCGGCCGGACGGCTCGTACATCCGCTTCGACGAGAACGCCGCCGTCATCATCAAGGACGGCGGGGACCCGCGTGGCACCCGTATCTTCGGCCCGGTTGGCCGGGAGCTGCGGGACAAGCGGTTCATGAAGATTATTTCTCTCGCGCCGGAGGTGTTGTGACCGTGAAGGTCAGGAAGGGCGACACGGTCCTCGTCATCGCCGGCAAGGACAAGGGCGCCAAGGGTAAGGTCATCGCGGCCTACCCGCGGCAGGACAAGGTCCTGGTCGAGGGCGTGAACCGGGTCAAGAAGCACACTCGCATCAGCACCACCCAGCGTGGCGCGAAGACCGGTGGCATCGTCACCCAGGAGGCTCCGATCCACGTCTCGAACGTGATGGTCTTGGACTCCGACGGCAAGCCGACCCGGGTCGGCTACCGGATCGACGACAACGGCCAGAAGGTCCGCATCGCGCGTAGCACCGGTAAGGACCTGTCATCATGACCACGGCTACCGAAACCAAGACCATGCCGCGCCTCAAGGAGCGGTACCGTAACGAGATCGTGGGCCAGCTGCGGGAGCAGTACCAGTACGGCAACCCGATGCAGGTGCCGGGCCTGGTCAAGATCGTTGTCAACATGGGCGTCGGCGAGGCCGCTCGGGACGCCAAGTTGATCGACGGTGCGGTCCGCGATCTGGCCACTATCACCGGCCAGAAGCCGCAGGTTCGGCGGGCCACGAAGTCCATCGCGCAGTTCAAGCTGCGGGAGGGGATGCCGATCGGCGCGAAGGTCACTCTGCGCGGCGACCGGATGTGGGAGTTCCTGGACCGGCTGCTCTCCATTGCGCTGCCGCGAATCCGTGACTTCCGCGGTCTCGACGGGCGCAAGCTCGACGGGAACGGCAACTACACGTTCGGTCTGACCGAGCAGTCGGTGTTCCACGAGATCGACCAGGACAAGATCGATCGCCAGCGGGGCATGGACATCACGGTGGTCACCACCGCCACGACCGACGATGAGGGCCGGGCGCTGCTCAAGTTCCTGGGCTTCCCGTTCAAGGAGAACTGAGATGGCGAAGAAGGCGCTGATCCTCAAGGCGGCCGCGAAGCCGAAGTTCTCGGTTCGCGCGTACACCCGCTGCCAGCGGTGCGGGCGTCCGAAGGCGGTCTACCGCAAGTTCGGTCTCTGCCGGGTCTGCATCCGGGAGATGGCCCACCGCGGTGAGCTGCCCGGCGTGTCCAAGGCTTCCTGGTAATAGCCCGGCGCGCTCCGCGCGTCAGCTGCACTGTCTCTTCGCCGTAGGCCCGGGACCAACCGGGAACCCCGGCGAGAAAGGTTGACGAGTTTAATGACGATGACCGACCCGATCGCAGACATGCTCACGCGTCTGCGTAACGCCAACCAGGCGTACCACGACCGGGTGACGATGCCCTACTCGAAGATCAAGGCGAATATCGCCGAGGTCCTCAAGTCCGAGGGGTACATCAGCACCTGGTTGGTCGAGGAGCCCGAGGAGAGCGCCGTCGGCAAGCGACTGGTCGTCGAGCTGAAGTACGGCCAGAGCCGCGAGCGGAGCCTGGCCGGCATCAAGCGCGTGTCCAAGCCCGGCCTCCGGGTGTACGCCAAGTCGGGTGAGCTCCCGCGGGTGCTCGGTGGGCTTGGTGTGGCGATCATTTCGACGTCCCAGGGGCTGCTCACCGATCGGCAGGCCCGCAAGCGGAGCGTTGGCGGGGAAGTCCTCGCCTTCGTCTGGTAACGGGAGACAGGTAGAAATGTCGCGTATTGGACGTAAGTCGATCCCGGTGCCAACCGGCGTTGACGTCACGATTGCCGGCCAGACCGTCACGGTCAAGGGCCCCAAGGGCGAACTCTCACACACCATCGCCGAGCCGATCACCATCGACCGTGCGGAGGACGGGCAGCTGAACGTGGCTCGCCCGAATGACGAGCGCAAGGCCAAGGAGCTGCACGGACTGAGCCGTACTCTGGTCGCCAACATGATCGTCGGCGTTACCGAGGGCTACCGGAAGAGTCTGGAGATCGCGGGCACCGGTTACCGGGTTACCGCGAAGGGCAAGGACCTCGAGTTCGCCCTCGGGTTCTCGCACCCGGTCACCGTGGTGGCGCCGGAGGGCATCACCTTCTCGGTGGAGAAGCCGACGCTGTTCCACGTGGCCGGCATCAACAAGCAGCTGGTCGGTGAGGTCGCCGCGAACATCCGCAAGATCCGTCCGCCGGAGCCCTACAAGGGCAAGGGCGTGAAGTACCAGGGTGAAGTGATCCGCCGTAAGGCCGGAAAGGCAGGTAAGAAGTGAGCGCCACGCTGCTCAAGCGTCGCCGCGGCGTCGCCGCCAAGCGCGCCGTCGGGCGGGCGCGCCGGCACTTCCGGGTCCGCCGGCAGGTCAGTGGTACGCCCGCGCGTCCCCGCCTGGTGGTCACCCGTTCGCTGCGGCACATGGTCGCCCAGATCGTGGACGACACCAAGGGGCACACCCTGGTTTCGGCCTCGACCCTGGATGCCTCGCTGCGGGGCACCGAGGGCGACAAGAGTGTCTTGGCCGGCAAGGTCGGCGTCCTGCTCGCCGAGCGGGCGAAGGCCGCTGGTATCGCCAAGGTCGTCTTCGACCGCGGTGGCAACCGGTATGCGGGGCGGGTTGCCGCGCTGGCCGACGCCGCCCGCGAAGCCGGGCTCGAGTTCTGACAAACCCCGTCACGAGAGAGAAGGAAGGCTGCTGATGCCAGGTCAACAGCGCCGTGGCGGCGGGTCCGGTGGCAACGAGGGTGGTCGCCGCGACAACCGCCGTGAGGGCGGCCGCGGAAACGCGCCCGTCGAGAAGACCCCGCACCTCGAGCGGGTCGTCGCGATCAACCGCGTCGCAAAGGTCGTGAAGGGTGGTCGTCGCTTCAGCTTCACCGCCCTGGTGATCGTGGGCGACGGCGACGGCACCGTCGGTGTGGGCTACGGAAAGGCCAAGGAGGTGCCCGCGGCGATCGCCAAGGGTGTCGAGGAGGCCAAGAAGCACTTCTTCAAGGTGCCGCGGATTGGTCAGTCCATCCCGCACCCGGTGCAGGGCGAGGACGCCGCTGGTGTCGTGCTGCTGAAGCCGGCTTCGGCCGGTACCGGCGTTATCGCCGGCGGTCCGGTCCGCGCCGTGTTGGAGTGCGCCGGCATTCACGATGTGCTCTCGAAGAGCCTCGGGTCGTCCAACCCGATCAACATCGTGCACGCCACGCTGGCGGCGCTGAAGGGGCTTGAGTCCCCCGAGGCCGTCGCCGCCCGGCGGGGCCTGCCGGTTGAGGACGTTGCGCCGGCGGCCATGCTGGCGTCGCGGGCGGAGGTGGCGTCCTGATGGCTCGCCTGAAGGTCACCCAGGTCCGGTCCGAGATTGGGACCAAGCAGAATCAGCGGGACTCGCTGCGTTCGCTTGGGCTCAAGCGGATCAACGACGTGGTGGTCAAGGAGGACCGTCCGGAGATTCGCGGCATGATCTTCACGGTCAACCACCTCGTGAAGGTCGAGGAGGTCGAGTAATGACGATCAAGGTCCACCACCTGCGTCCGGCGCCGGGTGCCAAGACCACCAAGACCCGTGTGGGTCGTGGTGAGGGCTCCAAGGGCAAGACCGCCGGTCGCGGTACCAAGGGGTCCAAGGCCCGGAAGAACATCTCGGCGGCCTTCGAGGGTGGGCAGATGCCTATCCACATGCGGCTGCCGAAGATGAAGGGCTTCAAGAACAAGTTCAAGGTGACCTTCCAGGTCGTCAACCTGGAGCGGCTCGCCGAGCTGTTCCCGAACGGCGGCCAGGTTGGCCCGGCCGAGTTGGTCGATGCCGGTGCGGTCCGCAAGGGCCAGCCGGTCAAGGTTCTCGGAACCGGCGACCTCGGTGGCGTGACCCTCCAGGTCTCGGCGCACGCGTTCAGCGCGTCGGCCAAGGAGAAGATCACCGCTGCCGGTGGTTCGATCACCGAGCTGTAAGAGTTCTGCGGCGTGGGCAGGTCGGGAAGCCGATCGTGCCCACGCCGCAACTCGTTGGCCGTGGTTTTGCCGCTGGGCTTTGGTCGCGGGAAACGCGAAGTGCCCCGAATCGGTTGCGGTGTGGTTCAGCTGGCTGACTGAGCGACCGGAGAGTCGCACGGCGTTGGTAATAGCGATCCTACGACTGCCATCGCATTTCTTTCCCACAAAGAGTGAGACCGTGGTTTCGCGGCCCGCCTTCGTGGCGGCTGCGGTAGCTTCGGGAAGCGTGGCCGGGTCGATGCGGTCACTCTTTTCAAATTGACCAACGGGAAAAGTAGGGCTTGCTTCCGGGTTTTGGTCGCGTCGGGACCGGGAGGGCCGGGGGTCCCGGTGCCGTGAGGTCAGCGACGCCACTTCCGCACTCACGCGGAGCGCCCGATGTGGACTAGTCGATCATGATAGATGTGCGGGTGAGGCCCGACGGGGCTGCGGCGAGCGACAGCGTGGTAGTCGCATCGAAGCCGAAGCCGAAGCCGAAGCCGAAGCCGGGGCCGGGGCACACGGGAGTCTTCGTTGATCTTCGCTATAGTGGCCAGCAATTCTGCACGCTAGCGCACGGGTGGTGCCAGGTCAATAGAAGATTATAAACGTGATAATTTGGCGCGTCGCTCTCTTGTGGCCGGATTGCGCACGTAGACTGCTCCGGGCCCCGATGTGGGAGGCCGTGGAGGTCTCGGTCCCTCGTCTGCCCGGCTTCGTAAGCCACGGTCTGGCGGAACAAGGTGGCTAGGCACCCAGTGGTGTGGTGTTGGGCCAGCCTGTTAAGGTGTGATCTCGGCGTCGTCTAGGTCGCCAGTCTGATGGTGCCCGTGTTGGCGAATGGCCACGCGGCCTTCGCGCAGGAGGAAGAAGTTGCTGTCTGCCTTTCTCAGTGCGTTCCGTACGCCTGACCTGCGCAAGAAGCTGCTGTTCACGATCGGGATCATCGCGATCTACCGCCTCGGCGCTGCGCTGCCCAGTCCCGGCGTGTCGTATACCAACGTGCAGAAGTGTATCGATGCGACGCAGGGCAGCACCGGCGTACTGAACCTGCTCAACCTCTTCTCCGGTGGAGCGTTGCTGCAGCTCTCGGTCTTCGCGCTGGGCATCATGCCCTACATCACCGCGTCGATCATCCTGCAGCTGTTGACTGTGGTCATCCCCCGGCTGGAGCAGCTCCGCAAGGAGGGCCAGGCCGGCCAAGCGAAGATTACGCAGTACACCCGCTACCTGACCCTTGGGCTCGGTGTCCTACAGGCGTCGGCCTTCGTGGCGTTGGCCCGCTCCGGGCAGCTCTTTAACAACCAGTGCGACCAGTTCCCGATCATCCCGGAAGGGACCGGTATCCCGGACTGGCTGACCCTGAGCATCCTGGTCATGACGATGACCGCCGGAACCGGTGTGGTGATGTGGCTCGGCGAGCTGATCACCGACCGGGGCGTCGGTAACGGCATGTCCGTGCTGATCTTCACCTCGATCGCGGCTCGGCTCCCCGCCGAAGGCTGGACGATCAAGGAGAGCCAGGGCTGGGCCAAGTTCCTGCTCGTCATCGCCCTGGTGCTGGTCATCATCACTGCGGTCACCTTCATCGAGCAGTCGCAGCGCCGGATCCCGGTGCAGTACGCCAAGCGGATGATCGGTCGGCGGATGTACGGCGGCACGTCCACCTACATCCCGCTGAAGGTGAACCAGGCCGGTGTCATTCCGGTCATCTTCGGCTCGTCGTTGCTCTACCTGCCGCAGCTGGCCTTGCAGTTCTTCGACCAGACCGACCCGGGCCGGACCCAGGTGTGGATCCAGAACAACCTGGTCGATCCGACCAGCCCGATCTACATCGTGGTCTACTTCCTGCTGATCATCTTCTTCACGTACTTCTACGTCTCGATCACCTTCAACCCGACCGAGGTAGCGGACAACATGAAGAAGTACGGCGGCTTCGTCCCGGGCATCCGTCCGGGCAAGCCGACCGCCGACTACCTCGACTTCATCCTTAGTCGGATCACCCTGCCCGGCGCGCTCTACCTGGCCGTCGTCTCGATCCTGCCGAACTTCTTCTTCATCTGGCTCGACCGCCAGCAGTACCTGAACTTCCCGTTCGGTGGTACCGCCGTGCTGATTATGGTTGGTGTCGGTCTTGAGACCACCAAGCAGATCGAGAGCCAACTGATGCAGCGGAACTACGAAGGGTTCCTGCGGTAGATGAGACTCGTTCTGGTTGGCCCGCCGGGTGCGGGTAAGGGCACGCAGGCAGAGTTCGTCGCCGCGCACCTCGCGGTGCCGAAAATCTCGACCGGAGACATCTTCCGGTCCAACGTCTCGCAGGGCACGCCCCTCGGGGTTCAGGCCAAGCGTTACATGGACGCCGGCGAGTTGGTGCCGGACGAGGTGACCATCAACATGGTCCGGGACCGGCTCGCCGAACCGGATGCCGGTGAAGGGTTCCTCCTCGACGGCTTCCCGCGGACCACCCCGCAGGCGGCCGCACTGGACAAGCTCCTCGTCGACCTGGGCACCGCGCTTGATCTGGTGCTGGAGCTGGTGGTTGACGACGACGAAGTCATTCGGCGGCTCTCCGGTCGGCGTACCTGCCGGGGCTGCGGCAAGGTCTGGCACGTCGAGTTCGATGCCCCCAGCCAGGAGGGGCGCTGCGACCGGTGTGGCGCCGAGCTCTTCCAGCGCGACGACGACAAGCCGGAAACCATCGCCACCCGGTTGCGGGAGTACGCGGACAAGACCGCGCCGCTGGTGGACTACTACGGTGCCCAGAGCAAACTCGTGGGCATTGACGCCACCGGCCCGGTGGAGGACGTCACCGTTCGTGCAATCGACGCGCTGCGGTCCTACAGCGGCTGAGCCCCAGCACCGCGGATAGAGAACCGGCAGCGGGGTACGTGGCGACGTGCTCCGCTCTTCGGTGAGAAAGGTTTACCCCGATGCGTCGTCCCCAGCTGGATATCCAGCTGAAGACCCCTGACCAGATCGAGAAGATGCGCGCCGCCGGGTTGGTGGTCGCGGAGGCGTTGCACCAGATGCGGGAGGCGGTGGCTCCCGGCGTCAGCACCGCGGAGTTGGACGCGATCGCCGAGTCGACGATCCGGGCGGCGGGGGCGGCCCCGTCCTTCAAGGGCTACCACGGCTTCCCTGCCTCGATCTGCGCGTCCGTCAACGAGCAGGTCGTGCACGGCATACCGGCCCCCACCCAGGTGCTCCGGGACGGGGACATCATCTCCATCGACTGTGGTGCGGTGCTGGACGGCTGGCACGGGGATGCGGCGATCACCGTCGCGGTGGGCGACGTGGAACCGGCGTTGCTGACGATGGCGGCGGTCGCCGAGGACGCGATGTGGGCCGGCATCGCCGCGGCCGCCCGCGGCGCCGCGGGCGGGAAGGGACGGCTCACCGACATTTCCCACGCCGTCGAGACGGCGGTCCGCAAGGGCGGGCGGTACGGCATCGTCGACGGGTACGGCGGCCACGGTATCGGCACCGAGATGCACCAGGATCCGCACGTGCTCAACCACGGTCGCCCGGGCAAGGGCCCCCGGCTTGTGCCGGGTTTGGCGCTGGCCATCGAGCCGATGATCACGCTGGGCTCGCCCCGGACGGCTGAGCTGGCCGATGGCTGGACGGTGGTGACGCGGGACGGCTCCCGGGCGGTGCACGTGGAGCACAGCATGGCGCTGCTGCCGGATGGGGTGTGGGTGCTCACCGCGGTCGACGGAGGGCGTGAGCGCCTCGGCGACCTGGTAACCGCCCGGCAACCAGCGACTACCGCCTGACCGGAGGCTCGGGACCGGCTCGGAACCTCGGCCTGCTGGCCACGTTTGCCGATCGATTTCGCGCTGAGCGTCGCGGAGGGCGTCGCCGGTGCCCCGCCGGCGAGAAGGTGGTGGCAGGGGTGGTCCGGGCGATCCTCTCCTGCTCCGGCTGGTCACACGCCGGACGGTGACACCCCCAGCTGGTGACATCCCCAGGTGGTGACGGCTCCGGGCCTCCGGTGGGGGCCAGCGTGTCGGTCGGGCCCGCTCTCCAGCACCCGGACGGGGGCGGCGATGACTGCCCGATCGTCCGGTTCGGCGAGGTCAACCGCCGGGTCGGGTGGTCGGTTTGGCGACGGCGTACGGGCCGGCGTACACTTTCTGATCGGCGCACAGCGTCCACTCCGGCATGCCCGCCCGCGCTTCGGCGGGTGCTGGAGCCGCGGCTGGCGCGGGTCACCTGATTTCGATCAGTCATCCCGTGAAAGACGTTGTGGGCCGTCCGGAGCAACCGACGTCAGGACAGCGGAGGACATGCCGAAAAAAGACGGAGCCATCGAGATCGAGGGCCGGGTCATCGAGCCCCTGCCGAACGCCATGTTCCGGGTGGAGCTCGCGAACGGGCATAAGGTGCTGGCTCACATCAGCGGCAAGATGCGGCAGCACTACATCCGTATCCTGCCGGAGGACCGGGTCGTCGTCGAACTTTCGCCGTACGACCTGACCCGAGGGCGCATCGTCTACCGCTACAAGTAAGCCTGACGGCGGCCGGGTGAATCCCGTGTCCGTCTTCGTCGCCCGGAGCCGCGCTCGCCGCGTCGCCGGGCCAGATCGGAAGTAAGGCAACCGTGAAGGTCAAGCCGAGCGTCAAGCGGATCTGTAACAAGTGCCGGGTGATCCGCCGGCACGGCCGGGTCATGGTCATCTGCGCCGACCCGCGCCACAAGCAGCGTCAGGGCTGACTGTCCGGCCGGTCGTGACACCGCGACTGGTCGACACCGGCCCCGGCCGCAGATTCGTCACAACACAGCACATGCTCGTTCCAGCCGCACGAGTGCGCAGCGCGTACCTCGTCGTGGTTAACCCCCGGTCGGAGGCCGGGGCCCGCTCGGGCAGCGACTGAACCGCTCGTCGGCGTCGGTAGGCGTCGGAGAACGGGGATGGTCGGTAGCGGGATGGAACGGGACCACACCTCCGCCAGAAACCACGAGGAGTACGCCCGCACATGGCACGGCTAGTCGGCGTTGATCTCCCCCGCGAGAAGCGGTTGGAGATCGCGCTCACCTACATCTTCGGCGTGGGTCGCACCCGCGCCCTGGAGACGCTCGCCGCCACCGGCATCTCGCCGGACAAGCGCGCCCGGGACCTCACGGACGAGGAGCTCGTGCAGCTCCGCGACCACATTGAGACCAATTACAAGGTTGAGGGTGACCTGCGCCGCGAGGTCGCCGCGGACATCCGTCGCAAGGTCGAGATCGGCTGCTACGCCGGTATCCGGCACCGCCGGGGCCTACCGGTTCGTGGTCAGCGGACGCGAACCAACGCCCGCAGCCGCAAGGGCCCGAAGCGGACCGTCGCCGGCAAGAAGAAGCCCGGCAGGAAGTAATAGGAGCGCAGAAGACTTATGCCACCGAAGGCTCGTGCCGGAGCCGCCGTCAAGAAGGTCCGGCGCAAGGAACGCAAGAATGTCGCCCACGGCCAGGCGCACATCAAGAGCACTTTCAACAACACCATCGTGTCCGTCACGGACCCGACCGGTGCGGTCATCTCCTGGGCCTCGGCCGGCCAGGTTGGCTTCAAGGGCTCCCGCAAGTCGACTCCGTTCGCCGCGCAGCTGGCCGCCGAGGCCGCCGCGCGTCGCGCGATGGAGCACGGCATGCGCAAGGTCGACGTGTTCGTCAAGGGCCCCGGCTCCGGCCGGGAGACCGCCATCCGTTCGCTGCAGGCCGTCGGCCTGGAGGTCGGTCAGATCTCTGACGTGACTCCGCAGCCGCACAACGGGTGCCGTCCGCCGAAGCGTCGCCGGGTCTGAGAGGTTAGGAAGAAATGGCTCGTTACACCGGTGCTGACTGCCGCCGTTGCCGGCGGGAGAAGATGAAGCTGTTCCTCAAGGGCAGCAAGTGCGATGGCCCGAAGTGCCCGTTCGAGTCCCGGCCGTTCCCGCCCGGACAGCACGGCCGCGGCCGCACGAAGGAGACGGAGTACCTGCTCCAGCTCCGCGAGAAGCAGAAGGCCCGCCGGGTGTACGGCGTGCTGGAGAAGCAGTTCCGCGGCTACTACGAGGAGGCCGTGGCGAAGCAGGCCAAGACCGGTGAGGTCCTCCTGCAGATCCTCGAGTCGCGGCTGGACAACGTGGTCTACCGGGCCGGCTACGCCAAGTCCCGGGACATGGCCCGGCAGCTGGTCAAGCACGGTCACTTCGTGGTGAACGGCAAGAAGGTCGACATCCCGTCGTACCGCGTCAAGGAGCACGACATCGTCGAGGTCCGGGGCAAGAGCAAGGAGCTCACCCCGTTCCTGGTGGCGCAGGCCGAGTCCGGCTCCAAGAGCGTGCCGGCGTGGCTGGAGGCCATTCCGAGCCAGATGAAGGTGCTCGTGCACTCGCTCCCGAGCCGCCAGGTGATCGACACCCAGGTCCAGGAGCAGCTGATCGTCGAGCTCTACTCCAAGTAGGAGCTCGGGTGGTGGTCCGCCCCGCGGGGCGGACCACCACAACGGTGTGTCGTGGGCGTCATATGGCGGGCGCCCCGGAAGAAAAGAGAAGAGATGCTCATCTCCCAGCGACCCTCGCTCTCCGAGGAGTCGATCAACGAGACCCGGTCCCGGTTCACCATCGAGCCGCTGGAGCCCGGCTTCGGCTACACCCTGGGTAACTCGCTGCGCCGGACGCTGCTGTCGTCCATTCCCGGCGCGGCGGTGACCTCGATCAAGATCGATGGTGTGCTGCACGAGTTCACCACGATCCCCGGGGTCAAGGAGGATGTGGTCGAGCTCGTCATGAACATCAAGGAGCTCTGCGTCAGCTCCGAGCACGACGAGCCGGTCAGCATGTACCTGCGCAAGCAGGGCCCGGGTGACGTGACCGCGGGTGACATCCAGCCCCCGGCTGGCGTCTCGGTGCACAACCCGGACCTGAAGCTCGCCACCCTCAACGGCAAGGGCCGGCTCGACATGGAGCTGACCGTCGAGCGGGGCCGTGGCTACGTCACCGCGGCGCAGAACAAGCAGGCGGGTGCCGAGATCGGTCGGATCCCGGTCGACTCGATCTACTCGCCGGTGCTCCGGGTGACCTACCGGGTCGAGGCGACCCGGGTCGAGCAGCGGACCGACTTCGATCGGCTGATCATTGACGTCGAGTCCAAGCCGTCGATGGGGCCCCGTACGGCCCTGGCCTCGGCCGGTTCCACGCTGGTCGAGCTCTTTGGCCTGGCCCGGGAGCTGGACGAGACCGCAGAGGGCATCGACATCGGGCCGTCCCCGCAGGACGCCCAGCTGGCAGCGGATCTGGCGCTGCCGATCGAGGAGCTGGACCTCACCGTCCGCTCCTACAACTGCCTCAAGCGCGAGGGCATCAACACCGTTGGTGAGCTCATTGGGCGTACCGAGGCTGACCTCCTCGACATCCGTAACTTCGGCCAGAAGTCGATCGACGAGGTCAAGATGAAGCTCGCTGGGATGGGCTTGGGGCTGAAGGACTCGGCCCCGAACTTCGACCCGGCGAACGTCGTGGACGCCTTCGGCGAGGCCGACTACGACACCGAGGACTACCGCGAGACTGAGCAGCTGTAAGCGCGGCTGAGGATTGACGAGGAGCACCGAGAATGCCCACGCCCACCAAGGGTGCCCGCCTCGGCGGCAGCCCGGCGCACGAGCGGTTGATGCTGGCCAACCTGGCCATGTCGCTGTTCCAGCACGGCAAGATTCAGACCACCGAGACCAAGGCCCGGCGGCTGCGCCCGCTCGCGGAGCAGCTGATCACCAAGGCCAAGCGCGGTGACCTGGCCTCCCGGCGTCGGGTGCTCGGGGTCGTCAAGGACAAGGACGTGGTCTACACCCTGTTCGAGC
Source organism: Salinispora tropica CNB-440 (assembly GCF_000016425.1). Classification (GTDB taxonomy): domain Bacteria; phylum Actinomycetota; class Actinomycetes; order Mycobacteriales; family Micromonosporaceae; genus Micromonospora; species Micromonospora tropica. The sequence goes on along the minus strand of NC_009380.1, from coordinate 4,456,903 downwards.
AGATCGCGCCCCGGTACGCCAACCGCAACGGTGGCTACACCCGGATCGTGAAGACCGGCCCGCGTAAGGGCGATGCCGCCCCGATGGCGATCATCGAGCTGGTCGAGGAGCTGGCGGTCGCGCAGCCGAAGGCGAACAAGAAGACCGCCGGCCGCAAGGCCGCGCAGCAGGACAAGGTCGAGGCACTGGCCCCAGCTGAGGAGACCCCGGCGCCGACCAGCGGCGACCAGGACGCTGAGGCTCCCGTCTCGGTCTCGGGTGACACCGCCGCGGCCCGCGCCGACAGCGACCTCGCTGTCGAGGAGAACAACGAGCAGAACAAGGCCTGATCGGCCAGGCTCCCGTCGGGCCCGACACCCAGCTGGGTGTCGGGCCCGACGCGCGGAAGGGGACACGAGTGCAGGAGCGCACCCGGGTACGGCTGGATGTCTCGTACGACGGCGCCGACTTTTCCGGCTGGGCGGTCCAGCCGGAGCGGCGTACGGTCGCTGGTGCCCTCGTGCAGGCGCTTGACCTGGTGCTCGGCGTCGGCGCGGCGACCGGACTGACCGTCGCCGGCCGGACCGACGCCGGTGTGCACGCCACCGGGCAGGTCTGCCACGTCGACCTCCTGACCGAGGTGTGGCATCGGCACGAGCACACCCTGCTGCGGCGGCTGGCCCGGCTGCTCCCCGCCGACGTGCGGATACGGGCGATGACGGAAGCGCCGGACGACTTCGACGCCCGTTTCTCGGCGACCTTCCGGCGGTACGAGTACCGGGTCACCGACGCGCCCTGGGGTGCCGAACCGTTGCGTCGTCACGACACCCTGGCCTGGCCGAGCCGGCTCGACCTGGCCGCGCTGAACGTGGCCGCCGACGGGCTGGTGGGGGAGCATGACTTCGCCGCGTACTGCCGGCGTAAGGAGAACGCGACGACGCTGCGGGAGGTGACCCGGCTGGAGTGGCGGCGTGCCCCGGACGGGACTCTCGTGGCGACCGTGCAGGCCGACGCCTTCTGCCAGGCGATGGTCCGCAGTCTGGTCGGTGCGATGCTGGCCGTCGGGGACGGCCGCCGCCCAGCCGACTGGCCGGCCGGTCTGCTCACCCGTCGGGAGCGCGCCAGCGAGGTGAACGTCGCTCCGGCGCACGGCTTGACCCTGGTCGCGGTGGGCTACCCGGATGACCCGTCCGAGTATGCCCGCCGGGCTACCCTGACCCGCCGGTTGCGGGTGCCGCCGCAGGCCTGAGGCGGGGCGCTGGCGGGGCCGGTGCGAGAATCGGCTGTGTGACCGGCGACCACTACTTCACCGCTGAACCGGCGACTGCCGCCCAACCCCGGGAGGTGGTGTTCTCCGCGGCGGGACGCGACTACACCCTGGCCTCCGCCGGTGGTGTCTTCTCCGCCGGGCGTCTCGACCCGGGGACGGCGGTGCTGCTGCGCAAGGCCGAGCTCCCGGCACCGGACAGCACCGGTCACCTGCTCGACCTCGGCTGCGGCTTCGGACCGATTACCTGTGTGCTCGCCACCTCGGTGCCGTCGGCCACCGTCTGGGCCGTCGACGTCAACGAGCGGGCTCGGGAGCTGACCACGGCCAACGCCGCGCGGGTCGGCGCGGCGGGCCGGGTCCGGGTCGCTCCGCCGGATGCGGTTCCGGCAGCGGTGACGTTCGATCAGATCTGGTCGAATCCGCCGATCCGGATCGGCAAGAACGAGCTGCACCAGCTTCTGCTGCGCTGGCTGCCCCGGCTGGCGCCGGGCGGGGTGGCCTGGTTGGTCGTCGCCCGCCACCTCGGTGGTGACTCGCTACACCGCTGGCTGTCCGAACGGGGCTGGCAGGTCGCGCGGCCGGCGAGCCAGAAGGGCTACCGGGTGCTGCGGGTGACCCGATGAACGGGTTGGCCCGGTAAAACGAGTTGGCCCGGCCGTGTTGGCCCGGCAGGATGCCAGCGTGGGTTACGTAGACGTGGCAGCCGTTGGGCACTGGCTGCCCGACGGGCGACAGCTCTTCGCAGATGTGTCGTTCCGGGTGGCTGATGGCGCGAAGGTCGCCCTGGTCGGGCCGAACGGTGCGGGAAAGACGACGCTGCTGCGGATGGTCGCCGGCGACCTGCCGGTGCAGCGCGGCACGATCGCCCGGGCCGGCGGGCTGGGCGTAATGCGTCAGTTCATCGGAATGATCGGCGATGAGTCAACCCTCGCTGACCTGGCTCTCTCCCTCGCCCCGCCCCGGCTGCGCGAGGCTGGTCAGCGGGTCGCCGGGACCGAGACAGCGATGCGGGCGGCCGAGGTGCGCGGCAAGTACAGCACCGCTGCCGGCAAGGCCCAGCTCGCGTACGCGGAGGCGCTCGCCGCCTGGGGGGAGGCCGGCGGGTACGACGCCGAGGTGCTCTTCGACACCGTCACCACGATCGTGCTCGACCTGCCGTGGGACACGGCGCGGCACCGTCCGGTCCGGACGCTCTCCGGTGGGCAGCAGAAGCGCTTCGCCCTGGAGCTGCTGCTGCGTGGTCCCGAAGAGGTGCTCCTGCTCGACGAGCCGGACAACTTCCTCGACGTGACCGGGAAGCGCTGGTTGGAGGCGCGGCTGCGGGAGTCGGGCAAGTCGGTGCTGTACGTTTCGCACGACCGGGAGTTGCTGGCCCGCACCGCGGACCGGGTGGTAGCCGTCGAGGGTGGCAGCGCATGGGTACATCCGGGTGGCTTCGCCAGCTGGCACGAGGCCCGCCTCGCCCGACACGACCGCCTCGACGAGCAGCGTCGGCGGTGGGACGAGGAGCACCAGAAGCTGCGTGAACTGATGCTGATGTACAAGCAGAAGGCCGCGTACAACTCCGGTATGGCCTCCCGCTACCAGGCCGCCCAGACCCGGTTGCGTAAGTTCGAGGAGGCCGGGCCACCACCCGTACCGCCGAAGGAGCAGGACATCCGGATGCGGCTGGCCGGCGGCCGGACCGGCAAGCGTGCCCTGATCTGCGAGCAGTTGGAGCTCGACGGTCTGACCTACCCCTTTGACCTGGAGCTCTGGTATGGCGACCGAGTCGCCGTGCTCGGTGCCAACGGGACCGGAAAGTCGCACTTCCTCCGCCTGATCGCCCGGGGCGGAACGGACCCCGATCCGATGAATCAGCCGGTGGACGGCGCTGCGAGTCTCGCACCCGTCGGGCACGACGGGGTGGCCCGCCTCGGTGCCCGGGTCCGACCCGGGCACTTCTCCCAGACCCACGACCGGCCGGAGCTGATGCAGCGGGTGCTGGTCGACATTCTCTGGCGGGGCGACGAGCACCGCGCCGGCTTGGACCGGCACGCGGCGATGGCGGCGTTGTCCCGGTACGAGCTGGCCGGGCAGGGGGACCAGCGGTTCGGCACCCTCTCCGGTGGCCAGCAGGCCCGCTTCCTGGTGCTGCTGCTGGAGTTGTCCGGGGCGACCCTGCTGCTGCTCGACGAGCCGACGGACAACCTGGACCTGGCCTCCGCGGAGGCGCTTGAATCGGGTCTGGCCGCGTTCGAGGGGACGGTGGTGGCGGTGACCCACGATCGATGGTTCACCCGTTCGTTTGATCGGTTTCTGCTGTTCCAAGGGGACGGCGAGGTGGTGGAGGCCGCCGAGCCGGTCTGGGAGGTGGCCTGAGCAGGCTCGGCATAGGGTGGATTCGTGACTGAGATGACGTATCGCCGACTGGGCGACTCCGGGCTCGTGGTGTCCGCAGTCGGCATCGGCTGCAACAACTTTGGCAGCAGAATCGACCTCGACGGGACCCGGGCGGTGGTGGAGGCGGCCCTCGACTCCGGGATCAACTTATTCGACACCGCCGACATCTACGGTAGCTCGCCCGGTGGCTCCGAGGAACTCCTTGGCGAGGTGCTCAAGGGGCGCCGGGACAATGTGGTGATCGCCACCAAGTTCGGCATGGACATGGACGGCCGTAATGGACCGGACCACGGCGCCCGCGGGGCCCGGCGCTACATCATGCGGGCGGTGGAGGCTTCGCTGCGTCGACTCAACACCGACCACATTGACCTGTATCAGATGCACCAGCCGGACCCGGGCACTCCGATCGACGAGACGCTCGCCGCACTGGACGATCTGGTAACCGCCGGCAAGGTGCGTTACCTGGGCAACTCCAACTTCGACGGCTGGCAGCTCGCCGATGCGGACTGGACCGCCAGGTCGCGGGGGCGGACCCGGTTCATCTCCGCGCAGAATCACTACTCCCTTGTCGAACGGGGCGTCGAGGCTGAGGTCATCCCGGCGTGTGAGCGGTTCGGGCTGGGCCTGCTGCCCTTCTTCCCCCTCGCCAACGGCCTGCTCACCGGCAAGTACAAGCGGGGCGAGTCAGCTCCGTCGGACAGTCGCCTCGCCAGTGGCGCCCGGTACGCGGCCCGGCTGGCCGCCGCCGAGTGGGACACCATCGAGGCGCTCGAGGCCTACGGCGCCGAGCGCGGGCTCAGCCTGCTTCAGGTCGCCATCGGCGGGCTCGCCGCCCAGCCCGCGGTGACCTCGGTCATCGCCGGCGCCACCAAAGCCGACCAGGTTCGGGCCAACGCGGCGGCGGGTGCCTGGTCGCCCGATGCCGACGATCTGGCGGCCCTGCGAGCGGTGCTCGACAGCTAGAGGGTGAAGAACTCGGCCTCCTCCCGTCTCGACGATGGGAGGCCGAGCCGCGTCCGGAGCGCCTCCGGCAGCCGCTGGTGCACATCCTGGCCAAGACGGCCCCGCCCGGGGCCGTCTTGGCAGCCTCATGGCGGCTGCCGTACGGTGGCAGGCAAGTGACCCGCGGGAGCCCGGTAGACCGGGCTGAGAGGGGGGCTGGGAGCCCCCGACCGTCGAACCTGATCCGGGTAGTGCCGGCGCAGGGAGGAGAGTTGCCGTGTCGTCCCTTGGACGCTTACATCTGATTACCGACGCCCGCGCTGGGCGAAACCCACTCACCGTGGTGCAGGCGGCCCTGTCGGTGGCCCGCACCGAACTGGTCGTCCAGGTCCGGGTGGCCGACGATGCGACCGACCGGCAGGCGTACGACCTGGCCCGCCGGGTGATCGCGCTCTGCGCCCGGTACGACGCGACCTGCCTGGTGAACGATCGGCTGCACGTGGCCCTGGCGGTTGGTGCTGCCGGTGGACACGTGGGCGCCGACGACCTGCCGGTCGGCGCGGCCCGCGCGGTGCTCGGCTCCGCCGCCGTCCTCGGCGTGACCGCTCGCGACGCCGACACCGCTGTCGAGGCGGTCGCTGCCGGGGCCAGCTACCTCGGGGTCGGGCCGGTGCATCCCACCACCTCAAAGGAGGGTCTACCGCCCGCGATCGGGGTGGCGGGGGTCGGAGTGGTCGCCGCCGCGGTCAGCGTGCCGGTGATCGCCATCGGGGCAGTGACGGCAGCGGACGTGCCCGTTCTGCGGGCAGCGGGCGCGTACGGAGTGGCGGTGATCGGCGCGCTCTCGCACGCTGCCGACCCCGCCGGTGCCACCGCCGCGCTGCTGGAGGCGCTGACGTGGTGAGCGAATTCCCTCCCGATGTGGCGGTGGTCGGTGCGGGACCGATCGGCCTGGCCATCGCCTGGCGGTGCGCGGTGCGTGGGTTGCGGGTCGTCGTGCACGATCCGGATCCCGGTTCGGGTGCGGTGTACGCCGCCGCGGGGATGCTCGCGCCGGTCGCCGAGGCGTACTTCGGGGAGCACGAGCTGACCGGCCTGCTCACTGAGTCGGCGGCGCGCTGGCCGGCGTTCGCCGCTGAGCTGGCCGCCGCCTCCGGCACCGACCTCGGCTACCGCAGCGAGGGCACGCTGATGGTCGGGCTCACCACCGACGATCTCGCGGTGGCCCGCCGGCTCTGGGCGTACCAGCAGGGGCTGGGGCTGCCGGTCACCCCACTGCGCCCCTCCGAACTGCGAGATCGCGAGCCGGCCCTGTCACCCCGCACGCGGGGTGGCGCCTACGCCGGTACCGATCACCAGGTGGACCCGCGGCGGCTGGTGTCGGCGTTGCGTACCGCCACCGAGCGGGCGGGGGGAGTCCTGGTGCCGACTCCGGTCCAGCGGCTGACCGAGGTGACCGCGGGGACCACGGTGGTCGCGGCCGGGTGCGGCACCGCCGCGCTGACCGGGCTGCCGGTCCGCCCGGTCAAGGGGCAGGTGCTTCGGCTCCGCGCTCCCGACGGGCCGGGCTTCCAGCACGTGATTCGGGGATTCGCTGACGGGGAGCAGGTCTACCTCGTTCCTCGGCAGGACGGGGAGGTCGTGGTTGGGGCGACCTCGGAGGAGCGCACCGACACCATGGTGACCAGCGGTGCGGTGTTGCGGTTGCTTCGGGCCGCCACCGACCTGGTGCCCGAGGTGGCCGAGTACGAGCTGATCGAGGCACTCGCCGGGCTCCGTCCGGGCAGCCCGGACAACGCGCCGATCCTTGGTCCACTCCCCGGACGGCCCGGGGTGCTCGCTGCGACCGGGCACCACCGGCACGGGATCGTGCTGACCCCGGTCACCGCCGACCTGATCGCCGACCTGATCGCCACCGGTACGCCGGATCCGCTGCTCGCTCCCTTCACCCCGCAACGCCTCGGGCGGGTCGCATCCCGCCCGCCCGACACCGCCGCCCCGGCGCGCGGATCCGCCGCGGCTGCGCTGACCCCACAGGAGGAGTCGTGGAACTGATGGTCAACGGCGCCGGGCGTAGCCTGCCCGCCGGGACAACCCTCGCGGACCTGGTCCGGGTGGTGACCGACCAGGAGCGTGGCCTGGCTGTCGCCGTCAACGGCGAGGTCGTGCCGCGCGGTGGCTGGCCGGCCACCCCGCTGCGCGACGGTGACCGGGTCGAGGTGCTCAGCGCCGCGCAGGGCGGGTGAGCGGGGTGACCTTCGAACTGGGTGGGGTGCCGATCCCGTCGCGTCTGGTTCTTGGCACCGGCGGGGCCGCCAACCTCACCGTCTTGGAAGAGGCGATCCGGGCCTCCGGCACCGGCCTGGTCACCGTGGCGCTGCGCCGGGTCGACACCACCGGGGGCGCCGCGGGTGGCCTACTGGACCTGATCGACCGCTGCGGGGTCCGGCTGCTACCAAACACCGCCGGCTGCTACACGGCAGGTGAGGCGGTGAAGGTGGCCCAGCTGGCCCGGGAGGCGTTCGAGACCGACTGGGTGAAGCTTGAGGTGATCGGCGACGAACGCACCCTGCTGCCCGACGGAGTGGAGTTGTTACGGGCCGCGGAGGAGCTGGTCGCCGACGGGTTCACCGTGCTGCCGTACACCTCGGACGACCCGATTTTGGCGCGTCGGCTCGCCGATGTCGGCTGCGCGGCGGTGATGCCGGCGGGTGCTCCGATTGGATCGGGGCTCGGAGTGTCGAATCCGCATCACATCCGGCTTATCCGGCAGAGCGTGGAGGTGCCGGTGATCTTGGATGCCGGGATCGGCACCGCCTCCGACGCGGCGCTCGCCATGGAGTTGGGCTGCGACGCGGTGTTGCTGGCCAGCGCGGTGACTCGGGCCGCCGATCCGGTGGCGATGGCGACGGCGATGCGGTACGCGGTCGAATCCGGCCGGCTCGCGTACCGAGCCGGCCGGATTCCGCGTCGCTTTCACGCCCTCGCCTCCACCCCGGACGACGGGCGGCCAGAGCTGTGACCGGGCCGACCGGCCTGGTGGTGCTCACCGACCGCCGGGCGGCGCGACGACCGCTCGTCGAGGTTGTCGCCGACGCCGTGGCCGGCGGCGTGCGCTGGGTGGTGCTGCGGGAACGGGATCTGCCGCGGGCCGAGCGGGCCGCCCTCGCCGGGGACCTGCGCCGGGTCCTCACACCGGTCGGTGGCACCCTGCTCGTTGCCGGCCCGGACCCGCTCGGCGGAAGCGCCGTTCACCTGTCGGCGGCTGGTCCGTATCCGCCACCGCGGCCTGGCCTGGTCGGCCGTTCCTGCCATGACGAGGCGGAGTTGGGTCGACTCACGACCGAGGACTACGCCACTCTCTCCCCGATCTTTCCGACGCGGACGAAGCCTGGCTACGGTCCGCCGCTACTCCCGGCCGGACTGGCAACGTTGATTGAGGCCAGCCCGGTGCCGGTCGTGGCGCTGGGCGGGATCGGGACGGCCGGGCAGGTGCGCGACTGTGTGACGGCGGGAGCGGTCGGGGTGGCGGTACTGGGTGCGATCATGCGTGCCGAGGACCCGCGTGCGGTAGCCACCGCCCTTCAGGGGGTTTTCAACACCGTCCCCAGTGGAGGAAAGCGGTGACGCCGAGTACCGTCCTCACCATCGCTGGCTCGGACTCCGGTGGGGGCGCCGGCATTCAGGCCGACCTGAAGGTCTTCGCCGCGCTGGAGGCGTACGGCACCAGCGTTGTCACCGCCGTCACCGCGCAGAACACCCGCGGCGTTGACGCCGTCCTGCCGCTGCCCCCGCAGACCGTGACCGACCAACTGGAGAGCGTGCTCGCCGACTTCTCGGTGCGGGCGGTGAAGACCGGCATGCTCGGTAGCCCAGCCGTCGCCGAGGTGGTCGCTGTCGCGGCGAGGGACGGCCGCCTACCTCACCTCGTCGTTGACCCGGTGCTGGTGGCCACCAGCGGGCACCGGCTGGGCGCGGTCGCGGCGGTGGAGCGGCTGCTGCCGTTCGCTCAGGTGGCGACGCCGAACCGGGCGGAGGCCGCGGCCCTCACCGGAGGCCGGGTTGACACGGTCGAGGAGATGGTCGCCGCCGCGACGGCACTCACCGCCGGCGGACCCGAGTATGTCGTGGTCACCGGTGGTGACGGGGACGCTGGCGAACCGGCGGTCGACGTGCTCCACGGCGAGGGTGGCACCACCCTGCTCCGCGCTTCTCGGGTGCCGACCCGGCACAACCACGGGACAGGGTGCTCGTTCTCGGCGGCCGTCGCCGTCCGGCTCGCCCGCGGTGATGCGGTGCCGGTGGCGGTCGCGGCCGCCAAGGAGTACGTGACCCGGGCGCTGATCGGCGCTCGGGACTGGGAGTTGGGCGCGGGACCCGGGCCGCTCGATCACTTCAGCTGGTCCGTCTGACCTACAGGGAGGCTGTCATGCAGAAACGTCGCAAGGTCTACGTCGAGGGGTCGCGGCCGGATATTCAGGTGCCGTTCGCCGAGGTCGACCTGACCGGAGACAATCCGCCGGTGCGGCTCTACGACACTTCGGGGCCGGGATCCGAACCGGAGGTGGGGCTGCCGCCGATGCGCGGCAAGTGGATCGCGTCTCGTGGGGACGTCGCCCCGGTGCGGGGCGCCGGTACGCCGCTGGCGGGAGTGGACGGTCAGCGGCCGACCCAGCTGGCGTACGCCCGGTCGGGTGTGGTGACGCCGGAGATGGAGTTCGTGGCGATCCGCGAGGGGGTCGCGCCGGAGCTGGTGCGGGAGGAGATCGCGACCGGCCGGGCCGTGCTGCCGCTGAACGTCAACCACCCGGAGTGCGAGCCGGCGATTATCGGCAAGGCGTTCCTGGTAAAGATCAATGCGAACATCGGTACCTCGGCGGTCACCTCCTCGGTCGCCGAGGAGGTGGAGAAGCTGACCTGGGCGACCCGGTGGGGCGCGGACGCCGTGATGGACCTGTCGACCGGCAAGCGGATCCACGAAACCCGCGAGGCGGTCGTACGGAACTCCCCGGTGCCGATCGGCACCGTGCCGATCTACCAGGCGTTGGAAAAGGTGGGCGGCGATCCGGCGAAGTTGAGCTGGGAGGTGTTCCGGGAGACGGTCATCGAGCAGGCCGAGCAGGGCGTCGACTACATGACGGTGCACGCCGGAGTGCTGCTGTCGTACGTGCCGCTCGCCGTGGAGCGGGTGACCGGGATCGTCTCCCGTGGTGGTTCGATCATGGCAGCATGGTGCCTGGCCCACCACGAGGAGAACTTCCTCTACACGAACTTCCGGGAGCTCTGCGAGATCCTGGCCCGCTACGACGTGACGTTCTCGCTCGGCGACGGGCTGCGCCCCGGCTCCATCGCGGACGCCAACGACGAGGCGCAGTTCGCCGAACTGAGGACCCTCGGTGAGCTGACGAAGGTCGCCTGGGAGCACGATGTCCAGGTGATGATCGAGGGCCCGGGGCACGTACCAATGCACAAGATCAAGGAGAATGTGGACCTTCAGCAGGAGTGGTGTCACGAGGCGCCGTTCTACACGCTCGGCCCACTGAGTACGGACATCGCGCCGGCGTACGACCACATTACGTCCGCCATCGGCGCGGCGATGATCGGAATGTTCGGTACGGCGATGCTCTGCTATGTCACCCCGAAGGAGCACCTCGGGCTGCCGGACCGGGACGACGTGAAGGCCGGCGTGATCGCGTACAAGATCGCTGCGCATGCCGCGGACCTGGCCAAGGGGCACCCGGGGGCCCAGGCGTGGGACGACGCGCTCTCCAAGGCACGATTCGAGTTCCGCTGGGAGGACCAGTTCAACCTCGCGTTGGACCCGGAGACCGCGCGCGCCTACCACGACGCCACCCTGCCCGCCGAACCGGCGAAGACGGCCCACTTCTGTTCGATGTGCGGCCCGAAGTTCTGCTCCATGAAAATCACCCAGGAGCTAAAGGAGTACGCGGCGCGTGGCATGAAGGACAAGTCAGAGGAGTTCGTAGCCTCCGGCGGTCGCGTCTACCTTCCGCTGGCCTGATCCACCCACCCGGGGCACCGCGGCCGTTGGTCGGGGTGCCCCGGGTGGGCACCGGGCATCGGTCATCGACCTGAGCGGCCGGGTCGGGGCGGTCCGGGTCAGTCGGCGTGATGTCGACCGATGGAGCGCAACGAGCGGCGAGCGCTCTCCGGATCGGGTTCGTTGTTGGACACGGGCTTGCTCAGACCGGTGACCCAGTCGACGAACTCCTCGTCCTGCGCTGGTAGCCGGACCTCCTCCGTCGGGTCCCCTGCCTCGTCGGGTCGGGAGCGGCCGCGGCCGAACAGGCTCCGGAGGCGCGGTGCGGGAGGCGTTACGCCGGGCGTCGACCGCAACAAGCTCCGGCGGCGGGGCGCGGGAGGCATGGTGCCGGGCACCGACCGGTCGTCCGCGGTGCCCGGGTCGGCCTCGGCCGGAGCCGGGGCAGCCGGGGAGACCGCCGTCGGCTCGGTGCCGGGTCCCCGCTCGGTGCCCGGTGTGTCCACAGCCGCCTCGGTTGCAGCCGAGGCGGTGGCGGCGGCCCGTGTGATCGGGCGCTCGACCAGTGGCCAGCGCAGCATCGCGGCGGCGGCCGAGCCGAGCCCGCCAGCGGCCACCGCGAGCAGGGCACCGTAGTACGGCGTGGCCTGGTACCGGTCTGCGTCCGCTCCGGGACCCGCGGCCAGGTACGCGCCGGCCAGCAGCGCCGGCCCCGCCAGCCCGGTCAGCGCGCCGACGGGTGTCGCCTGCCCGCGCCGACGGGCGAGGCCGCCGGTGAGGGTTCCGGCCAGCAGCGCCGCCACCGGCAGGACCAGCAGGCAGAGACGGTCCGCCACGATGGGGTCGAGCCAGGAGGGTTCCCACACTCCGAGGCGTACTGCCCGAAGCGGGCCCGTGTCGTTCAGCGACGGCATGACGGAGGCCAAGGCGAGGAACCAGACCAGGCCGGCGACGAGCACCATATTCCAGAGCAGCGGGGGACGTACCAGGACGGTCAATGCCGCGCCCCCGCCGATCACCGCCCCGAGGAGAGCGCCCGCGGCGACGGCCCAGACCGGTTCCACGCCGCTGACATCGGCGGCTCGGGCGGACTGCATGCCCAGCGGCGCGACGACCGTGGCGCCGAGCGCGGCGGCGCCCGCCACGGCGGCCTGCCGACCGGCACCGATCAGTGGGGCTCCTCGGCGCGCCAGCCGTTCGGCACAGACGGCGCCGGTGACAGCGGCGTTCGCCGCCAACCAGGCGGCCCAGGCGAGCTGTGCCGGCCACTGGTTGACGCCCTCGCCGGTGAAGGCGCCGGAGAAGCGCACGATGCCCAAGCCGAAGGCGATGCCGAGTTGGCCAGCTCCGGCCAACAGGCTTCCCCCGAGCGCCGTGAGCAGTAGTTTGCCCCAGGTCCGAAACGCCATGCCGGGCACGTTACGGTCCCGGTGCGGGCACGCGCCACCGGCACGCCGGTCGGGTGCGGTAGCCCGCCCCGCGGTGGGGCTACTTGAGCTCGACCAGCCGGGCCAGGTAGGTTGTGTCGCCCACGTTGGTGAGCATGTGTACCGCCCCCGGATCCCGATAGACGACGCCGCCGGTCGGCTCGTCGGCGTCGATGCGGTTGCCGTCGATGGTCTGTACGACGTTCTTGGCGCCCTGGATCGCCACCACCAGATACGGGTGGTCGTGCCGATGCAGCGGCTGCCGCTCACCGGGCGCCAGCCTGATGTGCCAGACCCGCACCCGGTCGTTCTCGTACACGATCTCCTGGCCCACCGGGCCCAGCTCGAGGTCGGTTGTGGTCACTGTGGTCCATCCAGTTGGGGGAGCACCTCGGCGGCGATGAGCTCCAGGTGGTCGAGGTCGGCGAGGTCGATGAGGCGCAGGTGGACGCGGGTCGCCCCGATCGCGGCGAACTCGCCGATGCGTTCGACGAGCTGCGCGGGCGAGCCCACGACCGGATCCTCCGGGGGCAGGGCGCTGGGGAGGTGCAGCGGAGCAGCGCGGTGGCGTGCCTCGGCGTCGGTGCGGCCGACGGCCACCACTATTCCCGCCGAGAGCGCCAGCGGTCGCCGCCCGGAGTCGGCCCGGCCGGCAGCATCGCACGCCTCGCGGACCCGCTCATACGCGGCGGCCGTCTGCGCGACGGAGGTGAACGGCATGTTGAACTCGTCGGCATAGCGGGCGGCCAGATCGGGGGTGCGCTTCGCGCCGCGACCTCCCACGATCACCGGCGGCCCGGGGCGCTGGACCGGCTTCGGCAACGCTGGCGCGTCAACGAGTTGGTAGTGCGCTCCGGTGTAGCTGAACTCGGCCCCCGGAGGGGTACGCCACAGCCCGGTGACGATTTCCAGTTGTTCGGCCAACCGGTCGAACCGTTCGCTGACACCGGGGAAGGGAATCCCGTACGCGGTGTGCTCCCGCTCGTACCAACCGGCGCCGATGCCCAGCTCGACCCGGCCGCCGCTCATCTGGTCGACCTGCGCCACCATGACGGCCAGCGGGCCGGGTAGCCGGAAGGTGGCCGACGTGACGAGCGTGCCGAGCCGGATACGGCTGGTCTCACGGGCCAGCGCGGCCAGCGTCAGCCAGGCATCCGTGGGGCCGGGCAACGCCGGGTCGTCGCCCATCGCCCGGTAGTGGTCGGCGCGGAGGAAGCCGTCGTAGCCGCAGCTCTCCGCGTGGCGGGCGAACTGGAGCTGGTCGTCGTAGCTGGCTCCACGGTGTGGCTCGGTGAATACCGAGACGCGCATCTCAAGGCACCTCCACCGATGCGGGTTCCTTCTCCGCGAGTAGCTCGTGCAGGTCGGCGCTGACCCGGGCGACATCGGCCAGATGCGCGTTGCGGCCGAGTGTGCGCGGACGGGGGATGGAGACGTCCACGATGTCGCGGATACGGCCGGGGCGAGGGCTGAGCACCACCACGCGGTCGGCCAGCAGGACCGCCTCCTCGATCGAGTGGGTGACGAAGACGACGGTCGCTGACGTCTCCATGTGTACCCGTTGTAGCTCACCGGAGAGCTCCTCGCGGGTGAGCGCGTCCAGCGCGGAGAAGGGCTCGTCCATCAGCATCACCCGGGGCTCACCGATCAGCGAGCGGCAGAGCGAGACCCGCTGTTGCATGCCGCCGGAGAGCTCGTGCGGCAGCCGCTTCTCGAACCCGGCGAGGCCGGTCAGCTTCAGTAGCTGCCGGGCCCGCTCGCGGTGTTGGGCCCGCTTCCAGCCGAAGATCTCCACGGGGAGGAGGACGTTGTCGAGCACCGTGCGCCAGGGCAGGAGAGCCGGCCGCTGGAACAGCATGGCGACATCCGGCCGGGGGTGGGCGACCGGTGCGTCAGCGACTGTGACCTCCCCGGCGGTAACCGGGAGTAGTCCGGCGATGAGCCGGAGCAGAGTGGACTTGCCGCATCCGGAGCGGCCGAGCACGGCCACGAACTCGCCGTCGGCGATGTCAAGGTCGATGCCACGCAGGGCCTCGACTCGGCCGGAGCGGCCATCGAAGCTCCGAGATACCCCGGACAGCCGGATCATCCGCGGGCCTTCCTGAGTTGACAGTCAGCGATCACGGGACAGGGTACCGGTCGGGTGCGGTAATGATGCTGGCTGGGGTGGGATTAGTTGTTTCCGTTCCGCAACCCGACATGCCTGGCGGTTTGGCGGCGGGTTTCTCGTACGCTGTGCCCGCGAAGAGTCCCCTCACGATGGTGGCGCTGGCTTCACCCTTCGGGTCGACGCCACCCGACTACCCCTCCGGTGGCTCTCGGCCCCGGTCGGAAAGGACAAGGTGTACTGATGAGAAGGCTGACCCGTACGGTCGCCGCAGCCACGATGGCCGCTGCTCTGGCGATGGTTGGGGCGTGTAGCAGCGACTCGGACTCCAACGAGGGGAGTGACGGCGCGCTGGAGGAAGTAACCTACCTCACCTCCTTCGGAAACTTCGGCCGGGACTCCTACGCCTGGGTGGCGAAGGAGAAGGGCTTCTTCCGCGACGCGGGTTTTGATGTCGAGATCAAGCCGGGGCAGGGCACCGGCAGTGTGATTCAGACGGTCTCCGGAGGCAAGGCGGACTTCGGGCCGATCGACCTCACTGGTGGTCTGCTCCAGTTTGGCAACGGCGAGGCCAAGGACTTCGTCGTCGTCGCCGCGATCCAGCAGCGCACCATGGCCGGCATCGCCACCGTCGAGGGCACGAACATCGCCACGGCGAAGGACCTTGAGGGCAAGAAGATCGCGGACAGCCCCACCTCGGTGGTCCGTAACCTCTTCCCCACGTACGCGAAGATCGCCGGCGTCGATGCGAGCAAGGTGACCTGGGTCAACGGTCAGCCGCAGGACCTGATGGGCACTCTCGCCGCCGGCACCGTCGACGGTATCGGGCAGTTTGTTGTGGGCCAGCCGACCATTGAGGCGATCGCCAAGAAGAAGGCGATCATGCTGCCGTACAGCGAGTACCTGCAGGACCTCTATGGCAACGTGCTGATCACCTCCACGACGATCGCCAAAGAGAAGCCGGAGATGGTCAAGCGGTTCACCGAGGCCCTGTTGAAGGGCCTGGAGTACGCGTTGGACAACCCGCAGGAGGCAGCGGAGCTGCTGAAGAAGAACGTGGACTCGACAAACGTCGAGTCCGCCAAGGCGGAGCTGGAGCTGATGGCCGGTTATGTCCGGTCCAGCAACAGCGGTGCCCAAGTGGGCACGGTGGACAGCGCGCGAGTGGCAAAGAGCATCGCCATCCTGCGGGGTGCGGGAACGCTGAAGCAGGAGCTCGAGCCCGACCAGATCATCGACTTCAGCCTCACACCGAAGTCCTGATCGACCACCATTCGGGGGTGCGGACCGGATCCCGGCCGCACCCCCGTCGTGTGCCGGCCTTCAGCCGGCAGGAAGGAGGGAGGCTGTGACCGAGACCCGGACCCGGCCCGAGGGGCCGTCGGCGGGGGTGGTCGGTCCGCTCGCACCGGCCGTCCGCCGCCGGCGATCGATCCCGGTGGGGAGTGCCGGGCTCCCGTTACTCGGACTGGCGATCGCACTGACCTGTTGGTGGCTGGTCACCACGGGGTTCGGCCTCGTACACCCGGCGGCCTTGCCGCCACCGCAGGCCGTCGGGACCTCGTTGGTCGAGACGGGCGATGTGCTCGTACCCGCGCTCGGAATCACCACCCTGATGACGGTGGTGGGCTTCCTGCTCTCGGCGGTCGCCGGTGTGCTGATCGGGATTGCGTTGGCCGCCTCTCGACACCTCGAGCGGATGTTCGCGCCGTTGCTCGTCGCCGTCAACGCGGTGCCGAAGATCGCGCTTGGCCCGCTACTCGTGGTGTCGTTCGGCTGGGGTGCGAAGCCGATCCTGACCATGGTGTTCCTGCTCTGCTTCTTCCCGATAGTGCTCTCCACCGCAACCGGGCTGACGACCACTCCGGCGGACCTTGCCGAACTGGCGCGGTCGCTGCACGCCTCCTGGTGGCAGTCGTTCCGTAAGGTGCGCTTCCCGGCCGCGCTACCGCAGGTCTTCGTCGGCCTCAAGGTGGCGATGCCGCTGGCCGCCATCGGGGCGGTGATCGGCGAGTTCTACTCGGACCAGCCGGGCCTGGGCTATCAGATCCTGCAGTACAACGGGGTTGGCGAGACCGCGACGGCGTGGGCGGCGATCGTGTTGATCGCCGCGATGAGCATCGGGCTCTACTCCGCGCTGTACCTCGTCGAACGCCTCGCCCTGCCCTGGGTTCGCGCGACCACGTCGGCTCGGTGACCCAGTCGGCATGACCGGACGCGCCCGGCCCGGAATCACCGGGCCGGGCCGAGGTATCACCCGGCCAGGCGCCAGCGACCGTTGCGCGCGACCAGAGTGGTCAGCGCCTGTGGCATGAGGCCGGAGTGGTTGTCCGGGGTCAGTCGGATCGGGCCCGAGAGCCCGTCCATCTGCGAGGTCTCCAACACATTGCGGATGCCCTCCCGGTCAGGCTTGCCAGCGTCGGTGCCGGACCGCAGGGCGGCGTCGGCGAGGAGCTGGAGGGCATCCGCGGCGAACGAGGACGAGCCGTGGTAGCCGCCG
Source organism: Salinispora tropica CNB-440 (assembly GCF_000016425.1). Taxonomy (GTDB): domain Bacteria; phylum Actinomycetota; class Actinomycetes; order Mycobacteriales; family Micromonosporaceae; genus Micromonospora; species Micromonospora tropica. Next base: position 4,440,295 of record NC_009380.1, on the reverse strand, counting down.
AAGCGGGCGGTGTAGTCCTGGAACCACCGTCGCCGTGCCGCCTTCGCCGGGGTGGTGGCGATCACGTCGTCGATCACCATGGTCTGGGTGAAGACCATCGTGGCGTCTTCCGTGGCCTGAGCCGTCGTGCCGAGGAAGAGCTCGCCCGCGGCCGAGGCGTCGAAGTAGAGTGCGCCCTCGAAGCCGGCCTCCCGTGCGGCGACGGCGGCGAGCCCAGCCTGCTCCGCGCGGGTCCAGAGCACCAGTGCCTCGGGCGCGTCGTCGACCAGGGAGGTGATCTGGCTGGAGACGTCCGTGTCGGTGGCTCGGACGGTCTTCACTCCCAGTACCTCGATGTCGGACTTGTCTAGTGCGGCCTGGAGGACGGTGAGCCCTTCTTGGCCGTAGGCGTCGTCGCTACGCAGTACCCCCACGTCACCGATCTCGTTGCGGCGAAGCTCGACAGCGAGGGCTTCGGCGCTGTCCGATGCGTTCGGGGCCAGCTTGAACACGTACCGGCGCTCCGTTGCCGGGCTGGCGACGGCCTCGGCGGGGGCCAGCGCCACCATCGGCACCCGCTGACCGTCGATGGTGTCCACCGCGCCCGTCGCGCATTCGTTGCAACCGCCCATGACGATCGCGCTGACCTGGGAGTCAGCGCCGAAGTCGTTGATGTTGCGGAGCGACTCGCTTGCGTCGGAGCGGTTGTCCTTGACCCGGAGCTCGATCTGCCGTCCGTTCAGCGCGCCGGACGAGTTGAGCTGTTCGGCCTTGAGCTCGAGGGCCCGTTGGTAGGTCTTGCCCATTGGCGCGCCGGGCCCGGACAGTTCGAGATCGGCGGCGATGATGATCGGGTTGGTGTCCTGCTCCTCCGCGCCGAGCTGGCAGGCGGTGAGCGTGATGGCCAGGACGGCCGAGGTGAGCGCCGCGGTTGCGGAGCGGATGGGGCTCAACGTTGTCCTCCAGGTACGGCACGGGAGCCGGCGGATCGTCCACTGTCGCTGGGGTATCGATCACTTTTCCCGTACGGTGTGCGCGCAGCCTGGAAAACCTTGCCAATGTCGGGCCCCGTGGTCAAGCGGGCCAGGCGGAGGCGTTTCGGGACGAAAATCTCACATGCTGGGGTGACGTAAAGTTTGCGTCTGATTACCAAAGCGTATTCATTCACCAATGCACGTCTACATTGCCTGTTCAGAGGGTTGTCGAATTGGTAGCATTCGTGGACTGCGGCATCGGCTGGCCGTCATACGGCCCTTTCTGGCCCCAGCTCGGCTTCCCAAAACCGGTCTCGTCTGATGAAATCGCGGCCGTGCCGCGCATGGTTTCTCTTCTGCTGGACCAGACATGGGTCGGCGGTTCAGGCGTGGATGGAATGACGGAGGCTATGTCGTGAGCACCGGACCGACGACCCTGCCCGCAAGCGGCGACATTGACCAGCCGAAGCGGCGCTGGCTGCCTCGGCTCCGCAATGCACGAATCCGCTCGAAGCTGGCGCTGATCCTGGTCGTGCCGGTCACCGCGGTCATCGCACTGGCGACTGTTCGTCTGATCACAGTCGGCGAGGGCGCGTACGACGTCACCCGGGCCAAAGCGCTCACCGAACTCTCCATCGACATCTCCGCCCTCGCTCAGGACCTGCATGCCGAACGAATGGCTGCTGCGGTCTATATCGCGTCGACGGAAGAGACGGAAGCGGCCGCCGACGCCTACAACCTGCGGGTGCGCAGCACTGACGAGCGGGTGCAGGCCTACCAGGAGGAGCGTGAGCTCTTCGACGAGCTGCCCGCTGCCGTCAGCGACCGGGTGGCGGCCATTGACGGGCACCTCGAGACGCTGGACGCCACTCGGCAGCAGGTGCTGGACCGCAGGCAGATGGCGGTCGCCGAGTCGGCGTTGCGCTACGGCGTCATCCTGGCCGACCTGGTGGCCTACGGCGACGGCCTCGCCCAGCTGCCCGGCGACGAGCGGCTGGCGGATGCCCGCCGGGCGGTCGCTGCCTTCGCCCGGGCCAAGGCAGCGGTCGGCGAGGAGGAGTCAGTCGCCTACACCGCGTTGAGCGCGGGCCGCTTCGACGAGGAGCAATACTCCTCCTTCGTGGCCACATTGACCAGTCAGCAGGAGGCGCTGCTCGCCTTCTCCCTGGCGGCGGACCCACGGCAACGCTCGCTCGTGGACAACACCGTCTCGGGTGACTCGGTCACCCTGGCCGACACGGTTGCCGCGGACATCACCCGCTCGGTCGGGCAGCAGTCCCTGGTGAGCGCCCAGGACGCCAGCGCCGCCATCGGTGCTGTCCACGACCTCATGCGGTGGACCGAGGCCCGGCTCCAGGAGCAGCTGCTCGCCGATACCGAGCAGGATCGCTCGGAGGTCCTGCGCCAGGCCTTCATCGAGTCGTTGCTGGTGCTGATGACCCTGGTCATCGCGGTCACTCTCGCCGTGGTGCTGGCCCGTTCGCTGAACCATTCGCTGTACCGGCTGCGGGAGGGTGCCCTGGCCGTGGCCAACCACGACCTGCCGGACGCGGTGCGTCGCCTGCAGAGCATGGAGGCGGTTGACGAGGGCGGGGTCGACGACATCGTCCGGGAGATTCGCGACCCGATCCGACTCACCAACCAGGACGAGGTTGGTCAGGTCGCGGTCGCCTTCAACGTGGTCCACCGGGAGGCGGTCCGGGTGGCGGCGGAGCAGGCCGCTCTGCGGACCAGTGTCTCGGCGATGTTCCTCAACCTGGCCCGGCGGAGTCAGACGCTGGTTGACCGCATGATCGGGGAGCTGGACGCGATCGAGCGTGGTGAGGAGGACCCGAAGCGGCTGGCCCGACTCTTCGAACTCGACCACCTGGCCACCCGAATGCGCCGCAACGACGAGAACCTGCTGGTCCTTGCCGGGGCCGACTCGACCGTACCCCGGCGGGAAGATGCTCTGTTGGTGGACGTCCTGCGGGCGGCGCAGTCCGAGGTGGAGCTCTACAACCGGATTGAGTTCGGCACCGTCGACACGGACGTGTCGGTCGCCGCTCACGTGGTCAACGACGTGGTCCGGCTCGTTGCCGAACTACTTGACAACGCGACCCGGTTCTCGCCGCCGAACACCACCGTGGTCGCTGATGGGCGGCGGATCCGCGACTACGTGCTGATCCAGGTCGAGGACCGTGGTCTCGGCCTCTCCGACGAGCAGCTCGACTCGCTCAACCGCCGGTTGGCCGAATCGTCGAGCGTTGATGTCGCGGCGTTCCGGCTGATGGGCCTGGCCGTGGTGAGTCGACTCGCCGAGCGGCACGGCATCCGGGTCGAGCTACGCCGCAACGTTGAGGGCGGCATCGTCGCCCAGGTAACCCTGCCGACGGCCGCGGTTGTGCTGCCCGTCGGGCGGGGACCAGCCCAGCTCACCCGACCTCGTCAGCCGCTTGCGGTGGAGCAGGGACCATCCACTTCGGTCGGCATCGGCGACCCGGCGGCGGGCGCCACGCGGGCCGCGACGTTGCCGGACCAGCGGCAGCCCGAGCCAGCCCCCTGGCAGGCACCGGTCCAGGCCGGCACCAGCGTGGCACCGATCCAGGCCGGCGGGGTTGCCGGGACCGAGCCCAGCCTCAGCGCCGCAGGCCGTCCCGGTGATGCGCCCACGGCGGCGTACCCACTGCCCCAACGGAACCCCTCGGGCGAGTCGTCGGTGGCGACTGCGGCCTTCCCCACCGTGGCCGCGACCCCTCCGCCGTCAGCCAACCCGCCGTCAGCCAACCCACTTCCCGCCGACAGCGGGCTGACCGGTGGGCTCGGCGCGGACCTGGCCGCGACCGCGTCGATCGACGCGACGCCCCTGTCTGCGCCGCCGGCGGAAGCACCGATCTTCCGGGAGATGGAGGCGGTCTGGTTCCGGACGCACGGCAACGATGCGACGGCCATCTTCACCCGGCCGGACTTCGACGGAACGCCCCCGGGCCCGTCTGCGACGCCGGGTTCCCCAGCCCAGCCGCACCTACCCACCCGGGTGCCCGGAACGACGACGACTCCGCCAGCTGCCACCCCCGTGCCGTCGTACTCCGCCGCTCCCACGAGCCCAGCCGCTCCCCCTTCCGCTGGACCGCCGCCCACTGCTCCCCCTTCCGCCGGACCACCGCCCACCGCACCCCCGACCAGCGTGCCGCCGGCCTCGCCGAGCGCTTCCGGGGCCCCAGCCGGCGGTGGCAATGCGTGGCGCACCATCGCGGATGAGGGTTGGAGCCGGGCCAGCCAGGCTGCCGAGCCGGCCAGCGGCGGTACCACCCGTTCCGGTCTGCCGAAGCGGGTGCCGAAGGCGCAACTTGTCCCCGGCGGGATCGAGCCCCAAACCCGGGAACGGACCCGCCGGACGCCGGACAACGTTCGCGGCCTGCTGTCGGCCTATCACCGTGGCGTGCAGCGCGGTCGTGCGGCCGGCTCGGACCCCAACAGCACCTCGAGCAAGGAGACGAGCTGATGAACAGGCCAGCGACCATGCAGGACATGGGTTGGCTGCTCAGTAACTTCGCCGACAGCGTGGCGGGCATCGCCCACGTGGTCGCGGTGTCCGCCGATGGGCTGCTGCTTGCCTCGTCCCGGGATCTGCCCGCGGACCGTGCAGATCAGCTTGCGGCGATCACCTCCGGCGTGGTGAGCCTGACCGACGGCGCGTCCCGCATGTTCAGCGCCGGCGGGGTGCTCCAGACGGTTATCGAGATGGACAGCGGCTACCTCTTCCTGATGTCGATCAGTGACGGCTCGTCGATGGCGGTGCTCGCCGCCCGCAGCTGCGACGTCGGTCAGGTCGGCTACGAGATGGCACTTCTCGTGGAACGAGTCGGTGCCGCACTGGTGCCGTTGCCTCGGGACGCGGTGTCTTCATGATTGACGCGGTGTCTTCATGACGATGGTGTGGTTCCGGACAGCGCCGCCTGAGGAGAGCAGATCCGGCGCCGAAGGGGCACCGGTCGGGCGAGAGGGGAGGTGACAGCGGATGGAAGGCCGGCGAGCCGAAGCGCGTGGGGAGCTGGTGCGCCCGTATGCGGTCACTCGGGGCCGGACCGAGCCGCGGCAGGACATCACCTTGGAGGCGGTGCTGTCCGCGAGCGCAACGGCGGCTGCCGAGTCACGTTTCGCGGGGCACGACAAGCACCGCATCGCGACGATCTGTGAGGGCCGGGCGCAGTCGTTGGCGGAGATCGCCGCGTACACCCGGATGCCCCTCGGTGTCACCCGGGTACTGGTGGCCGACATGGTGGCCGAGGGTTTGCTGACGCTACACACCTCCGCTCCCACGATGGGTTTTGTGGAGCGGATGAACCTGCTTGGAAGGGTGCTAAGTGGACTTCGCGAACTATGACCCCGCCAGGGCGAGCCGGGAGATCATCTCCGCGAAGATCGTCGTCGCGGGCGGTTTCGGCGTGGGAAAGACGACGCTGGTCGGTGCGATCTCGGAGATCACACCGCTGACCACCGAGGCGGTCATGACCGCAGCCGGTGTCGGCATCGACGATCCGTCCAAGGTGCCGGGCAAGGAGACGACGACCGTCGCCATGGACTTCGGCCGGATCACCATGGCGCAGGACCTGATCCTGTACCTGTTCGGCACGCCTGGCCAGACCCGGTTCTGGTTCATGTGGGACGAGATCATCCGTGGTGCGGTCGGCGCGGCCGTCCTGGTGGACACTCGCCGGATCACCGATGCCTTCGCCCCGCTGGACTACTTCGAGAACCGCAAGCTGCCGTACGTGGTCGCCCTCAACCGGTTTCAGGGCGCCCCCGACTACGAGGTGGCGGAGGTGCGCGAGGCACTCGCCATCCCAGCGGACGTGCCGCTCGTGCTGACCGATGCGCGCAGCCGGGACTCGGTGAAGCAGGTGCTGGTGACGGTCGTCGAGCACGCCATGAGCCGCCTGCAGGCCGAGCACGACCGCGGCTACCCGACCCCGGTCGGGTGAGCCGGCGCTGTTGACCGGCACCGCCGGAAACGGTCCGAGATCCCGGCCCGCCACCCAGCTGCGGGCCGGGGCTGCGGGGGCAACGCGTCAGTCGACGCGGAGGCGATAGCCGCGCTTCACCACGGTCTGCACCACCCCGGGAGCCTTCAGCCCAGCGCGCAGCCGCGCCACCGCCATCTCCACCGCGTGTTCGTCCGCCCCGCGCGGCAGCGTCCGGAGCAGCGCCGCGCGGGACAGAACCCGCCCCGGGGACGCGGACAGCGTCCGCAGCACCGCCATCGGCGCCGGAGCCAGCGGTCGCAGCTCACCATCGACCACCGCGGCGTGCCCACGCAGGGTGAGGAGGTGACCGGCGGCCTTCAGGGTGACCGCGCGCCGCGGCAACTCAGCGACGATCGTACGGACCAGGGCGCCCAGCCGGGCCCGCTCGGGCGCGCTGACCGGTACCCCCCGCCGCCGCAGCGGCTCCGCGGTCACCGTTCCCACACAGCTCGCCAGCACCGCGCTCCGGAACGCGTCGAGCACCTGGTCGACCCGGTCCCCGGCGGCGCGCAGCAACGCCTCGGCAGCCGGCGCCGAGGTGAACGTCACCGCGTCCACCATCCGGTCGATGACCAGGTCGATCAGCCGGTGCAGTGGCGCCGGGTCAGTCGGCGGGGCCCAGCGGTAGACCGGCACCGCGATCACGGTAGCTCCGGCCGCAACCAGCGCCTGCGTGCACTCGGGTTGCTGTCCGCCGTGCAGCTGCATGGCGACCACCTGGCCGGCCACGCCACGGTCCCGCAGGTGCGCCACCACCTCGGCGCAGCTCTCCGAGGCGGGCGACCACTGGTCGTGCAGGCCGGCGGCCCGGATCGCTCCCCTGGCCTTCGGTCCGCGCGCCACCACGTACGCCTCGCGCAGCGCCGTGCGCAGCGGCTCAGCCAGCCCCCAGCCCTCGGCCGCCTCCAGCCAGCCCCGCATCCCGATCCCGGTGTCGGCCATCAGGACGTCCGGTGGTCGATCGAGGCAGGCCCGCGTCGCCGCGCGCAGCTCGGTGTCGTCGGCGAGTGGCACGATCCGCAGGGCGGGTGCGAAGACCACCCGGGCCCCGTGCCGCTGGAGTAACGCCGCCAACTCGTCCCGACGCCGGTCGGCGGTCACCCCGACGGTGAAGCCGGCCAGTTCGTCGCGCATTCACGTCTCCTCTCGCAGCCGCACCTCGACCAGCCCGGCCCGGCACCGCACCTGGTGCCATCGGACGGCGACGCCCGGTAGGTCCAGGCAGTCTCCGGTACGCAGGTCGTACACCTGTTTGTGTAGTGGGGAGGCGACCGTCGGCACGCCACCCCGGCTGCCCACGATTCCGCGCGAGAGCACGTACGCGTCGGTGACCGGGTCCCGGTTGTCGATGGCGAACAGGTCGGCGGCGGTGCGGAACAGCGCCACCTGGACGCCGTCGACGAGCGCTGCCACCCCCCGACCGAGGTCCAGGCGGGTCAGTGGGCAGACCACCGTCCATCCCCGCGTATCGCTGGTCATCGCGGTACCCGCGGCATCCCCAGCCCGACCGGCTGCTGGTTCTCGGTGTCCCCGGCCCGCACCGGTACCCGTTGTCCGCGCTGCTCAGTGAAGCGGATGGAGGGGTCGGGCATCTCGGGGGCGTTGACGAACGAGGCGAACCGGCCCAGCCGCGCCGGATCCTCGAGGACGTCGCGCCACTCGTCGGAGTACGACGCAGTGTGTCGGGCCATCGCCGCGTCCAACTCGGCGCATAGCCCGAGTGAGTCGTCCACGATGACCGCGTTCAGGTGCTCCAGACCGCCGTCCATCGCCTCGATCCAGGCGGCGGTACGTTGCAGCCGGTCCGCGGTGCGGATGTAGTACATCAGGAACCGGTCGACCAGCCGTACCAGCGCCTCGGTGGTCAGGTCGGTGGCGAAGAGGTCGGCGTGCCGGGGCCGGAATCCGCCGTTGCCGCCGACGTAGAGGTTCCAGCCGGAGTCGGTGGCGATGATGCCGAAGTCCTTGCCGCGTGCCTCGGCACACTCCCTTGCACAACCGGAGACCGCTGCCTTGATCTTGTGGGGGGCGCGCAGCCCGCGGTAGCGCAGCTCCAGCGCGATGGCCAACCCGACCGAGTCCTGCACCCCGTATCGGCACCAGGTGGACCCGACGCACGACTTCACCGTCCGCAGCGCCTTGCCGTACGCGTGGCCGGATTCGAAGCCCGCGTTGACCAGCCGGCGCCAGATCTGCGGCAACTGCTCCACCCGCGCGCCGAGCAGATCGATGCGTTGCCCGCCGGTGATTTTCGTGTAGAGCGCGAAGTCCCGGGCCACCTCACCGAGCACAATCAGCTTCTCCGGAGTGATCTCCCCGCCGGGGATCCGGGGCACGACCGAGTAGCTGCCGTCCCGTTGCAGGTTGGCCAGGAAGTGGTCATTGGTGTCCTGTAGCGACGCCCACTCGCCGTCGAGGAGGTGCCCGGCGCCGAGGGAAGCCAGGATTGACGCCACCACCGGCTTGCAGATGTCACAGCCGTCTCCCCGGCCATGATCGGCGATCAGGTTGGAGAAGGTGCGGATCCCCCGGACCCGGATGATGTCGAACAGCTCCTGGCGGCTCACCTCGAAGTGTTCGCAGAGCCCGCGGGGCTGCCCAACGCCGGCGGCGTCGAGCAGCTGCCGGAGCATCGGTACGCAGGAGCCGCAGCTGGTGCCGGCTCGGGTGCACGCCTTGAGCGCCGGTACGTCGGTCGCGCCGCCGGCGATCGCCGAGTCCAGGTCGGCGCGGGTCACCGCGTTACAGGAGCAGACCTGCGTGGAGCCGGGAAGCGTCGCCACCCCGGTGCCCGCACCGGCCGGGGCGAGCAGCGCGAGCGGCGCGGCGGGCAGCGCCTGGCCGACGCTGGCCCGCAACGTCGGGTACGCGTCGGCGTCGCCGACCAGCACGCCTCCGAGCAGCGTCTGCGCATCATCGGAGAGGACCAGCTTCGCGTACACCCGGGTGGCCGGATCGGTGAAGGTCACGTCGAGGGAGCCCGGGGTGGTGCCGTGCGCGTCGCCGAAGGAGGCGACGTCCACGCCGAGCAGCTTCAGCTTGGTGGCGGTGTCCGCGTGGGGGACGGTGGCCGCCCCGCCGACCAGCTGGTCGGCCACCGTCTCCGCCATCGCGTAGCCGGGGGCGACCAGACCGTGGCAGGTGCCGTCGACGGCGGCGCACTCGCCGACCGCCCAGATCCGCTCGTCGGCGCTGCGGCAGGTGCGGTCGACCAGCACCCCGCCACGGCGGCCAAGGGGCAGGCCGGCGGCGCGAGCCAGCTCGTCCCGGGGGCGGATACCGGCCGCCACGACGACCAGGTCGGCGTCCACCCGCCCGCCGTCCGCCAGCTCCAGCCGGGCCACCGAGCCGTCCGGGCCGGGGTGCAGCGCGCTGGTGGCGACCCCGAGGTGGCAGGCGACGCCCAGCTCCTCGACGTATCGGCGTAGCAGCGCCCCGCCGGCGGTGTCCACCTGCACCGGCATCAGCCGCGGTGCGAACTCCACGACGCTGGTGGCGAGCCCGAGCAGCCGCAGCGCGTTCGCCGCCTCCAGGCCGAGCAGCCCACCGCCGATCACCGCGCCCCACCGGCGGCCCTGGGCGTGCGTGCGGATCGCGGCCAGGTCGTCGAGCGTGCGATAGGTGAAGACGCCCGGCAGGTCGACGCCGTCGATCGGCGGCACGAAGGGGTACGAGCCGGTGGCCAACACCAGCGCGTCGTACGGGTACTCACCTTCGGTCGTCGCCACGACGCGTCGGGCCCGGTCGATCGCGGTGACCGGCGCACCGAGCCGCAGCCGCACCCGTGGATCCGGGGTGTGCAGGTTCAGCTCGTCCGCGCCCACCCCGTCGAAGAGGGCGGAGAGACGCACCCGGTCGTACGCGGGCCGGGACTCCTCGCCGAGCACGGTCACCCGCCACTGACCGTCGCTGTCGCGGGCGCGTAACGCGTCCACGAACCGCTGCCCGACCATGCCGTTGCCGACGACGACCAGTCGGCCTGTTCTCATCGCCCCACCTCCACCGATTCCACGGTGGAGAGCCATTCGGCGATGCCGGCGACCGCGTCCCGGCAGGAGCCGCAGCCCGTACCGGCGTGGGTCGCCGCCACCACCTCGTCGACCGTCCGCGCCCCGCGGCGCCAACTCTCCACCAGTGTCCGCTTGTTGACGTTGTTGCAGTGGCAGACGGTCGCCCCGTCCGGCATCAGCGCCGGTGTCGTGGCGGGTTCCGCCGGCCCGGTGCCGAGCGCCCGGCCGAGCAGCAGCGACCGCCGGTCGCTGGGCACCGGCTGCCCCCGGTCGAAGAGCTGGATGACCGTGCCCACGGACGGGTTGTCGCCCAGCAGGATCGCGGCGGTCACCCGCTCGTGGTTGATGCGCAGCCGGGCGTACGTGCCACCGGCCACGTCGGTGAAGGTCAGCTCCTCGCCGGGACCGTCGCCGGGGTCACCCATAGCTGCCAGATCGATGCCGGCGGTCTTGAGGCGGGTCACCACCGGCCTTGGCCGGTATCGGGCCGCCGGGTCCGCGCCGCTGAGCACCTGGGCCAGCACCCGTGCCTGTGCCCAGGCCGGGGCCACCAGACCGGTCAGGGTGTCGCCGTGCTGGGCGCAGTCGCCGATGGCCGAGATGTGTCGGTCGTTGGTGCGTAGCTGGTCGTCGACCAGAACCCCCCGCCGTACGGTCAGGTCGGCGGCCGTGGCGAGCGCGGTCTCCGGGCGCACGCCGCAGGCAAGCACCAACAGGTCGGCGTCGAGCGACCGGCCGTCGGCCAGCTCGAGGCGGACGCCGCGGGGGTCGGCGACCACGGCGGTGGCCGGTACGGCCAGCTGGGTGGTGACCCCGAGGCCGGCGAGGGTGCGGGCGAGCACGGCCGCCGCGGCTGGGTCGAGCTGCCGCTCCATCAGGTACGGCACCGGGTGCACCACCGTCACCTCGAGCCCGCGGCCGGCGAGCCCGCGGGCCGCTTCCAGGCCGAGTAGCCCGCCGCCGAGCACCAGCACGCGGCGGGCCCGGTCAGCGACGGCGAGGATGCGGCGGCAGTCATCCAGGGTCCGAAATGGCACCACCCGTTCCGGCAGTTCCCAGCCGGCCAGCCCGGTCAGTGGGGGGACAACGGCGTGGCTGCCGGTGGCCAAGACCAGGTGGTCGTAGTGGATCCGGTCGCCCCGGTCGGTACCGACCGTACGGTCCCTTCGGTCGATCGTGATGGCGGTGACCCCGGTACGCAGGTCGACTCCGTGCCCGGCAACCTCGGCCAGCTGCACGTCCGGCTCCTCGGCTGCTCCGGCCAGCAGGGTGGAGAGCATGATCCGGTTGTAGGCCCGGTACGGTTCCGCCCCGAGCACCGTGACCTTCCGGTCCCCGCCGTGCGCGGCGAGCTCACTGGCGAGGCGGGTACCGGCCATTCCGTTGCCGATGATCACGATTCGATCGGTCACGTCGCCACCGCCTTCTCCACTCGTACCGCGCAGATCTTGAATTCCGGCATCCCGGAGATCGGGTCGACGGCATCGTTGGTGACCGTGTTGGCGCGGGCGGCGCCGCCCCAGTGGAACGGGGCGAAGACGGTGTCCGGCCGGATCGTCGGGCTGAGCCGAGCCGGCGCGACCAACTCGCCCCGGCGGGAGAGCACCCGCACCAGCTCGCCGTCGACCACGCCCAGTCGGTCGGCCACGTCCGGATGCAGTTCGACAAAGGCCGCTGGCGCGGCCTGTCGCAGCGCGGGCACCCGTCGGGTCTGGGTTCCCGACTGGTACTGGGCGAGCACCCGTCCGGTGGTGAAGTGCAGCGGGTAGGCGGCGCACACCTCCTCCGCGGCGGGTCGGTGCTGCACGGCATGGAATCGGGCGCGCCCGTCCGGGGTGGGGAAACGGTCGGCGAAGAGCCGGGGGGTGTCCGGTCCGTCACTATCCGGGCAGGGCCAGAAGGCTCCCGCTCGCGCGTCGATCCGTTCCCAGCTGATCCCGGCGTAGTCGGCGAGCCCGCCGGCCGAGGCCGCTCGGAGCTCCTCGAACACCACCTGCGGCTCGGGCGGGATTGTGGGCTTTCGGTCCACCGTGGAAGGGGACACTGCGCCCTGCTCCAGCGCCGTGGCGAGGGCGGCGAGGAGCTCCAGGTCGGTGCGGACCCCGGGTGGCGGTTCGCGTAGCGCACGCCGGCGCAGGACCCGTCCCTCCAGGTTGGTCATGGTGCCGTCCTCCTCGGCCCACTGCGCGGTCGGCAGGACCACGTCGGCGAGGGCCGCCGTCTCGGAGCGCAGGAAGTCGACGACCACCAGCAGGTCGAGGTCGCGTAGGCGGCCCTCGATCCGGGCCGCCCGCGGCGCGGAGACCACCGGGTTGGAGCCGAACACCAGCAGCGCCTTCGGCCCGTCCGGAGTGCCGAGCGAGTCCAGCAGCCGGTACGCGGGTACCCCGGGCCCGGGTAGGTCGTCCGCTGGCACACCCCAGACCGTGGCGACGTGCTCCCGGTCAGCGGGGTTGTCGATGCGGCGGTAGCCGGGAAGCTGGTCGGCCTTTTGGCCGTGTTCCCGGCCGCCCTGGCCGTTGCCCTGCCCGGTCAGGCATCCGTAGCCGGAGCCGGGGCGGCCGGGCAGGCCGAGGGCGAGCGCCAGGTTCACGTACCCGGTGACGGTGTCGACGCCCTTGGCGTGTTGCTCCGCGCCGCGGGCGGTGAGGATGATCGCCCGGCCGGCACCGCCCAGCGCACGTGCGGTCGTCTCCAGATCGGCCACCGACACCCCGGACAGTGCCTCGGCGCGGGCCGGCCACCACTCAGCCACCGCCCGACGGACCTCGTCGAAGCCGGTGGTGCGTCCGGCGACGTAGCTGTGGTCAACGAACCCTTCGGTGAGTGCGATGTGCAGCAGCGCGTTGGCCACCGCAAGATCGGTGCCGGGCAACGGCTGTAGGTGCAGGTCAGCCTGGCGGGCGGTGGCGGTGACTCGTGGGTCCACCACGATCAGCCGCCCACCTCGGCGGCGTTGCTCGGTCAGCCAGCGCACCAGTGGGGGCATCGTCTCGGCCGGGTTCGCGCCGACCAACAGCAGGGTGTCGGCGGTGCCCAGGTCGGCCAGGGGAAAGGGGAGACCCCGGTCGACGCCGAAGGCGCGCATCCCGGCGGCAGCCGCCGACGACATGCAGAACCGCCCGTTGTAGTCGATGTGTCGGGTCCGGAGCACCACCCGGGCGAACTTGCCCAGCGCGTACGCCTTCTCGTTGGTGAGGCCACCGCCACCGAAGACGGCGACCGCGTCCCGGCCGTGGCTGGCCTGGATGGTGCGGATGCCCGTGACGATCCGGTCCAGGGCCGCGTCCCAGCTCGCCGGGCGCAGCTCGCCGCTGGCCGGGTCGCGAAGCAGCGCGGTGGTGAGGCGATCCGGGTGGTCCAGCAGCTCGGCGGCGGTCCAGCCCTTCTGGCAGAGCCCGCCCTGGTTGGTGGGGAACCACCGGGGGAGTACGGCCACCTCGCCGTCGGCCTCGCGCAGGGTCATCCCGCACTGGAGGGCACAGTAGGGGCAGTGTGTCGCCGCCTCGATCGGGGGTCGTCCGGCTGCGGTAGCGGGGCGCGTACCGTCTGTCATGCTGGTGAAGCGTGCCGGCGGGGGATTTCCGGCCCGGTTCCCACGTGTTTCGGCCCGGTCAAGTCGGGCGCACCGCGGCGACAGGACGACTGATGGTCCTACCCCTGGGTAGGCTTCCGGCCATGACTGCCAAGGTGACGCTGTCGTTCGCCGACGAGACGATTGAGCAGGCCCGGTGGTTCGCCCGACGCGAGGGGCTCTCCCTGTCCGCCTGGATGGATCAGGCCGCCCGGGAGAAGACGCTGCGGGAGGTCTTCGCCGCTCACGCCGATGCGGTCAGCCGGGCCGGTCTCGACTGGGAGACCGCCGCGCTCGCTGACGCCCACGAGGTGGGGCTGGTCAACGACCTGCTCCTCGGTGGCCGTCCGCGTGCTGCATAGGGGTGAGGTCTGGCGGATCTCGGGGGCCCGGGAGCGGCTGGGGCTGGTCGTCAGCTCCGACGTGTACAACTCCACCGCCGTGCCGATCGTGATCGTGGCGGAGGTGGTGGAGACGGCGCTGCTGCGGGACTCTCCCCTCGCGGTGTCGATGGGTGAGCGGGTGGTGATGCCTGACCGGCTCTCCTCGCCGATGAAGCAGTGGTTCTCCGAGTGTGTGGACGTGGCCGACCATGAGGTCATGCGTCGGGTCGGCCGGGCGCTACGCATCCTGCAACAACTCTGAGCCACCCCACCGATCGCGCCCCTGACCGATGGCGCTCCTCACGGGTCGGTGGGCGGTTCGGTGCGCGCACCGTTGCCTCCCCGAATCCGGCGACGAACGCTGCGGTAACGCCGGCTTCCTAGGTTCCAGCCGGGCCCGCTCGTCACCGACCAGCCGGTGCGGCCGGCGGGCCAGGACGGCCCGGCCGGAAGGAGCGCCTGATGACGACGAGCGTGCCCGCGACGAGAACAGCGGAGGAGATCGACCTGCAACGTGGCAGGGGCCGCTGGATTGGCCACTGGGCTCCGGAGGACGATCATTTCTGGCGGACCGCCGGCCGGGCCGTTGCCCGGCGCAATCTCATCTTCTCCATCTTTGCCGAGCACATCGGTTTCTCCGTCTGGCTGCTCTGGAGCATCGTGGTGGTCCGGTTGGGTGATGTCGGGTGGACGCTGACAACCAGCCAGGCGCTCTGGCTGACCGCCGTGCCCAGTGGCGTCGGGGCGCTGCTGCGACTGCCCTACACCTTCGCGGTGCCGGTCTTCGGCGGGCGGAACTGGACCGTGATCTCCGCCCTGCTGCTGATCATCCCGGCTGCCGGGTTGGCCTGGGCGGTGCAGCACCCGGAGATCGGCTTCGTGCCGTTGCTGCTGATCGCCGCCACCGCCGGGTTCGGCGGCGGGAACTTCGCCTCCAGCATGGCGAACATTTCGTTCTTCTATCCGGAGCGGGAGAAGGGGTGGGCGCTCGGGCTGAACGCGGCGGGCGGCAACATCGGGGTTGCCGTGGTGCAGTTCCTGGTGCCGCAGGTCATCGTGCTCGGCGGTGGCCTCGCCCTGGCCCGAGCCGGCCTGATGTACCTCCCGCTCGCGGTGATCGCGGCGGTCTGTGCCTACCTGTTCATGGACAACCTGGCCGAGGCCAAGGCGGATGTGGGGCCGGTGTGGTCCTCGCTGCGGGACCGGAACACCTGGATCATGTCGCTGTTGTACGTCGGCACGTTCGGTTCGTTCATCGGTTACTCGGCGGCCTTCCCGACGCTGCTCAACGGGGTCTTCGGCCGGCCCGACATCGCGTTGTCCTGGGCCTTCCTCGGTGCGGCGGTGGGTTCACTCTGCCGACCCTTCGGTGGCCGTCTCGCCGATACCATCGGTGGCGCCCGGGTCACCGTGGCCAGCTTCATGTTGATGACCGCCGGTGCGTACCTGGCCCTGTGGTCGGTGCGGGAGCGCTGGCTGGAGCTCTTCTTCCTGGCGTTCATGGTGTTGTTCGTGGCCACCGGAGTCGGCAACGGGTCGACCTACCGGATGATCTCTCGGATCTTCCAGGTGCGGGGGGAGGAGCTCGGCGGTTCGCCGGAGATCATGCGCGCCATGCGCCGGCAGGCGGCCGGGGCGCTCGGGATCATCTCCGCGATCGGTGCCTTTGGCGGCTTCCTGGTCCCGATCTGCTACGCGTGGGCGAAGTCGGCGTACGGCAGCATCCAGCCCGCGCTGTGGTTCTATGTCGGCTTCTTCCTGGTGCTGACCGCGCTGACGTGGGCTGTGTACCTGCGACCGGGGGCGCGGCTGGCCTCGGCTCGGGTGTGACGTCGACCAGCACCGACCTGCGCCACGGGTGGGCGTCAGCCTGCCCCCGGCCCAGCCGGACGTGCTGACCGGACCCCGTTTTGCCGGCTGGCCCGGCGTTGGGTATCGTTAGCTGCTGTTGTGCGACATCTAGGGGCGTGCCGTCTGAGGTGCGCTTGGTCGTTCGTGCGCGTTGGCTCGGCCTGAAAGTTGGTCACCCCGGCGCGCAGGCCCCAGACCGACGACGAGACAAGGTAAACCTGTGCGTACGTACAGCCCGAAGCCGGGTGAGATCGAGCGTCAGTGGCACGTTATCGACGCCTCTGATGTCGTGCTGGGCCGCTTGGCCACCCATGCCGCCACGCTGCTGCGCGGCAAGCACAAGCCGACTTTCGCGCCGCACGTCGACACGGGCGACTTCGTCGTCATCGTGAACGCCGGCAAGGTCGCGCTGACCGGCAACAAGCGGCAGCAGAAGATCGCCTACCGGCACTCCGGTTACCCCGGCGGCCTCAAGCAGCTCGGCTACGACGAGCTCCTGACCAAGCGCCCCGAGCGGGCCATCGAGCTGGCCGTGAAGGGCATGCTCCCGCACAACAAGCTGGGCCGGAAGCTCATCAAGAAGCTGAAGGTCTACGCCGGTGCCGAGCACCCGCACGGCGCGCAGCAGCCAGTGCCGTTCGAGATCAAGCAGATCGCGCAGTGAGCGCGGGCGAAGGAAGCAGCATGACCGACATCATCGCCACCGAGGTCGCCCCCGAGGCCGCCGAGGCGCTGGCGCCCGTCGTCCGCGCGCCCCTTGGTGACCGGCCGATCCAGACCGTGGGTCGCCGCAAGGAGGCCATCGTCCGGGTCCGCATCGTCCCGGGCACTGGCAAGATCACCTGCAACGGCCGGGATCTCGAGGCGTACTTCCCGAGCAAGGTGCACCAGCAGCTGATCAAGGATCCGCTGGTCACCACCGAGAAGGCGGAGGAGTTCGACGTCATCGCGAACCTGCGTGGCGGCGGCACCACCGGTCAGGCCGGTGCGCTCCGGCTGGCCATCGCCCGCGCGCTGATCGCCAGCGAGCCGGACGACCGCCCGGCGCTCAAGAAGGCCGGCTTCCTGACCCGGGATGCGCGGGCCAAGGAGAGCAAGAAGTACGGCCTCAAGAAGGCCCGTAAGGCTCCTCAGTACTCGAAGCGCTGACCATCAGCTGCTCGTTGTACTTCTGACGGACGGCCGGGCCGCCTCCTGCGAACGGAGGCGGTCCGGCCGTTCCGTTTTTCCACCATCGGCAGTTGCATCGGAGGTTTGGCGGGAATGGGTCGGTTGTTCGGCACGGACGGGGTACGGGGACGGGCGAACGCGGATCTCACGCCCGAGTTGGGGCTCGCGGTAGCGGTCGCCGCCGCACACACCCTCGCCGAGGCGGATCGGAGCCACCCCCCGCTGGCCGTTGTCGGCCGGGACACCCGGGCCAGCGGCGAGATGTTGGAGTCCGCGGTGGTGGCCGGGCTGACCAGTGCCGGCGCGAACGTCGTACGGGTCGGTGTCCTGCCCACCCCGGCGGTGGCGTTCCTCACCGCGGAGGCCAAGGCCGACATCGGGGTGATGCTCTCCGCCTCGCACAACCCCATGCCGGACAACGGCATCAAGCTCTTCGCCGCCGGCGGGCACAAGCTGCCGGACGAGATCGAGATGAAGATCGAGGCGGCGGTCGAGGCGAACACGACGACCGCCTGGGAACGTCCGGTCGGGGCGGGTGTCGGCCGGGTCCACGACCTGCTCGACGGTGCCGACCACTACGTGCAGCACCTGGTCGGTACGGTGCC
This sequence comes from Salinispora tropica CNB-440, assembly GCF_000016425.1. Lineage (GTDB taxonomy): Bacteria > Actinomycetota > Actinomycetes > Mycobacteriales > Micromonosporaceae > Micromonospora > Micromonospora tropica. Next base: position 4,422,743 of record NC_009380.1, on the reverse strand, counting down.
GCACCGGCTGGACGGGATCAAGGTCGTGGTGGACTGCGCCAACGGCGCCGCCGCCGAGGTGGCCCCGGCGGCGTACCGGGAGGCCGGCGCCGAGGTGGTCGCGATCCACGCGGAGCCCAACGGCCTCAACATCAACGACGAGTGCGGCTCCAACCACGTCGCGGCGCTCCGGCAGGCCGTCGTCGAGCACGGCGCGCAGCTGGGCATCGCCCATGACGGCGACGCCGACCGTTGCGTGGCGGTCACCGCCGACGGCGACGAGGTCGACGGTGATCAGGTGATGGCGATCCTCGCGCTGGCGATGCGGGAGGCCGGCACGCTCACCGCCGACACCCTGGTGGCGACCGTGATGAGCAATCTTGGCCTGCGGATAGCGATGTCCCGGGAGGGGATTCGGCTGGTCGAGACGAAGGTCGGTGACCGGTACGTGTTGGAGGAGCTGCGCGCCTCCGGCCTGGCGCTCGGTGGCGAGCAGAGCGGGCACATCGTGATGCCCGCCCACGCGACCACCGGCGACGGCGTGCTGACCGGCCTGCACCTGATGTCCCGGATGGCGGGGACCGGCAGGCCCCTGGCCGAGCTGGCTGCCGTGGTTAGTCCCCTGCCTCAGGTTCTGATCAACGTGCCGGTCGGCGACCGTACGGTCGGTGCGGCGGCTCCGGCCGTACGGGCCGAGGTCGCGCGGGCCGAGGCCGAGCTGGGCGATGCCGGCCGGGTCCTGCTGCGTCCCTCGGGCACCGAGCCCCTGGTTCGGGTGATGGTGGAGGCCGGCACCGAGACGACGGCGCGTGAGGTGGCCGAGCGAATCGCCGAGCAGGTCCGCACCGCCAGCCCGGTCAGCTGACCTGGTATGCCCCTGTCGGCGACAGGTGCCGGCGGGGCGGCCCAGGGTCGGCGGTGGCCGCTGGGCGTAGGGGCGGCGATGCCTCGTGTGGGCGGTCGGACAGGGGCGTGCTCACCGTGCTGTCACCAGCTGCTGTAGCCGGGTGACAGCCTCGGCCAGCACGTCCGGGCGTTTGCAGAAGGCGAACCGGACCAGCCGCCGGCCGGCCTCCGAGTCGTCGTAGAAGACCTGGGTCGGGACTGCGACCACGCCACAGCGTTCCGGCAGCGCGCGGCAGAACTCGACCCCGTCTCGGGCGCCGAGCGGTGTCACGTCTGCGGTGACGAAGTATGTGCCTTCCGGTGGCAGGACGTCGAAACCGGCGTCGGCGAGGCCGGCGACGAGCTGGTCCCGGCGGGCCTGCATCCCGGCCCGGAAGTCGGTGAAGTAGCTGTCGTCCAGGCCCAGCGCCACCGCGACCGCGGGTTGCAACGGCGCGGCGTTGACGAAGGTGAGGAACTGCTTGACCCGTAGCAACGCCGACACCAGTGATGAAGGGCCACTCGTCCAGCCGACCTTCCAGCCGGTGCAGGAGAAGGTCTTGCCGGCCGAGGAGATCCGCAGCGTCCGCTCCCGCATCCCGGGCAGCGTGGCGAGGGGCATGTGGCCAGCGGCGGCGTCGGTGAAGGCGAGGTGTTCGTAGACCTCGTCGGTGACCGCGTACGCGTCGTACTCGCGGCACAGCTCGGCCACCAGGGTCAGCTCGGCGGGGGTGAAGACCTTGCCCGTGGGGTTGTGCGGGGAGTTGAGCAGCACCAGCCGGGTGCGTGGCCCGAACGCGGCACGTAGCTCGTCCGGGTCCATCGCGTACCGTCCGGCTGCCCCGGGCCGTAACGTCACCGGGCGCCGGAGGGCGCCAGCCAGCGCGATCGAGGCGGCGTACGAGTCGTAGTAGGGCTCGAAACAGACCACCTCGTCGCCGGGCTCGCAGAGGCCCAGGATCGCTGCGGCGATCGCCTCGGTGGCGCCGGCGGTCACCACGATCTCGCCGTCGGGATCGTACTCGAGGCCCCAGAACCGCTGCTGGTGTGCGGCCACGGCGGCGCGGAGCGGGGGGATGCCGGGCCCGGGCGGGTACTGGTTCTGGCCACCGCGCAGCGCCTCAGCCGCCGCGGCCAGCATTTCGGGCGGGCCGTCGGTGTCCGGAAACCCCTGCCCGAGATTCACCGCCCCGGTGCGGCTGGCGAGGGCGGACATCTCGGCGAAGATCGTCGTCCCGAAGGGGCGCATTCGGGTTACCAGAGGATCGACGTGGGTGGTCGTCACGTCTGCCAGCCTACGGACTGTCCGCGACGGTTCAACCTGCCGTGGTCGCCGATCGTGGTTCGTGACGCTAAGTAGCCGCTCGCGTTAATCGCTCAAAGTGGCTGCTTGTTTACCCGCCTTCCGAGCACATCTGATGAGTGAAACTGGGTTAGGCTGCCACCCATGTGTGGAATCGTGGGTTACGCCGGGGCGCGTCCGGCGCTCGGCATTGTGCTCGATGGGCTGCGACGGCTGGAGTACCGCGGCTACGACTCGGCTGGGGTCGCCATCATCTGCGCGGACGAGTTGCTGGCGGAGAAGAAGGCGGGCAAGTTGGCCAACCTGGAGAAGGTCCTCTCCGAGCGGTCCGCACGGGATCCGGAGGCCTGCGCCGCGTCCCCGATCGGGATCGGGGACGGGGTCACCGGGATCGGCCACACCCGGTGGGCCACCCACGGCGGCCCCACCGACCGAAACGCCCACCCACACCTCTCCCCGGACGGACGGGTTGCGGTGATCCACAACGGCATCATCGAGAACTTCGCGAAGCTGCGCGCCGAACTGGAGGCCGACGGGGTCCAGTTCGTCAGCGACACCGACACCGAGTGCACCGCCCACCTGCTCGCCGCGGCCCTCACCGACCTGCGTTCCGCCGGGCATCCGGACGGGCCGCAGCTGCTCGCCGCCGGCATGCGGGTCGTCTGTCAGCGCCTGGAGGGCGCCTTCACCCTGCTCGCCGTGGACGCCGACGTCCCGGGCGCGGTGGTCGGCGCGCGGCGCAACTCGCCTCTGGTCGTCGGTCGGGGTGACGGCGAGAACTACCTGGCGAGCGACGTCGCGGCGTTCATCGAGCACACCCGCGAGGCGATCGAGCTGGGGCAGGACCAGATCGTCCTGATCACCGCCGACAGCATCGAGATCACCGACTTCGCCGGCCAGCCCGCCACCGGCAAGGACTTCCACATCGACTGGGACTCCTCCGCTGCGGAGAAGGGCGGATACGACTGGTTCATGCTCAAGGAGATCGCGGAGCAGCCGCAGGCCGTCGCCGACACGCTGCTCGGCCGGCTCACCGAGACCGGCGAGATCATGCTCGACGAGGTCCGCCTCAGCGATCAGGACCTGCGCGACGTGGACAAGATTTTCATCGTCGCCTGCGGCACCTCGTACCACGCCGGGATGGTCGCGAAGTACGCGATCGAGCACTGGACCCGGATCCCCTGCGAGGTGGAGCTGGCCAGCGAGTTCCGCTACCGCGACCCGGTGCTCGACCGGTCCACTCTCATCGTGGTGATCTCGCAGTCCGGCGAGACGATGGACACCCTGATGGCGCTGCGGCACGCCAAGGAGCAGAAGGCGCGCGTCCTGGCGATCTGCAACACCAACGGGTCCACCATTCCCCGGGAGTCCGACGCGGTCCTCTACACCCACGGCGGGCCGGAGATCGCGGTCGCCTCCACCAAGGCGTTCCTGACCCAGCTCGTCGCCTGCTACCTGATCGGCCTGCACCTGGCCCAGGTGCGCGGGATCAAGTTCGCCGACGAGGTCGCGGCGGTGGTGTCCCAGCTCCAGGAGGTGCCGGGCAAGCTGCGCGAGCTGTTGGGGCGGATCGAGCCGGTACGCGCGCTGGCCCGCGACCTGAAGTCTGAGCCGACCGTGCTGTTCATCGGTCGGCACGTCGGCTACCCGGTGGCTCTGGAGGGCGCGCTGAAGCTCAAGGAACTGGCGTACATGCACGCCGAGGGCTTCGCCGCGGGCGAGCTGAAGCACGGACCGATCTCGCTCATCGACGAGGGCACCCCGGTGATCTGCATCGTGCCGTCGCCGATCGGCCGCGGCATGCTGCACGACAAGATCGTCTCCAACATCCAGGAGGTACGGGCCCGGGGCGCCCGGACCATCGTGATCGCGGAGGAGGGGGACGAGACGGTCGTCCGGTACGCCGACCACCTGATCTACGTGCCGCGTACGCCGACCCTGCTCACGCCGCTGGTGACCACCGTGTCGTTGCAGGTTTTCGCCGCGGAGATCGCCGCTGCTCGGGGCCACGACGTCGACCAGCCCCGCAACCTGGCGAAGTCCGTTACGGTCGAGTGAGTATCGAGGTCGCCGGGATGCCGCGGGCACGCCGACCTTCTGGCGCGTGGCGGTCCCGCGGGTGTCCCGAGTGGAGGTGACGGCAGAACGCGCGGGGCACCGTGCCGGTAGGGTGGGCGCATGATCGTCGGGGTCGGCATCGACGTGGTCCTGGTGGAGCGGTTCGCCCGTGCGCTGACCCGGACGCCGCTGCTCGCCGATCGGCTCTTCACCGAAGCCGAGCGGTACACCCGTTCTGGTAACCCCCGTTCGCCCGAGTCGCTCGCCGCCCGCTTCGCGGCGAAGGAGGCGGTGGCCAAGGCGCTCGGTGCGCCGACTGGCCTGAGCTGGCACGACTGCGAGATCGTGCCGGATCCGGACGGCCGGCCGTGGTTGACGGTTTCCGGCACGGTCGCGGCGGCGGCGGTCGAGCGGGGGGCCAACCGTTGGCACCTGTCGCTCTCGCACGACGGGGGGATCGCGTCGGCCATGGTGGTCGCGGAACGCTGATCGGTGGCGTGCCCTGGTCGAGCCGGGCACGGGGACGGAGTGGGATGAGACCGGTGTGGCGGGTGGCGGACGTACGCGCCGCCGAGGCGGGCTTGATGGCGACGCTCCCACCCGGGACGCTGATGCAGCGGGCCGCTGCGGGGCTCGCCCGCCGCTGTGCGCTGCTCCTCACCGACCGTGGTGGTGTCTACGGCGCACCGGTGCTGCTGCTGGTCGGCTCGGGCGACAACGGCGGCGACACGCTCTTCGCCGGCGCCCGGCTGGCTCGGCGCGGGGCGGCGGTGTCGGCCCTGTTGCTGACTCCGGGCCGGGCGCACGCCGGGGCGTTGGCGGCGCTGCGCGCCGCCGGCGGCCGGCTGGTGGACCGCCCACCGGCCCGGGTGGACCTGGTGCTCGACGGCATCGTCGGGATCGGTGGCAGCGGTGGGCTCCGGGCGCCGGCAGAGCGGCTCGCGGCGGGCCTGGCGCAGTGTCGCGGGCGAGACGGTGACCGGGCGACCGTGGTCGCGGTGGACGTGCCGAGTGGGGTGGCGGTCGACACCGGGCAGCTGTCGCTGACCGATGCCGGACGGCCGGCTGCGGTCCATGCCGACGTGACGGTGACCTTTGGTGCCCTGAAGCCCGCGCTGGTGGTGGGAGCGGCGGCGCCGTTGGCCGGCCAGGTCGAGCTGGTGGACATTGGGCTGGCACCCTGGCTGCCGGGCACTGCGGCGCTGCAGGTCACCGAGGAAGCGGATGTGACCGACTGGTGGCCCAGACCCGGACCGGCAACGGAGAAGTACAGCCGGGGCGTGGTCGGTGTCGCCACCGGCTCGGCCATCTACCCCGGCGCCGCGGTGCTCTCGGTCGGCGGTGCGTTGGCCGGCCCGACCGGTCTGGTTCGCTACGCCGGCAGCGCCCGGGAGGAGGTGCTGCGCCACCATCCATCGGTGATCGCTACCGACCGGGTCGCCGATGCCGGTCGGGTGCAGGCGTGGGTGTGTGGTTCCGGGCTGGGAACCGGTGACGAGGCGGCTGGTGAACTGCGGGCGGTGCTCGCGGCACCGGTGCCGGTGGTGCTGGACGCGGATGCGTTGACCCTGCTCGTTGACGGCTCCCTCGCCGACCAGCTCCGGCGGCGGGACGCCCCGACTGTGCTCACCCCGCATGATCGGGAGTTCGCCCGGCTCTGCGGCGAGACTCCCGGCGGCGACCGGGTCGCCGCCGCGTTGCGCCTGGCCGCCTGGATGAACGCTGTGGTGTTGCTCAAGGGTGACCGGACGGTGATCGGCACGCCGGACGGTCGGGTCTATGTCAACCAGACCGGGACCGCGGCCCTGGCCACCGGCGGTACGGGCGACGTGCTGGCCGGGCTGCTCGGCTCGTTGCTCGCCGGGGGTCTTGCCCCGGAGCGGGCCGCCGCCGCGGCGGCCTACCTGCACGGGCTCGCCGGCCGGGAGGCAGCGCAGGGCGGCCCGGTGGCCTCGCCCGATGTCGCCGCCGCCCTGCGCCCGGTGCTGGCCCGGCTCGGCTGGATCGGCGGATCGACGTGGGCCGGGGCCAACTCCTGATCAACTCAGTAGGCTGGGGGCATGTGGCAGGCCGAGGTACGCGTCGACCTTGACGCGATCCGTGAGAACGTGAGTTGGTTGCGCTCCGGTAGCGCCGCCGAGTTGATGGCGGTGGTCAAGGGGGACGGGTACGGCCACGGCATGGTCCCGGCCGCCCACGCCGCGCTGGATGGTGGCGCCGACTGGCTCGGTGTCTGCACCCTCGATGAGGCGCTCACCCTGCGCCGGGCAGGGATCACCGTGCCGGTTCTGGCCTGGCTGCTCGCGCCGGGCCTGCCGTTACACGAAGGCGTGACGGCCGGGATTGACCTCGGCGTAGCCAGCGTGGCGCAGCTCGAGGAGATGGTCGAGGCGGGCCGGGTGGCCGGGCGTCCGGCCCGACTGCACCTCAAGATCGACACAGGGCTGTCCCGAGGTGGCGCGACCATCTCGGAGTGGCCGGAGCTGCTCGACGCCGCGGCGAAGGCGCAGGCGGACGGCGCGGTCGAGGTGGTGGGGGTGTGGAGCCACTTCGTGTACGCGGACGCACCCGGACACCCGACCACCGACCGGCAGCTCGCCGTCTTCCACGAGGGGCTGGGCATGGTGGAGAAGGCGGGACTGCGCCCGCGCTACCGCCACCTGGCCAACTCGGCGGCCACGCTGACCCGGCCGGACGCCCACTTCGACCTGGTCCGTCCCGGGCTGGCCGTCTACGGGCTCTCTCCGGTGGCCGGGGAGCGCTTCGGCCTGCGGCCGGCGATGACCGCCCGGGCCCGTGTCATGCTCACCAAGCAGGTCCCGGCCGGAGCCGGGGTCTCCTACGGCCACACGTACACCACCGATCGGGCGAGCAACCTCGCGGTGATTCCACTCGGGTACGCCGACGGGGTCCCCCGGGACGCGTCCAACAGCGGCCCGGTGCAGCTCGGTGGCGTCCGGCGGACCATCTCCGGCCGGGTCTGCATGGACCAGTTCGTGCTCGACTGCGGCGACGATCCGGTCGCGCCGGGAGACGTGGCCACCCTCTTCGGCACCGGGAGGGACGGTGAGCCCACCGCCGACGACTGGGCCGAGGCGGTCGGCACGATCAACTATGAGATCGTCACCCGATTCGGCAGCACCCGGGTGCCCCGCTGCTACGACGGCGAGCGTCCGTGACGTCGTCCCGGTTCCGGGTTCCGCTGCCCCGGGCAAGCCATCCCCGGGCCGCGATCGGCGCGTTGGCCGCCGTCGGTGTCGCGGCCGCCGGTCTCGTCGCCGGCGTCGCGACCGAACGCGCGCTGGTCCGTCGGCTGAAGGCCGATCCCACCGACCGGTACGCCGGTGAGGACTTCGGTGCGCAGCGGTTCGACGAGGCGTTGCGGGTGGAGATGCCGGATGGCACCGACATCCACGTGGAGACGGTCGAGCCGGCCCGGGCGGTCCGCGGGAACCCAACCATCGTGCTGGTGCACGGGTTCTGCCTGGACCAGGGGACCTTCCACTTCCAGCGTAAGCTGCTCGCCGCCCAGGGCGAGCACCGGATCGTGGCGTACGACCAGCCGGGGCACGGACGCTCCGGCCAGCTGGAGACCGGCGAGTACGACCTGACCGCGCTCGGTCGGACGCTGCGCGCGGTGATCGACCGTACCGCGCCGGAGGGCCCGCTGGTGCTGGTCGGCCACTCGATGGGTGGCATGACCATCATGGCGTTCGCGGAACTCTTCCCGGAGTTGTTCGGGGACCGGGTGGTGGGCACGGTGCTGCTGGCCACCTCGGGCGGGCTGCTCGCCGAGACCAAGCTGGTCGCCCCGGCGCTGCTGGGGCGGGTCGGTGCACCGGTGCTGCACATGATGAGCAACGCCGCCCGCTACGGGGGCCCGGTGATCGACCGAGCGCGTCGGTCCACCTCGAACGTGGCCTGGCTGCTCACCCGCCGGTATGGCTTCGGTACCGGTCACCCCAGCCCGGCTCTGGTCTCCTACGTCGAGGAGATGAATTCGCGGACCTCCGCCGACACCGTCACCCGCTATCTGCGAACGCTCGCCACCCATTCCCGGTTTCCGGCGTTGGCGGCGCTCGCCAGCGCGCCGGTGCTGGTGCTGGTCGGGGAGAACGACATGATCACACCGGTGGCGCACTCGGAGGAGATCGTCCGTCGGCTGCCGCACGCCGAATTCGTCAAGATCCCTAACAGTGGGCATGTGGTGATGTTGGAGCACGCCGATGAGGTGAACGCGGCGCTGACCCGGTTCCTGGAGGAGCTGTGAACCCAGGGGGACCGATCCGTTTCACGCTGCCAACCGTCGCCGACACGCACGCCTTCGGCCGCCGGCTGGCCGGCCTCCTACAGGCGGGGGACCTCCTGCTGCTGACCGGTCCCCTCGGGGCCGGCAAGACGGCTCTCACCCAGGGCATCGGCGCCGGGCTGGGGGTGACTGGGGCGGTCACCTCACCCACCTTCGTGATCGCGCGAGTACACCAGCCCGATCCGGCCCGGGGCGGTTCGGTGGCCCTCGTGCACGCCGACGCGTACCGCCTGGGCGATGCGACCGATCCCCGCGCCGAGATCGACGACCTGGACCTGGACGCGTCGGTGGACGAGGCGGTGACCGTGGTCGAGTGGGGCGAAGGGCTCGCCGAGCAGCTCGTCGCGGCGCACCTGTGGGTCCGGATCGACCGCCGGGAGGACGACACCCGGTTGGTCGACCTGGAACCCGTCGGTGGCGACTGGAGGGCGCGGTTGACTGGTACCCCCGGATTCATCGACAGCTGACAGAGCCGACCGGTCCCGCCCGGGGGGTGGTCGTCGCACCCGGCGACTAGAGTGCGCGGGACGCCCCGACTGGAAAGGCCCCCGATGCCCGACGACGCACCCACCCTGGATCTGCTGGCCCTGCTGCCGCCGGGGTGGCGGTCCGCGCTCGCCCCGCAGCTCGACCCGGCCCGCACCGCGGCGCTCGCCGGCTTCGTCGCGCAGGAATACACCACCCAGACCATCTTTCCGCCCGTTGCGGATCTCTTCTCGGCCTACCAGCTCTGCCCGCCGACGGACACCCGGGTGGTGATCCTCGGCCAGGACCCCTATCACCGGGCCGGGCAGGCGCACGGGCTGAGCTTCAGCGTCCGCGCGGGGATGGCGACGCCGCCGTCACTGCGCAACGTCTTCAAGGAACTCGGCGCCGACCTGGGCGTGCCGAGGCCGGCCGGTGGAAACCTCGGCGGCTGGGCCGCGCAGGGTGTGCTGCTGCTCAACTCGGTGCTGACTGTCCGCGAGGCCAGCCCCGGCTCTCACGCCAACCGCGGCTGGGAGGAGTTCACCGACGCGACGATTCGGGCGCTGGACGCGGTGGAGCACCGGGTGGTCTTCCTGCTCTGGGGCGGGTATGCCCGGAAGAAAGCGGCTTTGGTGACGAACCCCAGCCACGTGGTGCTGGAGGCGGGACATCCCAGCCCGATGAACCCACGGGGGTTCCTGGGCAGCCGCCCGTTCAGCGCGGCCAACAAGGCACTCGCCGACGCCGGCCTTCCGACGATCGACTGGGAACGCGCCGCCGGCTGATCGTCCTGCCGGGGCGGGGCCGGGTCCGGCAGCCGGGCGGCTAGGCTGGTTCACCGTGCTCGTACTGGTGGTGGACAGCTCGACCCCCGCGGTGATCGCCGCGCTGGTGGAGGTCACGGCGGCCGGCGTCGAGGCGCGGGCGCACCGCTGCGCCGTAGACGCCCGAGCCCACGGTGAGCTGCTCGCCCCACAGGTCGACGCGGTCCTGGCCGACCTCGGCGTACGTCCCTCCGCCCTCGGCGCGATCGTCGCCGGCCTCGGGCCGGGCCCGTTCACCGGGCTGCGGGTGGGGCTGGTCACGGCTGCCACGATGGGGCAGGTGCTCGGAGTGCCGACCTACGGGGTCTGTTCGCTGGACGCCATCGGCTACCCGACCGCCGCCGGCGAACCGGTCCTGGCGGCGACCGACGCCCGTCGCCGGGAGATCTATTGGGCGGTGTACGACGGCGCCGGCCAACGGATCGTTGGCCCCGAGGTCTCCGCTCCGGCGGTCGCCGCCGCGCGCGCTCGTGACCTGGCGGTTGCCACCGCGATCGGCGACGGCGCGCACCGGTACGCGGCGACGCTGGAGTTGCCGGTCGCCGACGAGCCCCGCTACCCGGTGGCGGTGGCCCTGGCGCGGCTCGCGGCGGAGCGGATCGCCGCCGGTGCCCCCAGTGAGCCGCTTACCCCGCTCTATCTGCGACGCCCGGACGCCGTCGCGGCGGCAGGCCACAAGCCGGTCCTGCCGTGAGCAGGGGAGCGAGCCGGGGCGGTGAGCCGGGCGGCGGCGGGAGCGGCCTCCAGGTGGAGCGGTTTCGCTGGTGGCACATTGACGAGGTGCTGCCGATCGAGGCAGATCTCTTCGGCGCCGAGCAGTGGTCCGCCGCGATGTTCTGGAACGAACTCGCCAGCGGCCACCACTATTTGGTGGCGACCGAGCGAGGGGTCCTACTCGGTTACGCGGGGCTCACCGCCGTGTCCGGCGAGGAGGCATGGGTGCAGAACATCGCCGTCTGCCGGGCAGCGCAGCGGAGGGGGGTCGGGCGGCTGCTGTTGCGGGCGTTGTTGACCGAGGCGGCGCGACTGCGGGTCCGCGGCACTCTCCTGGAGGTGGCAGCGGACAATGCCCCGGCGCAGAGGCTTTACGCGGCGCATGGCTTCGAGGCGATTGGGGTGCGGCGCGGGTACTACCAGCCGAGCAACACCGACGCATTGGTCATGCGGCGGGACGAGGAGTTGACCAATGGCTGACGAACCCCTGGTCCTGGGGATCGAGACGTCCTGTGACGAGACCGGGGTCGGTGTTGTCCGGGGCCACACCCTACTCGCCGACGCGCTGGCCAGCAGCGTTGAGCAGCACGCCCGGTTCGGCGGGGTGGTGCCGGAGGTGGCCAGTCGGGCCCACCTGGAGGCGATCGTCCCGACGATGGACCGAGCGTTGGCGGAGGCAGGGGTGACGCTCGCCGACGTGGACGCGATCGCGGTAACCTCCGGCCCCGGTCTGGCCGGGGCGCTGCTGGTCGGGGTCGCCGCGGCCAAAGGGTACGCGGTCGCCGCCGAAAAGCCGGTGTACGGCGTGAATCATCTGGCGGCGCACGTCGCCGTGGACACCCTGGAACACGGGCCGCTGCCCGAGCCGGCGATCGCCCTGCTGGTCTCGGGCGGGCACTCGTCGCTGCTGCTCATCGACGACCTGGCCCACGGTGTCACCCCGCTCGGCGCGACGATCGACGACGCGGCCGGCGAGGCGTTCGACAAGGTGGCCCGCCTCCTCGGGCTGCCCTTCCCCGGGGGCCCGTACATCGATCGGGAGGCCCGCGCCGGTGACCCGGCGGCCATCGCGTTCCCGCGGGGGTTGACCGCGGCCAAGGACCTGGCAGCGCACCGCTACGACTTCTCCTTCTCCGGGTTGAAGACCGCGGTGGCCCGGTGGGTGGAGAGTCGGCAGCGGGCCGGCGAGACGATACCGGTTGCCGATGTCGCCGCCTCGTTCCAGGAGGCGGTGTGCGACGTGCTGGTCGGGAAGGCAGTGGATGCCTGCCGGTCGAGCGGGGTGCAGACCCTGGTGATCGGTGGTGGAGTGGCGGCCAACTCGCGGCTGCGGGCAATGGCCGAGCAGCGCGCGGCGAAGTACGACATCCGGGTGCGTACGCCCCGACCGACGTTGTGTACGGACAACGGCGCGATGGTCGCCGCGCTCGGCTCGCACCTGGTCGCCGCCGGCGTCGCGCCGAGCCGCCTGGACCTGCCCGCCGACTCGGCCATGCCACTGACGACAGTCAGTGTTACAGGGGAGGAGCGGACATGATCGTGCGAATGTGGGAGGTACGGGCCGAGCCGTACGGGTTGGCCGACCTGATCACCTGGGTGTGCGAGACCGCGCTGCCGGAGTTCGACCACGAACCCTTGCACGTCTCGAGTGAGGTCTTCTCCTCCACCGATCACCGTGTGGTGGTGATTTCGAAGTGGCGGGGCAACCCTCGTCCCCTGCCCGACCCGCCGGTGACCCTGCTCGCGCGTCCCCCGTACTCCTGGGACTTCACTCCGGTCGATCGCTGACCCCGCGTCGTCGCTGGCCCCGCGTCGGTCAATGTGCCCGAGGACGGGGTTCAGCTGACGTCGAGCGGGTCGGCGAGGAGCCGTTCGAAGGCGAGCTCGGCCGCGCCGATCAGGGCGGCGTCGTCGCCGAGCGCGGGGGTGCGCAGCCGGACGTGTTCCACACAGGCGGGCAGCGCGCTGGCGTTGAGCCGGCTGCGCACCTGGGCGGCGGCGGCCAGGTAGAGGTCCCGCATGGCGCCGCCGAAGATGACCAGCTCCGGGTTGAAGATGTTGACGAGGTTGGCCACACCGAAGCCGAGCCAGTCTCCGGCGGTGCGGACCGCGGTCTGAGCTTGGGCGTCGCCCCGGTCGGCGGCGTCGATGACGGCCAGCACCGCGTCTCGGCCCTGGGTGTCGGAGCGGCCGGCGGCGCGCAGCAGCCCGTGTTCGCCGATCTCGGTCTCCCAGCAGCCGCGCGACCCACACTCGCAGCGGGTACCGTCTCGCCGGACCACCATGTGCCCGACCTCGCCGCCGTAGCCGCCGTGTCCGGTCAGCCGACGCCCACCGGTGATGATGCCGGCGCCGACGCCGACATCGCCGTACAGGTAGATCAGGTTGTCGCAGCCGGTCGCGGCGCCGCGGGTGTGTTCGGCGAAGGCTGCCACGTCGGCGACGTTGCCGACCACGACCGGAACGTCCAGCCCCAGCTCGGCACCGATTGCCGCACCGATCGGCTCGTCCACCCACCCCATCGTGGGGCCGAGCCGGACCAGTCCGTCGTCCCGGCGGACCAGGCCACAGACGGCGACGCCCGCGCCGACGCAGATCGCGTCGGTGGGCGTGGACTGCTGCATCTCCCGAGCCGCCCGGGCAAGCAACGGCGCGGCTTCGGCGGCGGTGATGCCGCGCGGACGGGCCAGTTCCCGACGGTCGAGCACCCCGCCGCCGAGACCGATCCGCGCGGCCCGCAGCCGGTCCACCTCGATGCTGTACGCGTACGCGTGCACCCGGGCCGACTCGGGCCGGACGACCAACGACGGTCGTCCGGCCCGGCCGGTTTCCTTCGGCGTCCCCTCGCTCACCAGGCCGGCCGCGGCGAGGTCGGTGGTGAGTGCGCCGATGGTGCTGCGGTTCAGCCCCAGCGTGGTGGTCAGTTCGGCTCGGGACGTGGCCCCGTGCATGTGGACGTACCGCAGTAACGCTCCGAGGTTCTGCCGACGGATCTCGTCCTGGCTCGGTCCTGCGCGCATCGCGGCGTACTGCTCCTCATTGCGGTGGCGGGGTGGCGTCGGCGGCCGGGTCGGGCCGGCCCGGTCATCGGCCGCCGTTGGCGGCGGCCCGGCGCCGGGACAGTGCGTCCACACTGGCGGCGAGGAGTAGGACCACGCCGGTTACCACGTACTTGACCCCTGAGCTGTAGCCCATCAGACCCATCCCGTTGTCGATCACCGCGACGACCGCGCCACCGAGCACCGCGTCGAGGACCCGGCCCTTGCCACCGAAGAGGCTGGTGCCACCGATCACCGCCGCACCGACGGCGTAGAGCAGTACGTTACTGCCACCGGTGTTCGGGTCGACCGAGTTGGCCCGGCTGGCGGCGACGATGCCGCCGATCGCGGCCATCGAGGAGCAGATCACGAAGACGGAGATGCGGATCCGGTCGACGTTGATGCCGGCCCGCCGGGCTGCTTCCTTGTTGCCGCCGACTGCGTAGATGTGCCGGCCGTAGCTGGTGCGCTGCAGCACGAAGGTCCCGGTGATCAGCAGTACCGCGATCAGCGGCACCACGATCGGTACGCCCTTGAGTGAATTGATCAGGACGTTGAAGCTGCGTTCCTGGTTGAGGAGGTAGACCGTAGCGCCCAGCACGGCGGCCAGCCCGATGACCCGGGCGAAGACCACGGTGAGCGGGTCGGTGACCAGACCCCGGATCGCGCGGGTGCGGTACCGCATCGCCTGGACCACGGCGTAGCCGGCGACGGCGAGCCCGGCCAGGGCCCAGCCGAGAGCCGGTGGCAGGTTTCGGTTCGCGATCGCCACCAGCACCGGGTCGCGGACCGAGATGTTCCTGCCCTCCTCCATCAGCAGTAGCACGATGCCCTGGAAGGCGAGAAAGCCGGCGAGGGTGACCACGAAGGACGGAATGCCGATCTTCGCGACCAACATGCCGAGCGTGCTGCCGATCACCACTCCGGTGAGGACGGCGGCGAGCACCGCGACGTACCACGGGTAGCCGAGGACGGTGACCACGTTGGCCAGCACCGCGGCACAGACCCCGCTGGCGAAGCCGGCGGAGAGATCGATCTCTCCGAGCAGCAGGACGAAGACCAACCCCATGGCGATCAGCGTGACCGCTGCCCCCTGGGTGAACAGGTTGGCGAAGTTGGCGGCGGTGAGGAACGACGGCCGCATGATCGCGAAGACGGTGCAGAGCACGATCAGGCCCAGGACGGCGGGTAGGGCGCCGATGTCCCCGCCGCGTACCCGGCCGAGGTAGCCGCGCACGTGGCTGGTGAGGGTGGGTCCGGCGGCGGGGGCGGCCGTGGATTCCTGGTCGGGGAGGGCGGTGCTGGTCATCGGGCGGCTCCCGGGGCGGCGGCGGGCTCCCCGCCGGTGTCGTTCGATCCGTTGCCCGAGCCGAGGCCGAGCGCACCGGAGCGGCCGGCGGTGATCAGCTCAACGATCTGGGCGTGGGTGATGTCGGTGGTCTTCACCTCGGCGACCATCTGGCCCAGGTAGAGCGCGGCGATCCGGTCGGAGACGGCGAAGACATCGTTCATGTTGTGGGAGATGAGCACGACCGCGAGGCCGTTGTCGGCCAGCCGGCGAACCAGCTCGAGCACCTGGGCGGTCTGCGCGACCCCGAGTGCGGCGGTCGGCTCGTCGAGGATGACGACCTTGCTGTTCCAGAGCACCGCCTTGGCGATCGCCACGGTCTGTCGCTGGCCCCCGGAGAGGCTGGAAACCTGCTGGCGTAGCGACGTGACGGTACGGACGGAGAGCCCGGCGAGCGTGTCCGCGGCCATCTGCTCCATGGTCGGCTCGTCGAGCACGAGGCCGTGCCGTTTCTCCCGGCCGAGGAACATGTTCTGCACGATGTCGAGGTTGTCGCAGAGCGCGAGGTCCTGGTAGACGACCTCGATGCCGAGCTCGGCGGCGTCGCGGGGGTTGTGGATGCTCACCGGACGTCCGCCGAAGAGGAACTCGCCGGCGTCGGTCGGGTAGATGCCGCTGATGCACTTGACCAGTGTGGACTTGCCGGCGCCGTTGTCGCCGACCAGCGCGGTCACCTGCCCGGGGAAGGCGGAGAAGGCGACGTCACGCAGGACCTGGACGGGACCGAAGCTCTTGTCGATCCCGCGCAGTTCCAGCAGGGGGGTCGCGGACACGGGGACTCCTTAACGCACGTGAGGGGAGATCGTCGTACCACCGGATGCGGTGACACGTCGCCCGGCACGGGGTGGCCCGTGCCGGGCGACGTCGCCACGCGGAGGTCAGCTGATACCAGCGCTCGCGCAGAGTTCGGCGTACTCCCCGGTGCAGACCTCGTCCTTGGTCACGAAGCCGTCGGCGATGACGTCCTTGACGTTCTCCTTGTAGATCGCCTGGGGGGTGAGCAGCACGGCGGGCACATCCCGGCCGCTCTCCGGGTCCTCGACGCTCTGGCCGGTCTCCTTCCGCTCCCCCTTGGCCAGCGAGATGGCCAGTTCGGCAGCGGCGTCGGCCTCTTGCTTGATTGCCTTGTAGACGGTCATGCACTGGTCGCCGGCGAGGATGTTCTGTAGGCCCTGCGGGGTAGCGTCCTGGCCGGTGACCGGGACCTTGCCGTTGAGTTTGTTCTTCTTCAGCACCGAGATGGCGGCGTTGCCGAGGCCGTCGTTCGCCGCGAGCACCCCGTCGATCTTGCCGCCGGACTTGGTGAGCTGCTGCTCGAAGATGGTGGCGGCCTGCGCGTTGTCCCAGTCCGGCACGGAGTCGTCCGCGACCTGCTGGTACTCCCCGGCGTCGAACTTCGGCTTGAGGACCGAGTCGTAGCCGTTCTTGAACAGGGTGGCGTTGTTGTCGGTCGGCGCGCCGTTCAGGTACACGATCGACGGGTTCTGCACGCCGCCGTCGGTGAGGCACCTGACGAGGCCCTCGCCCTGGAGCTTGCCGACGGCCTCGTTGTCGAAGCTGACGTAGTACTCCGCCGAGCCACCGAGGGTCAGGCGGTCGTAGTCGATGGTGGCGACCCCCTGCGACTTGGCCTTGTCGAGGACGGCCTTGCCGGTGCCGGAGTCCAGGTTGACGATCATCAGGGCGGTGACCCCCTGGGTGATCATCTGGTCTGCGATGGTCTGGAACTGGGTTTTGTCACCCTGCGCGTTCTGGATGTCGGCCTCGACTCCGGCCTCCTTGAAGGCATCCTCAAGGAACTTGCGGTCCGCGCCCTCCCAGCGGGCGGAGGACTTGCTGTCCGGGAGGATCACGCCGATCTTGGGGGTTTTGCCGGGGCCGGCCGACTCCTCGTCGGAGGAGTTGTCGCCACAGGCCGCCATGCCGCCGGTGGCCAGGAGGCCGGCGGCGGCAGCGGCGAGGAAACCCTTGCGCATCTGCAGGGTCCTTTCCAGATGGGGGATTGGGGGATGGTTTGTTGTGCCCGGCAACGTATTCCGCGGCCGCCAGGCGGCACAAGAGTGTCGAGGTCATGAGTTTGTTGCCGGCAGTAACAATTCGGCAACGTCGTGGTCTCTGGGCTGTGACGTGACCCTGCTGTGGTCCGGCCTGCTCCGGGTGAACTGGCTGGCCGTTCCCGCCACGGTCCTGGTCGCGCTCACCGCGACCACCGTCGGCCTGGCGATCGCGCATGCGGCCACCACCGGTGACGAACACGGTCACCCGGCAGCACATGGCGCAGGTGGTCCGAGAATCCCTCACCGCCGCGCCGGATGGAAACTCGGCCGCGCCGTACGCGGTCCTGGCGGGGTGGTGCGTAATCGGTCTCGTCGGCACCGTGCGCGCTATGACCCGGCGAGCCTGAGCCAGGCCGGGTCGCCGGTCGACCCGCGGGACAGTCCTGGGCGGGCAATCCGCCAGAGTGCGGGTGGTCCGCTGGTCTAGTCGGAGGCGACCCGTGCCATTCGGGCGTTGGTGAGGGCGACCAGATCCTGTGGGGCCAGTTCCAGCTGGAGCCCCCGACGGCCAGCGGAGACGTAGATGGTCTCGTGGTGAAGGGCGCTCTCGTCGAGCACGGTCGGCAGGTTGCGCCGCTGTCCGAGCGGACTGATGCCGCCGCGGACGTACCCGGTGACACGTTCGGCCGTTGTCCGGTCGGCCAGCACGGCCCGTTTGGCGCCGACTGCGGCGGCCAGGGCTTTGAGGCCGAGTTCGCCGGACACCGGGACGACCACGATGGTGAGCGCGTCATCGACCACGGCCACCAGTGACTTGAACACGCGGTCCGCCGGTAGGCCGAGCGTCGCTGCCACCAGCGCTCCATAGTTCGCGGCGTCCGCCGGGACGTCGTACGGATGGGTGCGGTACCTGACTTTCCGCTTGTTCAGCAGCGTGGTCGCCGGCGTCACCTGTCGTTGCGCCACACCGTCAGCCTAGCCGGTGGTCGGACGGCAGATCAGTACCATCGGGGCACCGTCCACGCGGGTCAGCACGAGGCTGGCCGGCTGGTCCCCGGTCAACCGCAGATCGCGGCGGAGCTTCTCCGGCTCGAGGGCCGAACCCCGCTTGCGGATCTCCACCCGGCCGACCCGCCGCTCGCGCAGCAGGGCACGAAGCCGCTTCAGCGAGAACGGCAGCACGTCGGTGATCTCCAGGCAGCGGGCGAAGGGGGTCGGTGTGGGGGTGTCGGCGTACAGGTAGGCGATCGTCGGGTCGGCGAGGGTGGCGTCGAGTTCGCCGGCCAACTCGGCGACGAGGTGCGCGCGGACCACCGCCGGGTCCGGGTCGTAGACGTAGCGGCGGACCGGTCCGACCGGTGCCTCGGTGACCCGGGAGCTGGCCAACTCGTGCACTGTCTCGCGGGCAGCGGCAGAACCGTCAGTCGGGGAACCTTCCCGCAGCACGGTCGCGCGGCGGGCCACCGTCGCGAACTCGCCGCACCACAGGGCGGCCTCGACCAGGTCGCCGTTGACGCTCACCCACTCCGCCTCCGCGCCGGGTGGGATCAGTGCGTGGTCCAGGCCGGGTGCCACCTTGACGACCGTCCGCGGTGCCCGTTCGGTCAGCGAGAGCACGAAGTCCCACGGTGGGGAGTAGGCGTTCGGGTCGAAGACCCGCCGACCGGAGGCTCGGCGGGCGGGGTCGCAGAAGACCCCGTCAACCCGGCTGAGATCGAAGGTGGTCGCGTCTCCCTGGTCGACGGTGAAGCGTTCGGCGAGCCCGGTCGCCTCGGCGTTCGCGGCGGCTATCGCGGCGGTGAGTGGATCGGCCTCCACCCCGTACACCCGGATCCCGGTCCGGGCGGCGGCGAGCGCGTCGGCGCCGAGACCGCAGCCGAGGTCGGCCAGGGCGCGGACGCCGCTGGTGCGCAGCCGCTCGGCGCGTCGCCGCGCCACCACCTGGCGGGTGGCCTGCTCCAGGCCGGGTCGGGTGAAGAACATGTCGGCTGCCGCCGGACCGAACTTGCCCACCGCGCGACGGCGCAGCTCGGCCTGGGTCAGTGCCGCCGCGGCCAGGTCGGCCGGGAGCCCGGTCGAGCGGAGTGCCGCCGCCGCGGCCAGCGGGTCGCCACCGGCCACCTCGGTCGCCGCCGCGAGCGCTGCCGACCCCGCGGGGGTGCGCAGCTGCGCCAGCTGTCCCAGGTTCACCCCGCCATTCTTCCGGCTGGTCCGCGGGGGAGGGAGTCGGGGTGTTGCCGGGCGTGCGCCTGCCCGCCTCACCCGTACGCGCGACGCGCGGGGCGGGTCGCTGGCACTCTCCTTGACGGAGTGCTAGCCGAGGAATAACCTGCGATTAGCACTCTCGACCTGAGGGTGCCAACCTCCGGGCCCCGGTGCCCGGCAGGTTAACGCCAGGCGGACCGGCACCCGCGACGACGGCCCCGCCCGGTGGCATGTGGCAGATTGAGCTGGCCGGTTTGCCGGTCGGTAACGAAACCAAGTACCCCAGGAGGGTATGCCCGTGACTACCGCGACCAAGGTTGCGATCAAGCCGCTTGAGGACCGCATCGTGGTCCAGGCGAATGAGGCTGAGACCACCACGGCGTCGGGCATCGTGATTCCCGACACCGCCAAGGAGAAGCCGCAGGAGGGCACTGTCCTCGCTGTCGGCCCGGGCCGGATCGACGACAAGGGCAACCGCGTGCCGATCGACGTCAAGGTCGGCGACACCGTCCTCTACTCGAAGTACGGCGGCACCGAGGTCAAGTACGCCGGCGAGGAGTACCTGGTGCTCTCCGCCCGCGACGTCCTCGCGGTCATCGAGAAGTAGGTAACCGAGCAGTGTCGTCGCCCCGGTCCGGCTCGCCGGGCCGGGGCGACGACGCTTCGAAGGGACATTCATGGCGAAGATCCTGAGCTTCTCGGACGACGCTCGGCACCAGCTGGAGCACGGTGTCAACGCCCTCGCGGATGCGGTCAAGGTCACCCTCGGCCCCCGCGGGCGCAACGTCGTCCTGGACAAGAAGTTTGGTGCACCCACGATCACCAACGACGGCGTGACGATCGCCAAGGAGATCGAGCTCACCGACCCGCACGAGAACCTCGGCGCGCAGCTGGTCAAGGAGGTGGCGACCAAGACCAACGACGTCGCCGGCGACGGGACCACCACCGCCACCGTGCTGGCCCAGGCGTTGGTCCGGGAGGGCCTGCGTAACGTGGCGGCCGGCGCCAACCCGACCGGCCTCAAGCGGGGTATCGACGCGGCGGCCACCAAGGTCTCCGAGGCGCTGCTCGGCAAGGCCGTCGAGGTGTCGGACAAGGCGGCGATCGCGCACGTCGCGACCGTCTCCGCGCAGGACTCCACGATCGGTGAGCTCATCGCCGAGGCGATGGAGCGGGTCGGCCGCGACGGTGTCATCACCGTCGAGGAGGGCTCCACCCTCGCCACCGAGCTGGACGTGACCGAGGGTCTCCAGTTCGACAAGGGCTTCATCTCGCCCAACTTCGTCACTGACGCGGAGGGGCAGGAGTCGGTCCTGGAGGACCCGTACATCCTCATCACCACGCAGAAGATCTCGGCGATCGAGGAGCTGCTACCGCTGCTGGAGAAGGTCCTCCAGGACAGCAAGCCGCTGCTCATCATCGCCGAGGACGTCGAGGGCCAGGCGCTGTCCACGCTGGTGGTCAACGCGCTCCGCAAGACCATGAAGGTCTGCGCGGTGAAGGCTCCCGGCTTCGGTGACCGCCGCAAGGCGATGTTGCAGGACATGGCGATCCTGACCGGTGCCGAGCTGGTCGCCCCCGAGCTGGGCTACAAGCTTGACCAGGTCGGGCTGGAGGTGCTCGGCACCGCTCGCCGGGTGGTGGTCGACAAGGAGACCACCACCGTCGTCGACGGCGGCGGCCAGGCCGCCGACGCCGCGGACCGGGTCGCCCAGATCCGCAAGGAGATCGAGGCTTCGGACTCCGAGTGGGACCGGGAGAAGCTCGCCGAGCGGCTGGCCAAGCTCTCCGGTGGCGTTGCCGTGATCCGGGCGGGCGCGGCGACCGAGGTCGAGATGAAGGAGCGCAAGCACCGCATCGAGGACGCCATCGCCGCCACCAAGGCCGCGGTCGAGGAGGGCACGATCCCCGGCGGCGGTGCCGCCCTGGCCCAGGTCCTGCCGGCGCTCGACGACGACCTCGGCCTCGACGGGGACGAGAAGGTCGGCGTCTCGATCGTGCGCAAGGCGCTGGTCGAGCCGCTGCGCTGGATCGCCCAGAACGCCGGCCACGACGGCTACGTGGTGGTGCAGAAGGTCGTCGACAAGGACTGGGGCCACGGCCTCGACGCGGCTACCGGCGAGTACGTCGACCTGGCAAAGGCTGGCATCCTCGACCCGGTGAAGGTGACCCGCAACGCGGTCGCCAACGCCGCGTCGATCGCGGGCCTGCTGCTCACCACCGAGAGCCTCGTGGTGGACAAGCCGCAGGAGCCGGAGCCGGCCGCGGGTGGCCACGGCCACGGTCACCAGCACGGCCCGGGTTTCTGACCCACGCCGGATGCTCGGTCGGGGCGCGTCGTCCACAGTGGCGACGCGCCCCGACGGGTCTTTCGGGCTGCTTACGGAACGCTGACGTGGCTACCGGCGCGGTCCGAGATCGGAAACACTGGTCCGCGTGACCAGTACGACCAGTCGCCACGCCGCTTTGGCCGGGGTGATCGCCGCCGCGGTGGCGATCGGCTCGGCAGAGCTCGTCGCGGTGTTGACCGGCCCCCGTTCCGCTCCCCTGGTAGCCGTCGGCGGGCTGGTGGTCGACACCGTGCCGGAGCCACTCAAGCAGTTCGGCATCGCGCTCTTCGGCAGCTACGACAAGATTGCCCTGCTGGTGGGGACGGCCCTGCTGCTCGCCGGCTTCGCCGCGCTGCTCGGCGTACTGTCCCGGCGGCACCTGGCGTACGGGCTGGCCGGCATCACGGCGTTCACGGCGCTGGGGGCGTTCGCAGCCCTGACCCGAGCCGGTGCGGACCTCGCGGACGTGCTGCCGGCGCTGGCCGGCGGCAGCCTCGGCGGCCTGGTGCTCTGGGCGTTCGTCCAGGGACCGTTGGAGCTGGATCCATGGCCCTGGTCTGCCCCCACCCCACCGGCCGCCTCCGGTGCGCCGGATGCCGGGTCGGCTGACCGGGAGCAGGCCGCGGGGCCGAGTCCGGAATCACGACGACGCTTTCTCACCGCGAGTGGGCTCCTGCTCGGGGCGGCGGGAGCGGCCGGTATCGGCGGCCGGTGGCTGACCGGTCGGCGGGGGGTGTCGGCGGCCCGCGCGGCGGTCGTGCTGCCGGCCCCGGCGTCGCCAGCCTCCGCTGTGCCGATCGGTGCCGACCTGAACCTGCCCCAGCTTGCCTCCTACGTCACGCCCAGATCCAGCTTCTACCGGATCGACACCGCCCTGGTGGTGCCGCAGGTGGATCCGGCCACCTGGCAGTTGCGCATCCACGGCCGGGTTCGCAACCCGATCACCCTGAGCTTCGCCGACCTGCTGGCCCGGCCGCTGGTCGAGCGGTATGTCACGTTGGCCTGTGTGTCGAATGAGGTCGGCGGTGACCTGATCGGCAACGCCCGCTGGCTGGGGGTGCCGCTGCGGGATCTGTTGGCCGAGGCGGATCCGCTGGCGGGCGCGGATCAGGTCGTTGGGCGGTCGGTTGACGGCTGGACCTGCGGTACCCCCACGGCGGTGCTGCGGGACGGCCGGGACGCGCTGCTGGCGGTTGGCATGAACGGTGAGCCGCTGCCGGTCGAGCACGGCTTCCCGGTCCGGATGGTGGTGCCGGGCCTGTACGGCTACGTGTCGGCCTGTAAGTGGGTCACCGAGCTGGAGTTGGCCAGCTTCGCGGACTTCGACGCGTACTGGGTGCCACGCGGTTGGTCGGCGCAGGGCCCGGTGAAGACCCAGTCGCGGATCGACACGCCGCGTCGGCGGAGTCGGTTGGTGGCGGGGGAGGTGGTTGTCGCCGGTGTCGCCTGGGCGCAGCACCGGGGCATCCGGCGGGTGGAGGTCCGGGTGGACGAGGGGCCCTGGCGGGAGGCGGACCTCGCGCCGACGGTCTCGGTGGATACCTGGGTGCAGTGGTCGTGGCGGTGGGACGCGACACCGGGCGAGCACACGCTTGCGGTGCGGGCCACCGACGCGACCGGTGAGACGCAGACCGGCCGTAGCGCGCCGGTGGCTCCGGACGGCGCGACCGGCTGGCACACGGTGCGCGTGACAGTTGGCTGACCCTCGGCGCGATGGGCGCCGAGTCCGTCGCCAAGCGGCGTGACGTACACCCCAGGAGCGGGAACCTCGGACAACTCGCGGCAAATGCCCCAACTGTCGGAAAAGTTCGAAGGATTGGCGGGAACCCCCTCGCGACCGGACTCCGTCATGGTCTGCTCGTTGACGGAGAGGAGACCACTGTGCGTACGGTTCTCGTGTGCGTTCGAACGCCCTTGGCGGCGCAGCACCTGACCTCCGCCGCGGCGCGGCTGGGGCTATCTGGGGCGGTGCGGACCGCCGTCTCCGACCCTGAGGTGATGCTGCGGCTCGCCGAACGCCCCGCCGACGTGGTGCTTGTTGATACGGCGCTGACCCGGCCGGACAGCGCGGGGTTCGTCCGCCGGGTCCTGGCCCGGGCGCCGCAGGCGGCCGTGGTGTTGCTGGGGGTCGAGGAGTCCGAGTCGGCGGCGGCGACGATCAGCGCGGGAGCCCGGGGGCTGATCCAGGGCGCCGACCACGATCTCACCAGCTCGGTGGCGAAGGCGCTGCTGCTGCTCTCCGCCCCCGGGCGGGCCAACCGTCATCGGGTCGACCCGGCGCGGGATGCGGCCTCGGTGGGCGGGTCGGTCCGCGCTACTCCCGGCGGCCGGGCTCCCGCCGACCCACCGTCGGGTTGGCCGGCCGGAGCCGCCGAAGGGGCCGGTGGGGCGCCAACGGTGGTGCCGGCGCAGCGCGGCGACGACCCCGCTGACCCGGCGGGTGAGCTTGCCGCGGTGCCCGCCGGCGGCCCAGCTCGGGAGCCACGGCCAGCGGTCGGGCTGACCGAGCGGGAGCTACAGGTGCTCCTGGGCATGGCCGAGGGCAAGAGCAACGCCGAGATCGGCCGGGAGCTGTTCGTCTCCGAGGACACGGTGAAGACCCACGCCCGACGACTCTTCCGCAAGCTCGGTGCGCGGGACCGCGCCCACGCCGTCGCCGCCGGCTTCCGCGCCGGGCTGGTCGCCTGATGCGTCGTTGACGTATCGGTCGATCCGTTCGGGACCGGTCGAGCGCCGGGATCAGCGGTTGGAGTCCGGCTCCTCGTCGGTGCCTTCGCTCAGCGTGTCGTGCACCCCGTCGGCGTACCCGCGGGCATAGTCCCAGGTCACGTAGTGATCCGGATCGGGGTCGTACGCCGGCTCGTGCACCCGGGGGTGCCCGGAGCTGAGGAGGTGACGCAGGTTGCCTCGAAGCAGATCCCAGCCGAAGTAGTGCGGCTCCCGGCAGTCCTCGCACTTGATCACCAGGCCGCGTACCCCGATCGGCGCCAGCAGTGCCTGATAGATCTCCAGGTCGGCGAGGTCCTCCAACACCTCCTGCCGCTCGGCGTCGCTCAGCGGGTCGAGCTCAGCGTCGGCGGGATCGGGCCGGCCCGCCGCCGAGTCGGCTGGGTCTCCGTTAAAGGGATCGATGGGATCGTCGTGCACCCCCTCACCGTAGACCCAACGCTCGATCGCCGCCCGCCCTGGGCGTGCGGGACCTGCCCGCCGGCAGCGGGGGCGCGGCCAGCCGATAGGTACGATGGGGCGAAGCGCCGCTACCCGGTATCTGCCGGTGCCCGCCCGCGCCACCTCGCTGAAGCCCGTTCGAGCAGCTCAGGGGAGCAATCGTGGAAAATTCGCCCAGCACAGTTCAACCGACCGACGCCGACAACGGCGAGCTGGGCGGTCACCTGCCGGAGCTGCCCGCCGGTTCGGCTCGGGTGGTTCCACTCGGTCTGACCTTCGACGACGTGTTGCTCCAGCCGGGCGGGTCGGATGTCGTGCCGAGTCGGGTGAACACCCGTACGAAGCTCACCCGCACCGTCGAGCTGAACATCCCACTGCTGTCCAGCGCGATGGACACGGTGACGGAGGGCCGGATGGCGATCGCCATGGCCCGCCAGGGCGGGATCGGCGTGCTGCACCGCAATCTCTCCGTGGAGGACCAGGCGCTCCAGGTTGACCTGGTGAAGCGCTCCGAGTCCGGCATGATCACCAATCCGGTGACCGCCGGCCCGGACGACACCCTCCAGGACGTGGACACGCTCTGTGGGCAGTACCGGATCTCCGGTGTGCCGGTGGTCGACGGCGACGGGCAACTGGTCGGCATCGTCACCAACCGCGACATGCGCTTCGTCTCCGACCCGGCCACACCGGTCCGCGAGATCATGACCCGGACCCCGTTGGTCACCGCCCCGGTCGGAGTCAGCAAGGAGGACGCGCTCGGCCTGTTGCAGCAGCACAAGGTCGAGAAGTTGCCGATCGTCGACGGCGCCGGCAAGCTGCGCGGCCTGATCACCGTCAAGGACTTCACCAAGAGTGAGCAGTACCCGAACGCCACCAAGGACTCCGCCGGCCGGCTTCGCGTCGCCGCCGCCGTCGGTGTGGGCGAGGACGCGTACAAGCGGGCCCGTGCCCTGGTGGACGCCGGCGTGGACGTACTGATCGTGGACACCGCGCACGGCCACCAACGCGCGGTGCTGGAGATGGTCGCCCGGATCAAGAAGGATGCCAGCGTCGATGTCGTCGGCGGTAACGTCGCCACCTACGCGGGGGCGAAGGCACTCATCGAGGCCGGTGTGGACGGCGTCAAGGTGGGGGTCGGGCCGGGAGCGATCTGCACGACGCGGATCGTGGCCGGCGTCGGTGTGCCGCAGGTGACCGCGATCATGGAGGCGGCACGGGCCGCCCGACCGGCCGGCGTTCCGGTCATCGGCGACGGCGGCATCCAGTACTCCGGGGACATCGCCAAGGCGCTGGTGGCCGGTGCCGACACGGTGATGCTGGGCGGTCTGCTCGCCGGCTGCGCGGAGAGCCCCGGCGAGCTGATCTTCATCAACGGCAAGCAGTACAAGGCCTACCGGGGGATGGGCTCGCTGGGCGCGATGCAGTCTCGGGGCCAGGTCCGGTCGTACTCGAAGGACCGCTACTTCCAGCAGGATGTCACCAGCGACGACAAGCTCGTCCCCGAGGGTGTCGAGGGTCAGGTGCCGTACCGGGGTCCGCTCGCCCAGGTAGCCCATCAGCTGGTCGGCGGGTTGCGCCTGGCGATGGGGTACGCCGGCGCGGAGAGCGTTTCCGAGCTGCACCGGCGCGGACAGCTCATCCGGATCACCGCGGCCGGGCTCAAGGAGAGCCACCCGCACGACATCCAGATGGTCGCTGAGGCACCCAACTACCACACCCGCTGACCCCACCACCCCCTACCGTCTGGAGTCCTCATGCGTGACGTGGTCGAGATCGGGCTGGGCAAGACCGCGCAGCGCGGTTACCACCTGGACGACATCGCGATCGTGCCGAGCCGCCGTACCCGGGACGTCGACGACGTGTCGACGGCCTGGCAGCTCGACGCGTACCCGTTCGGCATTCCCTGCGTCGGCCACCCCTCCGACGCGACGATGAGTCCGGCCTCGGCGGTGCGGCTCGGCCAGCTCGGTGGCCTCGGTGTGCTCAACGTGGAAGGTCTGTGGACCCGGTACGAGAACCCGGCGAAGGTGCTGGAGGAGCTGGCCAGCCTGGCCGAGGACGCCACGGACCCGTCGGCCCACCCCACCCGCGCCGGCGCGACCCGGCCGCACCACACCCGACGGCTTCAGGAGGTCTACGCCGAGCCGATCCGCGCGGACCTGATCGCCGAGCGGGTCCGTGAGCTGCGGTCCGGCGGCCAGACGGTGGCGGTCCGGGTCTCACCGCAGCACACCCTGGCGCTCGCCCCGGTGATCCTCGACGCCGGGGTGGACATCCTGGTGATCCAGGGCACCATCGTCTCCGCCGAACACGTCTCCACCACCGACGAGCCGCTGAACCTCAAGGAGTTCATCGCCGACCTCGACCTGCCGGTGGTCGTCGGCGGCTGCACCGACTACAAGACCGCCCTGCACCTGATGCGCACCGGCGCGGCCGGGGTGATCGTGGGGATCGGCGGCGACGACTGGTCGACCACCGAATCGGTGCTCGGCATCCGGGTGCCGATGGCCACCGCGATCGCCGACGCCGCGGCGGCGCGTCGGGACTACCTGGACGAGACCGGCGGCCGCTACGTCCACCTGATCGCCGACGGCGATATCCGGACGTCCGGTGACATCGCCAAGGCACTTGGCTGCGGCGCCGACGCGGTGATGCTGGGTGAGCCGCTCTCGCTCTGCCCGGAGGCGCCGGCCGGCGGCGCCTGGTGGCACTCGGCCGCCAGCCACCCGTCGCTGCCCCGGGGCGCCTTCGAGGCCGCCGGCGAGCCGGTCGGCTCGATGGAACGGCTGCTGTACGGCCCGGCCGACGAGCCGGATGGCCAGCTCAACCTCTTCGGCGGGCTGCGCCGGGCGATGGCCAAGTGTGGCTACCGTGACCTCAAGGAGTTCCAGAAGGTCGGCCTGGTCCTGGACCGTTAGGCAGCGCGGAGGGGCGTCGTCGCGCCGGTCGGGTGGTTAGGCTCGACCGGTGTGGTCCACCTCCGCCCGGGTTCGACCCGGCCTCGCCGTCGTCATCGCGGCGGCGGCCCTACTCATCGGCTGCTCGGCGACGGATCAGGGCGGCGACTTCCGCCCGGGCGCGCTCGACGTGGGTGACCCGTACGTGCCCGGCGCCGGCAACGGCGGGTACGACGTGGAGCACTACCGGCTCGCCGTCGACTACGACCCGGCCAGCGACCGGCTCCTGGGGCAGGCGGCGGTCACCGCCGTCGCCACCCAACCGCTGTCCCGGTTCAACCTGGACCTGCAGGGTCTGGAGGTCACGGCGGTCGGGGTGGATGGTGACCGGGCCCGGCACCGCCACGACGGCGACGAACTGGTGGTGACGCCAGCGCGGGGGTTGGCCGAGGGCAGCCGTTTCACTGTCGCGGTCGAGTACGCCGGCCGCCCCGGCACCCGGCCGAACGGTCCGCTGGGCGGCGGCGGATTCCTGCACACCGAAGACGGCGCGATCGCGCTCGGCCAGCCGTACTCGGCCGCCGCCTGGTTTCCGGTGAACGACCATCCGAGCGACAAGGCAACGTACGACATCGAGGTCACCGTCCCGGCCGGGCTCGCCGCGCTCAGCAACGGGGTGCCCGGGGAGCGGAGCAGCGCCGGCGGCCGAACCACCTGGCGCTGGGCGCAGCGGGCCCCGATGGCGAGCTACCTGACCACCTTGGTGATCGGCGCCTACCGGGTGGAGATCGGCACCCACGCTGGGAAGCCGATCGTCACCGCCGTGCCGGAGCAGCTCTCGGAGAGCAGCCCGGAGGCCGTCTCGCTGGCCCGCACCGGCGAGATCGCCGACTTCCTGGCCGAGCACTTCGGGCCGTACCCGTTCGACTCCTACGGCGGGGTGGCGGTCGTCGACCCGCGGGTGGGGTACGCGTTGGAGACGCAGTCCCGCCCGGTGTACGGCCCCGGCTTCTTCCGCAGCGGG
Source organism: Salinispora tropica CNB-440 (assembly GCF_000016425.1). GTDB lineage: Bacteria > Actinomycetota > Actinomycetes > Mycobacteriales > Micromonosporaceae > Micromonospora > Micromonospora tropica. The sequence continues at coordinate 4,394,196 of NC_009380.1, read as the reverse complement.
CGGCCCAACTTTGGTGTGGTCGTCCACGAACTGGCGCACCAGTGGTTCGGCGACAGCGTGGCGGTAACCCGGTGGCGGGACATCTGGCTGAACGAGGGCTTCGCCACCTACGCCGAGTGGCTCTGGGAGGAGCACCAGGGGGGTCGGTCGGTGCAGCGCATCTTCGAGGACCAGTACGCGGTGACGGACTGGTCGCTGCCGACTCTGGACCCGGGGCCGGATCAGATGTTCGGCACCGCCGTCTACCAGCGTGGGGCGCTGACCGTGCACGCGCTGCGGCGGACGGTCGGCGACGACGCCTTCTTTGCCATCCTGCGAGCCTGGACGGCCGAGCGGCGCGACGGCAACGGCACCACCGATGACTTCATCGAGTTGGCCGAGCGGGTCGGTGGGGAGCAGCTCGACGGTCTCTTCGGTGCCTGGCTCTCCGGTACCACCCGGCCCGTCATCCCTGAATAGGGCTGAGCTACCCCGAACAGGGCCGAGCTACCTCTGGCGCGATTCCTACCGGTCGGTAATGATGCGTGCATGCGGTACGACGTGGTTGTCATCGGGTCCGGCTTCGGCGGTGGCGTCGCCGCGTTGCGGCTGGCCGAGAAGGGCTACCGGGTCGGGGTGCTGGAGGCGGGCCGGCGCTTCGCCGATGGCGACTTCCCACGGACGTCCTGGCAGCTGCGTCGCTTCGTCTGGGCGCCGTTCCTGGGCTGCTACGGCCTACAGCGGATCACGCTGCTGCGGGCGGGTCAGCGTCGGGCGGGTGGCGTGCTGGTGCTCTCCGGGGCTGGAGTGGGCGGCGGCTCCCTGGTCTACGCGAACACCCTGTACGAGCCGCTGGACGCCTTCTTCGAGGACCCGCAGTGGCGGGACATCACCGACTGGCGGGAGGAGTTGACCCGCCACTTCGATCAGGCGAAGCGAATGCTCGGCGTCACCACGTACCCGGAGACCACCGGGTCGGACCGGGCGATGCGATCGGTGGCGGAGCGGATGGGGGTCGGGCACACCTTCCGGGCCACCCCGGTCGGGGTGTACCTCGGCCGGCCGGGTCAGCGCGTGCCCGATCCGTACTTTGGCGGGGCGGGGCCGGAGCGTACCGGCTGCACGCACTGTGGCGCCTGCATGACGGGGTGTCGGCTCGGCGCGAAGAACACGCTGGCCAAGAACTACCTGTGGCTGGCCGAGCGGCTCGGTGCGCGGGTGCATCCGTTGACGACCGTGACCGCCGTCGTGCCGGTCGAGGGGGGCGGGTACGCGGTGCACACCCGGCGTACCGGCTCCTGGCTGCGGGGGCGCTCGCAGGTGATCCACGCCGACCAGGTGGTCTTTGCCGCCGGCGCGTTGGGTACCCAGCGCCTGCTGCACGGGATGAAGGTGGCTGGCACTCTGCCACGGCTCTCGTCCCGCCTTGGAGTGTTGACCCGAACCAACTCGGAGGCGATCCTCGGTGCCTCGGTGCCCCGGAGGACGGCGCGGGCGGCCGGGGTCGACTTCACCGAAGGGGTGGCGATCACGAGTTCGTTCCACCCCGATCCGCAGACCCACATCGAACCGGTCCGCTATGGCCGGGGCTCGAACGCGATGGGACTGCTCCAGTCTCTGTTGGTGGACGGCGGCCCGCGTCGGGTACGTCGCTGGCTGGGCAATCTCGTGCGGCAGCCACGTGCTGCGGCGGGGATGCTGTCGGTCCGCAACTGGTCCGAGCGCACGGTGATCGCCCTGGTCATGCAGTCGGCGGACAATTCGTTGACCACCCGGCTACGTCGCGGGCTCGGCGGTCGTCGACTCGTCTGCGAACCGGGTCACGGAGAGCCGAACCCGACCTGGATACCGGCCGGCAACCGGGCGGTTCGGCTTCTGGCCGAGGAGATCAACGGGGTGCCGGGTGGTTCGCTCACCGAACCGTTCAACGTCCCGGTGACCGCGCACTTCCTGGGCGGCGCGGTGATCGGCGCCACCGAGGACGACGGCGTGGTGGACCCGTGGCAACGGGTGTACGGCCACCCCGGGCTGCACGTCGTCGACGGCGCGGCGGTCTCGGCCAATCTCGGGGTGAATCCGAGCCTGACCATCACCGCCCAGGCCGAGCGGGCCCTGTCGTTCTGGCCGAACAAGGGGGACCCGGATCCCCGCCCTCCGCTCGGCTCCCGGTACGTCCGGCTGCCCCCGGTGGCCCCACGTCATCCGGCGGTGCCAGCTGACGCCCCCGGTGCGCTGCGGTAGCGCCGGCGGAGACCTCGGCGCTGCCCGGTAGGCGGGGTCGCTCCGCCGACTCGGGTCCCGAGTCGGCGTCGGGCGTGTCGGTGGGTAGGCTTTCTGCACATGAGCACCCCGCGCCCCGTCCTGGTGGTGGACTTCGGAGCCCAGTACGCCCAGCTCATCGCACGCCGGGTACGGGAGGCCCGGGTCTACTCGGAGATCGTTCCGCACACGTTGTCGGCGGCCGAGATGCTGGCGAAGGACCCGGCAGCGATCATTCTCTCGGGCGGCCCGTCCAGCGTCTACGCGCCCGACGCGCCAGGTGTCGACCCCGGGGTGTTCGAGGTCGGGGTGCCGGTCTTCGGCATCTGTTACGGCTTCCAGGCGATGGCTCAGGCGCTCGGGGGCACGGTCGCGAAGACCGGCAACGGCGAGTACGGCGGCACTGTGCTGCGCCCGCGGTCGGAATGCGGGGTGCTGCTGCGTGATCTCCCTGGTGATCTTCCGGTCTGGATGAGCCACGGCGACTGTGTGACGGAGGCGCCGGCTGGCTTCGCGGTGACCGCCGAGTCAGCGGGCGCCCCGGTGGCGGCCTTCGAGGATCGGGCCGGGCGACGGGCCGGGGTGCAGTTCCACCCGGAGGTCGGGCACACGGCGCATGGCCAGGAGATGTTGACCCGTTTCCTCTACGACATCGCCGGCATCGAGCCCACCTGGACGCCGGAGAACATCATCGACGAGCAGGTGGCCCGGATCCGCGAGCAGGTCGGCACCAAGGAGGTCATCTGCGGTCTCAGCGGCGGCGTTGACTCCGCGGTCGCCGCGGCGCTGGTGCACCGGGCTGTTGGCGACCAGTTGACCTGTGTCTTCGTTGACCATGGTCTGCTTCGGGCGGGCGAGGCCGAGCAGGTGGAGAAGGACTACGTCGCCGCCACCGGAATCAAGCTGCGGGTGGTCGACGCGGCGGACCAGTTCCTGACCGCGTTGGCCGGGGTGACCGATCCGGAACGCAAGCGCAAGATCATTGGCCGCGAGTTCATTCGGACGTTCGAGGCCGCTGCCCGGGACATCGCCGCCCACGGCGACGTGGAGTTCCTGGTACAGGGCACCCTCTACCCGGACGTGGTGGAGTCCGGCGGTGGCGCGGGTACGGCCAGTATCAAGAGCCATCACAACGTCGGCGGGCTTCCCGAAGATCTTGGATTCTCCCTGGTCGAGCCGCTGCGTACGCTCTTCAAGGACGAGGTCCGGGCACTCGGCCTCCAGCTCGGCCTGCCAGAGGCGATGGTCTGGCGGCATCCGTTCCCCGGGCCGGGGCTCGCGATCCGGATCATCGGTGCGGTCGACCAGGAACGGCTCGACGTGCTCCGCCGGGCCGATTTCATCGCCCGACAGGAGCTCAGCGCTGCTGGCCTGGACCGGGGCGTGTGGCAGTTCCCGGTGGTTCTCCTGGCCGACGTACGCAGTGTGGGCGTGCAGGGAGACGGACGCAGCTACGGGCACCCTGTGGTGCTGCGCCCGGTCTCCAGCGAGGACGCGATGACGGCCGACTGGTCGCGGCTGCCGTATGACCTGATCGCCCGGATCTCCACCCGGATCACCAACGAGGTCGCCGAGGTGAACCGGGTGGCTCTGGATGTCACCAGCAAGCCGCCGGGCACCATCGAGTGGGAGTGAGTCGCGCTCATCTGACGGGGGGAGCCGGCGGCTGCGGCCCCGGCCCTGGCCAGGTGGGGGTAGCGGTGGTTGCCCCGACTGTCCCCGGGTGCGGCCAGGCCGGCGCGTCCGCCGGCTCCGCCGGAATCAGGAACCACATGATCGGGTACGCGAGTACCGCGATCCCGCCGGTGAGCAGGCCGATCACCGCGAAGATGACCCGGACCAGCGTGGGGTCGACGTTGAAGTAGCGGCCGATGCCACTGGCCACCCCGGCGATCATCCGGTCGGTGGTGGGGCGACGAAGCTGTTTGTACGGGGGCTGGGACGTTCCGGTGCTCGTCATGTCTTCATGGTGCGCCGCCCCACTCCGGGCGACCTCGGTGATTCCCCGGGCCCTTACCCTGATCTGTCCCTCATCCGCGAGCCGGGAGTCATGAATCCGACCCTTTTCGGCGTCTGTGGCGGGCAGCGGGGAGAATTTGGCTCTGTGACCCTCATGCTGGAGCCGCTTCGTAGGATCGCGGCGTACGCGGTTTGTGTAAATTCAGTCGGTCAGGTGCTGCTGGTCCGCGCGTCGCAGCGCTCCGGCACACCCGGTACGTGGTCGTTGCCCGGGGGCGCGGTCGACCACGGCGAGGACCCCTGCGACACGGTCGTGCGGGAGACCGCCGCCGAGACCGGGCTGTCGGTCAGTGTCGCCGCCCTCACCGACGTGCTCGCCGACATGCGAGCCTTGCCCGAGCGGGGAATCACGATCCACACCGACCGCCTGCTCTACCAGGTGTCGGTGCGGGGCGGGACGCTCGCCGACCGGGTTGATCAGCCCACCGACCTGGCCCGTTGGTTCACCCTTGAGCAGGCCCGCGAGCTGCCCCTGCGCTCGTTCACGGCGCGGGCCCTCGGCCTGTCCGCCTCGTCGGCGGACATCGTGCCGGACGAGCCGCCCGAGTTCCCCTCCTTCTACGCGGTCGAGGGGCCGGACGGCCTGCACCGGGCACAGCGCTTCGCCGCGTACGCGGTCGTCACCGACCCAGACGAGCGGGTCCTGCTCACCCGGGTCTCGGACGGGTACCCGGGCGCCGGCTGCTGGCACCTGCCGGGTGGTGGAACGGACTACGGTGAGCAGCCAGGCACGGCCCTCATCCGTGAGTTGGTCGAGGAGACCGGGCAGACCGGGCGGTTGGTCGAGCTACTTGGCGTGGCGAGCCACCGGGACGCCGCCTCGCTCGGTCCGGAGGGCTACCCGATCGACTGGCACGGGGTCCGCGCCTTCTACCGGGTCGTGGTTGACCGCCCCGCCCCGCCCACCGTGATCGACGTCGGCGGGTCCACCTGTGAGGCTCGCTGGTTCGAGAAGGAGGAGCTGGGCGCCCTCCCGGTCGATCGGCTGACCGAGGTGACGGCCGAGGCGGTCCAGGCCGCCCGGCTGACCTGACCGCTCCGGCCCGGCGTTCCCGGCGCTATCGTCGGTTCGCGGCGAGCTTCTCATTGATGCGGTGCAGGGCGGGGGCAGGGTGCAGCAGCGGTGGATAGCGGCATATGGGGTGCTGCGGGACGACGGCGGGCAGGTGCTACTCGCACGTGGCTCGGGCGGAGGCCCGGATTGGGATGCCTGGCGGCTGCCGGGCAGCAGGGTGCGGCACGCCGAGCATCCCGCCACCGCGGTAGTCCGCGGGTTCGCCGAGGAGACCGGGGTGGCGGTGACGGTGGCGGGCGTCCGGGCGGTGGTAGCCGATGTGGCTACCTTCTCCGCCGGAGTCGGGGTACACACCGACCGGCTGGTGTTCGACGTGACCGCGACGACGGGTAGAGTGTTCCGGCCGGAGCAGGGCGGCGGCGACAGGCTGCGGTGGTTCACGCCCGACTCGGCGGCGGCGGTACCCGTGATGCCGTTCACGGCGGATGTGCTCGGCCTGTCGGGCACGCTCCTGCCGCCGGGACCGTCCAGCGCGTTGCCGCTGGCGGCGACCGCTCCGGCGCCGACCGCTCGGCGGCACCGATTCGGCGCGTACGGGCTGGTCACCGACCCGGCCGGTCGGGTCCTGTTGACGCTGATCGCGGAGGGCTACCCAGGCGCTGGCAGCTGGCACCTGCCCGGCGGGGGCACCGACTACGGTGAGGCGCCGGAGACGGGGCTGCTCCGCGAGTTGGTGGAGGAGTCCGGCCAGGTCGGTCGGGTCGTCGAGTTGGTCGGCGTGGACAGCTTCCACAACCCGATGGCGGTCGGGCCGGAGGGGTATCCGTTGGACTGGCACACCGTTCGGGCCATCTACACGGTGGTGGTGGATGAGCCGACCGAGGCGCGGGTGCTGGAGCTGGCCGGGGGGTCGACCGCGCGCGCGAGCTGGTTTACCGTCGCCGAGCTCACGGGGCTTCGGCTCAGTGATATCGCTGCCCGGACGGTCGCCGAGCTCCGCTGACCCGTCCTGGTTCGGTGTTGGCCCGGTGGGGCGACCGGACGGAACTGCGACTCCAATTATCCCCGCAATTGGGGCTTAGCGGGCGCCGAAGGTGCTCGTCACGGTGGCATCGGCGGGCTCCGGTACATTTGGGTGTGGGAGTTAACGGGGTAACGGGCGATGCGATCCGAGTTAGGAGTAAGAGGGCGGTTCGCGTGGTTTAAGGGAGATTTAAGTACCACCGGCAGCTATCGCCAAGCCCCGTTCGCCTGTGCGATGGTGTACCCCGCAAATCGGCTGCTGGGCCAAGGAGGTCTGGCACGAGACAGCCGGACGCCCCGCCGTTGCGGCGGTGCGCCGATCCGGTGATGGAGGGAACGTGCCGAGAGCCCCCTGGCGCCGGCGTCGTACGACAGACAGTCCACGTCCTGCAGGGCGTCGATGGGCAGGCCCGTTGCGGCGCAGCGGCACGATCGCCCGTCAGGTGCTGTGGGTCCGGGCGGGCCGCCGTGACCGTGGCCTCCGTACCGGCGTTGACCGGCCGCTGATCGAGCGCCGGTTCCCCAAGCGCCGCTACCCGCGGTACGACGCCGAGGTGGCGGCGATCGTCCCGGTGAGCCCTGCCGTCGCCCCGGTACCGCCGGTGGACGAAGCGGCGGCGATCTCGATTCCGCTCCTTCCCGGTGCGCGGACGACGGCCCGGCGGATGAAATTCGTGCTGGTCAACGGCTGCACCCTCGCCAGCCTGACCCTTGGCATGTTGGCGATCTTCCTGGCCATGCAGGGCGAGGTGCGGCCAGCGGCCCTCTGCCTGATCGCCTGCGTTGCCTTCGACGGTCTCGACGGTGCCCTCGCCCGCCGACTCGGCGTGGCCAGCCCGTTCGGCGCCCAGATGGACTCGTTGGCCGACATGTGTTCCTTCGGCCTTGCCGCCCCGGTCGTGGTCTACGCCTCGCTGGCCGGCTCGGTGCCGCCGGCCGCCGCCGCGGTGGCCTGCGCGCTCGTCGCCTCCTGCGCCGCGATCCGCCTTGCCCGGTTCAATGTCTCGCCGAAGGATGGCCGCTTCTTCTGCGGCGTGCCCACCACGATGGCCGCCGCCATGCTGGCCCTGACCGTTGCCATCGGGCTGCCGGTGTCCGGGCTGGTCCTGCTCGGCGGGGTGGCGTTGCTCGCCTTCGCCATGGTCTCCAGCTTTCCGTACGCGAAGCTAGCTCGCCTGGTGAAGCTGCCGCCCTGGGTATGGCTGGCTCCGGTGATCGGCGCGTTGGTCGACATCCGGCTCACCTTCGCCCTCGTCGTGGTGGGCTACCTACTCAGTGGTCCGGTTCTCTGGCTGCGGCAGCGCCGCACGATCTGACTGGTTCCGCGACGAGGCGCCGTGGCTTAAACGGCGTCCCGTCGCAGCTTCTTCGGTCGGCCCGTCGCGCAACGCGGTCAGTGCCAGCGGGCGATTACCGACGATCCACCCACGACCCGATCGCCGGGCCCGACCAGCGGCTGCGCCGCATCGGCCGGCAGGTAGACGTCGGTGCGTGAGCCGAACCTGATCAGCCCGAACCGCTCGCCCTTGGCGAGCAGCGACCCGATGGGCGCCCGCTGCACGATCCGCCGGGCGATCAATCCGGTACGTTGCGCCACGATCACCGTTCCGTTCGTGGTGTCCAACACGGTGTACGCGGCGACGTTGTGTTCCGCATCAGGCTTCATCGCGTTGGCGAAGCCGCCGTCGGTCACGAAGTAGTCGACCACCTTGCCCGGCACCGGGGAGCGGTTGATGTGGACGTCGAGCACCGACAGGAATACCGCGATCCGTAGCCACTCGCCCTCGCCGAACCGTTCGTCGGAGAGCCGTTGTACGGAGAGCACCTTGCCGTCGGCCGAGGCCACCACCGCGGACGGATCCGCTGGCACCTCCCGCTCCGGGTCCCGGAAGAAGGCGGCGACCGGTGCGGTGGCGAGGGCCGGCAACAGCCACAGCTTCGACGTCGGCCGGGCGACGCGGGCCACCGCCGCCAGCCCGAGGGCGATTCCGGCGGCAGCCACCCCGTTGCTGTCGATGTGCATCGTGCGGGTCAGCGGCACGCTGGAGGGCCGGTACGCCGGCGCCATCCCCACCGCCGCCGCCGCGCTGGCCGGGCGGAAACGGAGTCGGTGCACTCGCAGCGGTGGGTTGTTGCGCAGCAGCAGGTCGCTACCGACGCCGTGCAGCGCGGCCTGGCGGTCCAGTTCGTCGGCCGCGCCGCCGGTGCGCTTGGGGGTGGCGGGTGTGGCGACGCTCAACACGGCTCCGGTGTCGAGGTGCCTACCGAGCCCGTCGAGGGTGGCACGGGTCTCCTCCACCGTCCCGGTGAGCGGTTCACCGATGATCGCCACCGCCGCCGCCTCGGCGTCGGCCAGCGCGTCAACGACCCGGACCCGCTCGGCGACCCAGGGACCCTGGGCGGCTACGTGCTCGCGCAGCATCCCGGCGTCCGACGCCACGGCCGGTACGACGGTGAGCGTGTCACCGGGCAACAGCGCCTCGATCGCCGCGACGAGCACCAGGGACTCCGGGCTGGCGTCAACCAGCAGGGCCGCCTTCGGCTCGTTGATTCGGGCGAGTTCCGAGACGAGGACACGGGCGGCGCGCTCGCCGATGCGGACCGGACCGGACCGGCCGGTGGGAAGCACGGCGGGGGACTGGGTCATGTCGGACAGGCTCCTGACGGGGTCGGGACGACGGGTTGGTGAAACCGGCGATCGGCATCGGGTCGGCTCGGCGTCGCCCTGTGGTGGGGCTGCCGGGGCCGAGCTGGCGAGTGCGCGGCGGGGTGGGCACCACCGGCCAGCATATGCCTCGGGTCGTGCCGACGTGGCGTCGCGTTCAGCGCCGGTCCCCCTCCGCTGGCCCGGGCTCCGGCATCGCAGCGGTTGGCGGGGCCTTCGCCTCCGGAGCGGACGGGCTGCCGGACCGGGCCGCGCGAAGCGCCCCGACCAGCCCCAGCACGCCGATCAGTAGCAGCGCTGCGGCCAGGAACCAGCCCACCGGGGGAAGCGTGAGTTCGCGTAACCGGGCGACCAGCCACCAGGCGGCAAGGAGAAGGAAGAACAGCCCGAAGAACAGAGACACCGAGTCGGTGCGGTGGGCCTTCACCGGGTCACCTCCAGCCTGCCGACGTCGACGTGAACGAGAAGGTGCAGCGTCCCGCCGCCGGGGCCGTCCGCCCCCAGGTCGGTACTCTCGCGCTGCGAACCGGTGGCGCCGCCGCGTTTGGAGTGACGGTGGTCGAAGACGACCGCTTCGCCGACGTTGACGGTCGCGGTGACGGTGGCGTCCACGTTCGGGGGCAGCACCACGATGGCCTCCCCGGCCGTGACCGCCACCGTGATCTCGGTGTGCCTCTCGGTGAAGTCCACCGAGCGCAGGTCGAGCAGCGAGTTGCCGACGGTGTTCTCGTACTGGCTGGCGAGCTCGGCGTGGCTGGTAGGAGCCCAGGTCACCGCTTGGTTCACTCCCCGGAACCGGTCGTCGGACTCAGCCACGGTGGCCACCCCCAGCGCGGCGGCGGTGACCAGGCCGAGCGCGATGAGCCAGCGGGCTCGGCCGAACCAGGTGCCGACGAGTAGGCCGAGGCCGATGGTGGCCAGGACCGCCGCGAAGTACCCGGACGCGCCGGGAGAGAGTACGCCGGTCAGGTCGAGCACGGCCAGCAGTCCGAGGACGAGGAAGAGCAGCGAGAAGGTCACCCCACCGAGCGCGGACCGTTCCCGCGGTCGCTTCCGCGCCGGCCGGGGGGCCGGCGGTGCGGGCGGCGGGGTTGGTAGGGCATACGGCCCGTGCGGGGCGAACGCGTCCCGTGCCCCGCCCGGCGGCCGCGTGTCGGCGGGTGGTGTCTCGGTGGCGGGTCCGGTCGCCGGAGCCCCGGTCGGAGCGGGGTAGCTGACCGGTGGCACCGGGTCGGTCGGCGGCTCGGTCGGTCCGGGCCGGCCCGGACGTTCGCGGTTGAGCAGCAGAGCACCGCTGATCAGGATCGCCGCGCCGAGCAGCACGGCCCGGAACGCGTCGGTGACGATGAAGGCGAAAATGACGGCCACCAGGATGCTGAGCATGATCACGGTGACCGGGGACATGCTGGAGCGTCCCCGGCCCAGCATCGACTCGACCGGTGAGGCGGTGTCCCCCTCGCCCGGGATGATCAGCCAGGCGGAGACGTACACCAGGATGCCGATGCCGCCGAAGAAGCCGAGCACCGCGAGCAGCACTCGCCAGAGCACCGGGTCGGTGTTCGTCGCCCGGCCGATGGCCGCGCAGACGCCGGCCAGGTAGCGGCCGTCGTGCGGACGGACCAGCCCGTACCGCGAGGTGAAGCCGCTGTCCCCGCTGGGCGGGACCCCGCCTGCTCCCCAGGGCGGTGGCGGTTCACCCGGCGGCGCCGCGGGTGGTGGCGTCGCCCCGGTCGCCTGGTGCCGGGCGGCTTCCTCGGTCATGCCTCGATCCTGCTCCCTCGCCGCTTCGCCGGCCTCCGGCGGAGACCCTGACCTCACCCTGAGATCAGGCCAGCAGGATCTCCGGGACGCCCCCGTGGTCGAGCGCTGACCTGGCGTGTGACGATCGGAATCGGCGGCGCGTGCCGCTCGCCGGCGAACCCGCCGGGACTAGCCAGGGAGCCCCCGATCAGCATCGTGACCGACCCCCCGCGCCTCTATCGCGCCCGCGAGCACCGGATCGCCGCCGGTGTGGCGGCGGGGGTCGCCGGGCATCTCCGCATTCCGGTGCTCTGGGTCCGAGTCGCGTTCATGATGTTGCTCGGCTTCAACGGCCTCGGACTGCTGTTGTACGCGGCCTTCTGGGCGGTGGTGCCGCTGCGACCGGGGGACACCGCCACCCCGCCACGTCGGGACGTGGCCCAGCTGCTGCCGTTCGTGGCGATCGGCCTGTTGGTGCTGACCCTCCAGATGATGCTCTTTGATTCGGTGGGTGCCACCGGCGCGGCCGGTACCGCCGGCTGGCTGGTCACGATCATCGCGGTCGGTGCCGGGCTGATCTGGCACCAGTCCGCACCGCAGCGGCGAGGGCAGTGGGGTGGGACGCTGCCGGTGCCCTGGCTGAGCGCGGTGGTGGAGGAGAGCGACCGCCGGGCGTTCATGCTCCGATTCATCGGCGGCGGCATCCTGGTCGCGGTGGGAATTGTCGGGGTCGCGGCGGTGTACTCCCCGACGCAGAACTTTGACGCGGTACTCAACGGCGTCATCTTCGCCCTGGTTGGTCTGGCGGGCGTCGGGGTGGTGGCCGCGCCGGTGCTGTGGCGAACCTGGAACCAGCTCCGGTTGGAACGGGAGGGGCGGATCCGGGAGCAGGAGCGGGCCGAACTGGCTGCCATGGTGCATGACCAGGTGCTGCACACACTCGCGTTGATCCAGCGAAACGCCAGTGACGGGAAGACCGTGACGCGGCTGGCCCGGGGGCAGGAACGCTCGCTGCGCAACTGGCTCTACCGGCCGACGGCCTCACCCACAGAGCGCTTCGCGGCAGCGCTGGAGCAGGCGGCGGCCGAGGTGGAGGATGCGTACGCGATCACGGTGGAGACCGTGGTTGTCGGGGACCGGGAGACCGACGAGCGGGTCGGCGCGTTGGTGGCCGCCGCCCGCGAGGCACTGGTCAACGCCGCCCGGCACGCAGGGGTGCAGACCGTCTCGCTCTACGCCGAGGTCGAACCCGAGCAGGTCAGCGTCTTCGTCCGCGATCGGGGGAGGGGCTTCGATCCGGCTACGGTGGAGGACCACCGACACGGTGTCCGGGGCTCGATCATCGGGCGGATGAAGCGACACGGTGGCCGGGCGGAGATTCGCTCCGAACCCGGGGAGGGGACCGAGATCCGGTTGATTCTGCCGATCTCCCGTGACGGGTCCACGGCGGAGAGGAGTAGGTGATGACGGACCAGACGGCGGGCGCAGCGGCGGACGCGGGTGCTGCCACGCGGCGGCTGCGGGTCTTTCTTGTTGACGATCACGCGATGTTTCGGGCCGGAGTCCGCGCCGAGCTGGGTGCGCATGTCGACGTGGTGGGCGAGGCGAGCACGGTGGGGGAGGCGGTCAGCCGGATCGCCGCGACCGAACCCGACGTGGTGCTGCTCGACGTGCACATGCCGGAGGGGGGTGGCCGGGCGGTGCTCGAGGCCATCCGGCGCACGTACCCGCACGTGCGGTTCCTCGCGCTCAGTGTCTCGGACGCGGCCGAGGACGTGATCGGGCTGATCCGCGCTGGCGCCCGTGGCTATGTCACCAAGACGATCTCCCCGGACGAGTTGGCGGCGGCGGTCCGACGGGTCGCCGAGGGCGATGCCGTCTTCAGCCCCCGGCTGGCCGGTTTCGTGTTGGACGCCTTCGCCGCCCGCCCGGACGCGCCGGTCTCCGACCCCGAGCTGGACCAGCTGACCAACCGGGAACGGGAGGTGTTGCGTCTGCTCGCTCGGGGGTACGCGTACAAGGAGATCGCCAAGGAGCTGTACATCTCGATCAAGACGGTCGAGACGCACGTGTCGAACGTGCTCCGCAAGCTCCAGATGTCCAGCCGCTACGAGTTGTCACGCTGGGCGGCGGATCGTCGGCTTGTCTGAGCCGCCGACCGGCTGGGCCGCCCACCGGCCCAGCCGGTCGATGTTGGCCGTTGTCGATGCTGTTTCCGCAGCTCTTAGCACGCCTGCCCGGGGTCGATGAAGCCACCTCCGGATGAATGTACACACCGTCCCGGCCGGGTATCGGGTTGATAACACGCCTTTCCGCTGACGCGCGTCTGGTGTCACAGTGGCAGGCACCTCACACCCCTCGTGAGCTGAGCGCCCTGAGGAGGCACTCCCCATGCGCGGGAAATTCCTGAAGGTGGCGGTCGCGGCGACCGCCACCGCTATGTTGGCCACTGCCTGCGGTGGCGGCGGCTCGAGCGATGCTGATGGTGACGCCAGTGGCACGCTTCGTGTATATGCGTCAGAGCCGGCGTACCTGCTGCCGTCGAACGCCGACGACGAGCCGTCGATCTACGTGATCCGTCAGCTCTACCGCGGTCTGGTCAAGTACAACGCCGAGACCAGTGAGTCGGAGATGGATCTGGCCGAGTCGATCACCTCGGACGACCAGAAGCTCTGGACGATCAAGCTGAAGGACGGCTACACCTTCGACAACGGTGAGCCGGTCGACGCCGACTCCTTCATCCGGTCGTGGAACTTCGCCGCCTACGCGCCGAACGCCCAGAACAACGGCTACTTCATGAAGCGGATCGCCGGTATCGACGAGGTCCTGCCCAAGGACCCGGACGGCGAGGGCCCGGCGGAGGCCCCGGCACCGACGGTCGAGACGATGTCCGGCCTGACGAAGGTCGACGACCTCACCTTCACCGTCGAGCTCAAGGAGCCCTTCACCGGCTTCCCGACCATTGTCGGGTACTCGGGCTTCTTCCCGATGGCCCAGGCCTGCGTCGACGACGCGGATGCCTGCAACGAGACCCCGATCGGTAACGGCCCTTACAAGATCGACGGTAGCTGGGAACACGACGTCGAGATCAACCTGGTCCGCAGCGAGACCTGGAAGGGCGAGCCGGGCAAGCCCGAGGCGATCAACTACCGGATCTTCGCCGACGTGGACGGCGCCTACGCCGCCTTCCAGGCCGGCGAGCTGGACGTGATGTACACGATCCCGCCGGCGCGCTTCAAGGACGCCAAGGCCAGCTACGGCGACCGGCTGTACGAGCAGGCGGGCGACAGCCTCAACTACGTCGGCATGCCGCTGTACGACGACAGCTTCAAGGACAAGCGGATCCGCCAGGCGATCTCGCTGGCGATCGACCGGCAGTCCATCGTTGACGCCGTCTTCGACGGACGGTGGACTCCCGCCACCGGCTTCGTCGCGCCGATCTTCGAGGGCGCTCGCGAGGGTATCTGCGCCTACTGCGAGAAGGACGTCGAGAAGGCCAAGGAACTGCTCGCGGCGGCCGGTGGCTGGCCGGAGGGCAAGAAGCTGACCCTGTGGGCCAACGCGGGTGCTGGCCACGACGCCTGGCTCCAGGCCGTCGGCGACCAGGTCAAGGCCGCGCTGGGCATCGACTACGAGCTGAAGGTCAACCTGCAGTTCGCCGAGTACCTGGACGTGGCGGACAACCGGGAGTTCACCGGCCCGTTCCGGCTCGGCTGGGGCCCGGACTACCCGTTCCTGGAGACCTACCTGACTCCGCTGTACAGCACCGGCAACGACAGCAACAACAGCACCTTCAGCAACCCCGAGTTCGACAACCTGCTGAAGCAGGGCGACGCCGCTCCGACCATGGAGGAGGCCATCACCTTCTACCAGCAGGCTGAGGACATCCTGGCTGAGGAGATGCCGGTCATCCCGATGTTCTGGCGCAAGGAAGCGGCGGTCTACAGCGAGAACGTGGACGCCTTTGTCTGGAACCAGGTCATGGGCGCCGACTACGGTGCGACCTCACTGAAGTAGAACTGAGCTTCGGAAATCTGATCCCGCCGTAAAGGATGTGGCGGCAACGATCACCCCACCAGGGTGATCGTTGCCGCTGTATCAGCGCCGAGAGGAGACCCCGACATGGGGCGCTACGTCATTCGACGGTTGCTCCAGTTCATCCCGACCGTGCTGGGCACCATGTTCCTGCTCCACTACATGACCTCGCTGGCGATTCAGTTCAGCGGGAACCCGGTCCGAGCCATCTTCGGTGACCGGACCCCGCCGCCGGCCCTACTCCAGGCGGTCACCGACCGACTCGGCTACGGTGACCCCTGCCTCGAGCAGAAGGGCAACCCCTGCTTCGGGCTCTTCCTCGACCGGGTGAGCGGAGTCTTCCTGCACTTCGACTTCGGCATCGACCTGCGGCGGCAGGAGGTCACCGACCTGGTGGCCAATGCCGTTCCATTCACCCTGAAGCTGCTGGTGATCGCGATTGTCTTCGAGGCCGTCGTCGGTATCGCCGCCGGTGTGTGGGCGGGTCTGCGGGGCGGCAGCTTCGCGGACAACCTTGTCAAGATCAGCACCGTCTTCGTGATCTCTGTGCCGATCTTCGTGCTCGGTATCGTGGTGCGGGAGTTCATCGGGGTCAAGTTCGGCAACATCCTGCGTGATCAGGAGTGGATCCCCGACGTCGTCGCGTACGGGTTCTTCAGCCCCGGCTTCAAGCCGGACTACCCGTTCGCCAGTCTCCTGATCCCCGGCATGGTGCTCGGCGCGGTGGCGCTCGCCACCACCGCGCGTCTGACCCGGACCAGCATCATGGAGAACATCCGGGCGGACTACGTCCGGACCGCACGGGCGAAGGGCCTGGCGAACAAGCGGGTCATCGGCGTGCACACGCTGCGTAACTCGCTGATTCCGGTGATCACGTACCTCGGCGTCGACATCGGTTCGGCGATGGCGGGCGCGGTGGTCACCGAGACCATCTTCAACGTGCCCGGTATCGGCCGACTGGTGACGAGTGCCGCCCGGGATGGAGAGTCGTCCGTGGTCATCGGCGTGGTGACCATGCTGGTGTTGGTCGTTCTGCTCGCCAACCTGTTGGTCGACCTCCTGTACGCCGTCCTCGACCCGAGGATCCGCTATGAGTGACGGCACCGTGGTCGGTATCCGGTGGCCGGTGATCCCGGCTTCCTCGGCAGGGCGAAGCGAAACGAGGTGGGGACATGAGTGACGCGACGAGCGCCGGCGCCACCGTCGGCGGTGCCCCGGGTTCCGGCGACGGCCGGGCCCCGGAGAAGACGAGCACGAGCGGCAAGGAGCGCAACGCCAGCCTGTGGGCGGATGCCCGCCGGCAGTTGGTTCGCGACCCGGTCTTCATGCTCGCCGTGCTGTACATCGTCGTGGTCAGCACGATGGCGGCCTTCCCCACGCTCTGGACCAGTCAGGATCCCCGGGCGTGCAGCACCGACCAGTCCCGGGTCTCGCCGAGCTGGGAGCACCCGTTCGGCTTCAACATCCAGGGCTGTGACTACTACTCGCACGCCATCTACGGCGCCCAGCCGTCGATGGTGATCGCGATCATGGCTACCGGGGGCATCGTGCTCTTCGGTGGTCTGATGGGGCTCCTCGCCGGGTACTACGGTGGCTGGGTCGACGGGATCATTTCCCGGCTGATGGACATCTTCTTCTCGCTGCCGTTCCTGCTCGGTGCGATCGTCTTCCTGACCGTGATCAAGCAGCAGAACCCCGTGACCATCGCCCTGGTGCTGTTCCTGCTGAGCTGGCCGACGATCGCCCGGATCATCCGCGGTAGCGTCATCTCCTCGAAGGATCTGGACTACGTGCAGGCCGCCAAGGCGGTCGGGGCCAGTAACGGCCGGTTGATGTTCCGGCACATCCTGCCGAACGCGATCGCGCCGATGTTGGTGTACGCCACGATCGTGCTGGGTTCGTTCGTCGCCGCGGAGGCCACGCTGACCTTCCTCGGGATCGGGCTCCAGCCGCCGACGCAGTCCTGGGGCATCATGATCTCGGCCCACCAGGTCTACTTCCTGGAGGATCCGTGGCTGCTGCTCTTCCCCTGCGGGCTGTTGATTGGCACGGTGCTGTCCTTCATTCTCATGGGTGACGCCCTGCGTGACGCCCTCGACCCGAAGTTCCGGTGAGCGCCATGAGCACTGATGTGAACGTCAAGCTGGACGCCCTGCCCGGGCTTGACTCGGATGCCCTGCCGCTTGAGGTCAAGGATCTGCACGTCGAGTTCCGGACCCGCAACGGCATCGCCCGCGCGGTCAACGGCGTCAGCTTCAGTCTGCGGGCCGGCGAGACCCGAGCGATTCTCGGGGAGTCCGGCTGCGGTAAGAGCGTCACCGCCCAGGCGATTATGGGGATCCTGGACAGCCCACCCGGGTTCGTCACCGGCGGGGAGATCCGTTACCGCGGCGTCGACCTGCTCAAGCTGCGGGAGGCGCAGCGGCGTAAGGTCCGCGCCAACCGGATCGCGATGATCTTCCAGGACGCCCTCTCCGCGTTGAACCCGGTCTTCACGGTCGGCTTCCAGCTCGCAGAGCTGTTCCGCAAGCACCGGGGAATGTCCCGGGCGGCCAGTAAGGCGCGCGCTGTCGAGCTGCTCGACCTGGTCAAGATTCCGGCGGCGAAGCAGCGGGTGAACGAGTACCCGCACCAGTTCTCCGGTGGTATGCGGCAGCGCGTCATGATCGCTATGGCGTTGGCGCTCGACCCGGAGGTGTTGATCGCCGACGAGCCGACCACCGCCCTGGACGTCACCGTGCAGGCCCAGATCATGACCCTCCTCGCCGAGTTGCAGCGGGAACGGAACATGGGCCTGTTGCTGATCACGCACGACATGGGTGTGGTCGCCGACGTGGCGGACCACATCTCGGTGATGTACGCCGGCCGGGTCATTGAGGAGGCTCCGGTCCGGGACATCTACGAGAGCCCGTCCCACCCGTACACCAAGGGCCTGCTGGAGTCGATTCCCCGCCTGGACCTCAAGGGCCAGGAACTCTCCGCCATCAAGGGATTGCCGCCGCTGCTGACCGACATTCCGAAGGGATGCGCGTTCAACCCCCGGTGCCGGTACGTGCAGGATGCCTGCCGTCAGGACCCGGTACCGACGCTGTATCAGGTGGCGCCGGTCCGAAGCTCCGCCTGCCACTTCTGGAAGGAGGTCAAGGCCGATGTCTGACATCGTGCTGGAGGCCCGTGACCTGGTGAAGCACTTCCCGCTGACCCAGGGGATCCTCTTCAAGCGGCAGATTGGCGCGGTTCGCGCGGTCGATGGGATCAACCTGCAGCTGCGCCGGGGTGAGACCCTCGGCATCGTCGGCGAGTCTGGCTGCGGCAAGTCGACCCTGGCCCGGATGCTGGTGGGACTGGAGACCCCCACCTCCGGAGACCTGTTCGTGCAGGGCCGGAACATGGCGAAGGTCAGCGGCTCCGAGCGGCGTCGTGGCCGGCGCAACATCCAGCTGGTGATGCAGGATCCGTACACGTCGCTCAACCCGCGGATGACCGTCGGCGACATCGTCGGCGAGCCGTTCGAGGTGCACCCCGAGGTGCTGGCGAAGCCCCAGCGGCGGGCCCGGGTCCAGGAGCTGCTGGATCTGGTCGGTCTGAACCCCGACCACATCAACCGGTACCCGCACCAGTTCTCCGGCGGCCAGCGCCAGCGCATCGGTATCGCCCGCGCGCTGGCGCTCAACCCGGAAATCATTCTGTGTGACGAGCCGGTCTCCGCCCTGGACGTGTCGATCCAGGCGCAGGTGATCAACCTGCTGGAGAAGCTCCAGGACGAGTTGGGGCTGTCGTACATCTTCATCGCGCACGATCTGTCCGTGGTGCGGCACATCGCCGACCGAGTCGCGGTGATGTATCTCGGTCGGGTCGTCGAGATCGGCACCGAGGACCAGATCTACGAGAACCCCACCCACCCGTACACGCAGGCGCTGCTCTCGGCGGTGCCGGTGCCGGATCCGAAGCTACGGGGTATGCGGGATCAGATCGTCCTGACCGGTGACGTTCCGTCGCCGGCCAACCCGCCCTCGGGCTGCCGTTTCCGGACCCGCTGCTGGAAGGCGCAGGAGATCTGCGCCCAGCAGGAGCCGGCGCTGGCCGTCCGGGAGAGTTCGGCCCACCCGAGCGCCTGCCACTTCGCCGAGGTTCGGGACGTGGTGCACGCGCAGCGGTAGCAGCTCCACAGTGACCGGGGCGTTGGCCATGCTGGCCGACGCCCCGGTCCTGTTTCGCTATCGGGGCTGTCGGATCAGAGCGGGCCGCGGCCGGCGCGGAGCAGCAGGAGGGCGACCTGGGTGCCGTCCGCGCCCAGCGCGGCCCGGAAGCGTTCCAGGATTTCCTGCTCGCGAGAGAGCACCAAGCGGGTGCCGCCGGAGGCCATTCGGGTCGCGCCAACCTGCCGGGAGAGCCGTGCCCGCTCCTGCCAGAGGTCGATCAGGGTTCCGTCGATCTCGTCGATCCGTTGCCGGATATTCGCGATCTGCGCCACGGCCAACGGCTCCTTCGTGCCGGCGTCGCGATCGACGGTGCCCTCCGCGCCACTCGTGTCGTCCGTGCTGCCGTTCTGCTCCGCCACGCCTGTCATCATCGTCGTACCCTTCGGGTGTCGGGTGCTGGTGCCCGGATCCCGAGACGAAAAGGCCCCGGGCTCGCGAGCCCGGGGCCTTTTCGTAGGTCTTGGTTGATCAGGCGTGACCTACGGCTACCGGACTCCCCGGACCGTAGTAAAAGTATTCGCGCCGACCAAACACGGTGCCGAGTATGCCCTCTCCCGCTCGGCGGCGCAAGGAAAGCCCTGACCAGGGAGTCTTGTATCACCGAAGGAACGCGACCGTGGGCAGGGGGAGAGCGCGCCGTCGTACACCCGGGCCGTGGCCACAGGGATTCGTCGGGGCGACGGCATAGACTCGCCGTGCGATGCATCCTCTCTTTGACATTCCCGTGCCCTCGTCCGCGCCCGACCCTGCTCCGCCGCGACGACCCACTCCGGCGCGCCTCGACCCGCAGGCGCTGCTCGACGGGCTGAACGGCCCCCAGCGGGAAGCGGTTACCCATGCCGGGTCACCGCTGCTCATCGTGGCCGGAGCCGGTTCCGGCAAGACCCGGGTGCTCACCCACCGGATCGCCTACCTGCTGGCGGCCCGACAGGTGCACCCAGGCGAGATCATCGCGATTACCTTCACCAACAAGGCCGCGGGCGAGATGAAGGAGCGGGTGGCCCAGTTGGTCGGGCCGCGTGCTCGGTTGATGTGGGTCTCGACCTTCCACTCGGCGTGTGTCCGCATCCTGCGGGCCGAGCACGAGCATGCGGGTTTGAAGTCGACTTTCTCGATCTATGATGCCGACGACTCCCGTCGGCTGATGCAGCTGGTCGCCCGGGAGTTGGACCTCGACCCGAAGCGCTACCCGGCGCGGGGGCTGGCCGCCCAGGTCTCGAATCTGAAGAACGAGCTGGTTGACCCCGAGGAGTTCGCCGCCCGGGCCAAGGGGCCGAACGAGCGGGCACTCGCCGAGGCGTACACGCTCTATCAGCGGCGGCTCCGTGAGGCGCACGCGCTGGACTTCGACGATCTGATCATGACGACGGTGCACCTGCTCCAGTCGCATCCGCACGTCGCGGAGACCTACCGGCGTCGGTTCCGACACGTGCTGGTTGACGAGTACCAGGACACCAACCACGCCCAGTACGTGTTGATCAAGGAGCTGGTGTCGGGTACCGACGGGCTTGACCCGGCGGAGCTCTGCGTGGTGGGTGACGCCGACCAGTCGATCTACGCGTTCCGGGGCGCGACGATCCGCAACATCCTGGAGTTCGAGCGGGACTTCACCGATGCTCGGACGATCCTGCTGGAACAGAACTACCGCTCCACCCAGACCATCCTGAACGCGGCCAACGCCGTGATCGACCGCAACACCTCCCGTAAGCCCAAGCGGCTGTGGAGTGAGGCCGGGACCGGCGACCCGATCGTCGGCTACGTCGCCGACACCGAGCACACCGAGGCCGACTGGGTGGCCCGGGAGATCGACCGGCTTGTGGACGACGGCGACACCCGGCCGGGGGACGTGGCGGTCTTCTATCGGACCAACGCCCAGTCCCGGGTCTTCGAGGAGGTGTTCATCCGCGTCGGCCTGCCCTACAAGGTCGTCGGTGGAGTCCGCTTCTACGAGCGTAAGGAGGTCCGGGACGCCCTGGCCTACCTGCGGGCGTTGGTCAACGAGGACGATACGGTCAGCCTTCGTCGGGTGCTGAACACTCCCCGCCGGGGCATCGGGGATCGAGCCGAGGCATGTGTCGAGGCGCTTGCCAGCCGGGACCGGATCTCCTTCGGCGCTGCCCTTCGCCGGGCCAGGGACGCGCCGGGCATCTCCACTCGGGCGGCGAACGGCATCGCGGAGTTCGTCGCGCTGCTCGACGGTGTCCGGGAGGTCGCGGAGACCAGCGCGCCCGAGGAGGTGCTGGAGGCGCTGCTGAACCGGTCGGGGTACCTGACCGAGCTGGAGGAGAGCCTGGACCCGCAGGACGCCGGCCGGGTCGACAACCTCCAGGAACTGGTCAGCGTCGCCCGGGAGTACACGGAACGGGTGGAGGGCCTGGGCGAGGAGGGCGAGCGGGCCACTGTCGCGGGCTTCCTGGAGCAGGTCGCGCTGGTGGCCGACGCGGACCAGTTGCCCGCCGACGACCCGGAGCACCAGGGGGTGGTCACCCTGATGACGCTGCACACTGCCAAGGGGCTGGAGTTTCCGGTGGTGTTCCTGACCGGGATGGAGGACGGGGTCTTCCCGCACGCCCGTACCTTCGGCGACAACCACGAGTTGGAGGAGGAACGGCGTCTGGCGTACGTGGGGATCACCCGGGCCCGGCAGCGTCTCTACCTGTCTCGGGCGGTCACCCGCTCGGCGTGGGGCCAGCCGGCCTACAACGCGCCGTCCCGGTTCCTCGAGGAACTGCCCGCGGAGTTGGTGCGCTGGGAGCGCACCGAGGGCTCGTACACCTCGTGGGCCGGCGGCGGCGGAGGCGTGGGCGGTCGCGCGGACCGGGGGCAGGGCGGCTTCACCGGTGGTACGCCGAAGGCCGCGCAGCTCGCACGTCGGCTCGGCGTTGACGGTAGTCGCCTCGCCACGGCCAGCGAGTTGCCGTCAGCGCCCCCGCGGGTCGCGGTCGGAGACCGGGTCAACCACCAGCGGTACGGGCTGGGTCGGGTACTCACGGTGGAAGGGCATGGTCCAGGTGCCCGTGCTCAGATCGACTTCGGCGACCAGACGCTCTGGCTGGTCCTCCGGCACGCACCGATCGATCGGCTGTGAGCGGACGGCACGGGCTCGGTTCGCCCGTCGGCCCCGGGGAGGCGCCCGGTCAGCAGGCCACGTCGATGCCGCGTTCGCGGAGGAAAGGCGCCGGGTCGATCTGGTTCCACAGCTGACCCTGGTGTACCTCGAAGTGCAGGTGCGGGCCGGTGGAGTCGCCGGTGGAGCCCTCCAGACCGATGGGGTCACCGGCACCGACCTGGCCGCCGACGCTTACCTTCGCGGTGCTGAGGTGGGCGTAGTGGGTCAGATATCCGTTGCCGTGGTCGATGATGACCGAGATGCCGTACCCGTCGCCAGCGTCGCTGGCCTTCGTCACGGTGCCGCCGAAGGCGGCGTGGACCGGGGTGCCGGCGGGCATGGCGAAGTCGATACCGGCGTGCAGCATTCCCCACCGCGATCCGTAACAGGAGGTGATGGTGGCATCGGCCATGGGGATGACCCAGGTCGGCGTCGACGCGGTGGTTGTCGTGGTTGCCGGCTTGGCCGTCACCTTCGGTGTCGCGCTGACCGAGGGCCGCTCCGTGGGGCTCGCCGACGCGCTGGGGGTCGGACTGCTGCTCGCCGACTCCCGGGCGGAGCGATCGGCGCGGGCGGCGGCTTCAGCGCGAGCGGCGGCTTCGGCTTGGGCGGCGGCTTCGGCTTGGGCGGCGGCTTCGGCTTGGGCGGCGGCTTCGGCCTGGGCCCGGGCCTCGGTCTGAGTCCGCAGGTCGATGTCGACGGCACCGTTCCGTGCGGCGTCCTGGTCATCTCCGGTGATCGCTGTTACCGCGACTCCGGTGAGGGCGAGTCCGGCTACCGCGGCGACTGTGGCGCGCAGCACCCGGCCTCGGGTGCTGGTCGGTCGCCGGTGGCGGGCCGGTGCGGTGTTCCTGCTCGAGCGGGGGGTGTCGTTCTGCACAACGGACCTTCACTGCTCGTAGGGGCACATGACCTCGACATACTGAGGGTCCGCCCGGAGCCGGCCGGAGACGAGGGGTCATCGGGCGGGCTTGGTCCAGCGCGATCGTCGGAGCTTTGTCGGCCCGTGTCGCGAATAGCGACGGCAGCGATTCGGTTCGAGCGTGGGCTCAGTCACACCGCGGGACGTGACCCCAAACACCTTCACCGACTGGAGGAGTGAAAAAACCGCCCGGATCATCCGATCCGGGCGGCAGTAAGGCATGACTCAACGTCAGGGGATGGCTACCTCGCTGTGGAAAGGTTCCATCTGAAGTTTGATGTCCACTCCGCGCTCCATCAACCAGGGGACCGGGTCGAGCGGTTCGCCCTTGACATGGACCTCCAGGTGCAGGTGGGAGCCGTAGGAGAGGCCGGTGTTACCGACCAGGCCGAGCTGGTCGCCGGCCTTCACCTCCTGGCCCTCCTGCACGCTGAGTTCGGAGGAGTGCCCGTAGATGGCCTCGCTGCCGTCGGCGTTCGCGACGATCACCGTGTATCCGTACCCGCCGAACCAGCCGGCCTTGGTGACGGTGCCGTCATGAATGGAGACGTAGGGGGTGCCCTCCGGGGCAACCAGGTCCACGCCGGTGTGGAGCTCTTCACCCTGAACGCCGTACGGGGAGTTGAACTCGTACTCCTTGAGGGGGAGGCACCAGACTTCTGCCTCCGCCGCCGCGTCGACGCGCTCGCCGTCCCGTGACGAGCGGTCGGCGGCGTTGGCGCGCTCGGCGGCGTCCTCGCTCAGCGCGGAGGCCGTCTTCAGCTCGGCCAGGACGGTCGGGCTGACGCTCTTGGCGTCGGGAAGGGCGTTGCCGGCGAAGAGTGCGACTCCGCCGGCACCAACGAGAGCGGTGGTGACCACGGCGGCGTAGCGGCTCCGCGGTGGGGTGGGTACGCGGCGACGGCCGCGATATCTATCGGGCTCAGACGACAGGCGCTGGCGCACGCACACCCTCCGTTGTCGGGGTATCGAGGCGATCGGACAGGTTCGCGAAGCTCGGGTGAACTCCGCCGACCGCGTCGTCACCCGTCCATGGACCTGATGACAACCGTTGGACACGGTAGCCAACCGCCACGTCCGTCACAAGCCGCATCGCCATATTGGTGTGATGTTCTGTCCGATTGTATCCACTATTGTCCTGGGGCTAAGCCGGTGGAGGTGTTCCCAATCTCATCCTGTTCGTCGCGTAGTGTGACCGAACAGTGGAGCCGTCCGGCTTGACCCGGCCCCGGGTGCTGTCCTGGTCTTGCGGTGAGTGGGTGGGCGCCGAGGCGGCGGGGTATCCGCCGGCCCGGATTCCTCAGCCCGGACCGGTCGGGTTACCGTTCGTTAAGGTCAAGCCGCGGAGCCGGTGAAAGGGATGCGCAGATGAGCTCTCGTGTTCGGGTCGTCGTCGCCAAACCGGGCCTGGACGGCCATGACCGCGGCGCAAAGGTCGTCGCGCGTGCCCTCCGGGACGCCGGGATGGAGGTCATCTATACCGGTCTGCATCAGACCCCGGAGCAGATCGTGGAGACCGCGATCCAGGAGGACGCCGACGCGGTCGGACTCTCCGTTCTGTCCGGGGCGCACATGACGCTTTTCCGGCGGGTGCTGGAGCTCCTTGCCGAGCGAGACGCGCGAGACATCGTCGTCTTTGGCGGAGGCATCATCCCGGACACTGACATCCCGGAACTACAGCAGATTGGCGTGGCCAAGATTTTCACCCCGGGGGCTACCACAGGGTCGATCGTGGACTGGGTTCGACAGAACGTCGCGCAGGCCGTCGCCTGACGTGCGCCAACGATCGGCCCGAGAAGTTCACTGGGCTGGACAGGGGGAGAGGCCGGACGCACCCCTCACACGTCCGGCCTCTCTATGCACGATGCCCCGCCGCCACCCCTCGACCGACAGGGCATCGGCCGTCTCGTCGCCGCGCTGACCAGCGCTTCGACATCTGACTCAACGAGGCCTCACCCCCGGGGTTACGCGTCGGGGAAAACATCGTCCGGAAGGTTGGCACTCGGTCAAACGGCGGGTGCTGGCCAGTCAGCTGTGCAAAACCGCACACCACGTACCCGCTTGGTCGTTGGTGGTGTCGACCTCGCTAGGCTGCCTTCAATGGCCTGTTACAACTGATGACAGGCGTCAAACTGTTTTCCATACGCTGGTGGCGGCGCGACGGCGCGCCGCGGAGACGGGACGGGACGCGCAATCGTGGACCTGTACGAGTACCAGGGGCGGGACCTGTTCGAGCGGCATGGGTTGCCCGTGCTCGCCGGCGGCGTCGCCACGACCCCGGAGGAGGCCCGCGCGATCGCCGAACGCCTCGGCGGTCGGGTGGTCGTCAAGGCGCAGGTGAAGGTCGGCGGCCGGGGCAAGGCCGGCGGGGTGAAGCTGACCGAGGGCGCGGAGGAGACGGTGGCCCGGGCCACCGACATCCTCGGTATGGACATCAAGGGGCACACCGTCCATAAGGTCATGATCACGGTGACCGCGGACGTGGCCGAGGAGTACTACTTCTCCTACCTGCTGGACCGGGCGAATCGCACCTTCCTCTGCATCGCCAGTGTCGCTGGTGGGATGGACATCGAGCAGGTGGCCGCCGAGACGCCGGAGAAGGTCGTCAAGGAGCCGATCGACGCGAACACCGGCGTTGACGTGGCGACGGCCCGGCGGATCGTCACGCAGGCCGGGTTCCCGGCCGAGGTCGCCGACCAGACCGTCGAGATCGCCGTGGACCTGTGGAAGGCGTTCGTCGCCGAGGACGCGACGCTGGTTGAGGTGAACCCGCTCGCCAAGACCGCCGAGGGCGGGCTACTCCTGCTCGATGCCAAGGTCAGCCTGGATGAGAACGCCGCGTTCCGACACCCGGACCACGAGGCGCTGGTTGACCAGGCCGCGGTGGACCCCCTGGAGCAGGCCGCCAAGGAGAAGGACCTCAACTACGTCAAGCTCGACGGTGAGGTTGGCATCATCGGCAACGGTGCTGGACTGGTTATGTCGACCCTCGACGTGGTCGCGTACGCCGGTGAGCGGCACGGCGGTGTGAAGCCGGCGAACTTCCTCGACATCGGTGGCGGTGCGAGTGCTGCGGTCATGGCCAACGGCCTCGAGATCGTGCTCTCCGATCCCGCGGTGAAGAGCGTCTTCGTCAACGTCTTCGGTGGGATCACCGCCTGTGACGCGGTCGCCAACGGCATCGTGCAGGCGCTGGCCCTGCTCGAGCAGCGGGGCGAGAAGGTCACCAGACCGCTGGTTGTCCGCCTCGACGGCAACAACGCGGAGGCCGGTCGGGCGATTCTCGACGGCGCGAACAACCCGCTGATCCAGCGGGTCGACACGATGGATGGTGCGGCCGAGCGGGCCGCCGAGCTGGCCGCTGCGGGGGTCTGACAATGGCGATCTGGCTGACCAAGGACTCGAAGGTCATCGTGCAGGGGATGACCGGTTCCGAGGGTTCCAAGCACACCCGGCGGATGCTCGCCGCGGGCACCGACATCGTCGGTGGGGTGAACCCGCGCAAGGCGGGTACCACTGTCGACTTCGACGGCGCCGAGTTGCCGGTCTTTGCGAGCGTCGCCGACGCGATGCGGGAGACCGGCGCCAACGTGACGGTCATCTTCGTGCCGCCGCAGTTCACCAAGGGCGCGGTGATCGAGGCGATTGACGCCGGCATCTCGCTCGCCGTGGTGATCACTGAGGGCGTGCCGGTGCACGACACCGCCGCCTTCTGGGCGTACAACGTGGCGCAGGGCGAGCGGACCCGGATCATCGGGCCGAACTGCCCGGGGATCGTGTCGCCGGGTGCCTCCAACGCCGGCATCATCCCGGCCGACATCACCGGCGCCGGCCGGATCGGCCTGGTCAGCAAGAGCGGCACGCTGACCTACCAGATGATGTACGAACTGCGCGACATCGGCTTCTCCACCTGCGTCGGCATCGGCGGCGACCCGATTATCGGGACCACGCACATCGATGCGCTGGCCGCGTTCGAGGACGACCCGGACACCGACGCGATCGTTATGATCGGTGAGATCGGTGGCGACGCCGAGGAGCGGGCTGCCGAGTTCATCAAGGCGAACGTCACCAAGCCGGTCGTCGGCTACATTGCTGGCTTCACCGCACCGCCCGGTAAGACGATGGGGCACGCGGGTGCGATCATCTCCGGCTCGGCGGGCACCGCGGAGGCCAAGAAGACGGCGCTGGAAGCAGCCGGCGTCAAGGTCGGTAAGACTCCGACCGAGACCGCCCGGCTGATGCGGGAGATCATGTCCGCGGGCTGAGCCCCGACGACGACAGCTGGAGGGATCGGCCGTCTACGGCCGATCCCTCCAGTCGTCAGCTCAGCTGAACGGATTGTTGCCGCCAACGTAGAGAAGGCCGTTGGCGATGATGTTGAGCACGCCGAAGGCGATGCCCAACCAACCGAGCACCGGCGAATTACCGAAACGTCGGGCATCGCGGATCGACAGGTAGCCGAAGACGATCCCGAGGACGCCGCAGCACAGCAGGCCGACGACGATACCGAGTACGCCCCAGAGCGTCGTCCGGTCCTGGCCCGCCGCCGTGCCGGGCGGCGGATATGGAGCGGTCACGGCGTGCCTCCTCGCATCGGTGCCGCGCCCGCCGGGTTGCAGGGGGACACGGTCAACGCCTCCGGTGGTGGAGGTCCCCACTTGACACGCCGGTCGCCCGCGGTGGCGTCCTGTGGCCGAGGCTAGACCGGATCGAAGGCAGGAGACGGTGGATCACGCAATTCGAACCCGCGCGAGGGGTTTATCGACCTGCCGCCGTCCCCGCAGCATGTCAGAGTAGACCTGATGTCCTCTGTCACCCCCGATCAGCCCGGCCGACGCGCTCGGGTGGGCGCCCGCCCGCCGGGCCGACCCGGGCCAGCCCGCCGCATACCCGCGCCACGGGCGGGTGGGCCGCCGAGTCGTCCGCCGCTGGCCGTCGCCGCGGGCGTCGCCGCAGTCGGTGCGGCGCTCACCTCCTGGCTGCCGGTGGCAGTGGTGCTCTGGTTCTTCCAGCTCAGTGAGGGTGCGTCGAGCCTGCCGGACGCGGTCCGGGTCGGGTTGGCTGGCTGGTTGCTCGGACACGGCATCCCCCTGACGACGAGTGCCGGTCCGCTCGGGCTCGCCCCGCTGGCGGTAACCCTGCTCGCCGGCTGGCGGCTCAATCGGGCCGGAGTGCACGTCACCCGAGCTATCGGTGCCCGGGGCAGCAGGTCGCCACGACGCGCGATCGTCGCCGCGGGGGCGGTCGGGGTCGTGTACACGATCCTCGGGGTGCTCGCCGCTCTGCTGGTCACCGGTGCGGAACTGGACGTGTCGCCGGTACGGTCCGGCCTGACTCTCGCCGTGGTCGCCACGGTCGCTGCCCTGATCGGTACGGTGCGCACGACCGGGCTCGGTGACCTGCTCGCCGCGCGAGCGTCGCTGCCGCTGCGGGAGGGGGTTCGGACCGGTCTGGTCGCGGCGCTCCTGCTGCTCGCGGCGGGGGCCGGCGCGGCGGGGCTGGCGGTGGCGACCGGCGGCGGCGACGCGGCCGACCTGATCGCGGCCTACCGCACCGGGGTGGCCGGGCAGGCCGGGATCACCCTGGTCAACCTGGCGTACGCCCCGAACGTGGCGATCTGGTCGGCCAGCTACCTGCTCGGTCCCGGGTTCGCGGTTGGCACCGACACCACGGTGCAGACCAGCGAGGTAACAGTTGGGGCGTTGCCGGCCCTGCCGCTGGTCGCGGGCCTCCCCGGTGGACCGGTGGACGGCCTGGGGACGGGTCTGCTCGCGGTGCCGATTCTGGTCGGGATGGTGGCGGGTTGGTCGTTGACCCGTCGGCTGCTGCTCTCCGGCAGCGACCGAGCCCGGGAAGAGTGGGGGCCGCTCCTGCGCCCGGCGGCGTTCGCCGGGCCGGTGACGGGGCTACTGGTGGGGATCGCGGCGGCGGCGTCAGCCGGTCCACTGGGCGCGGGCCGGCTGGCTGAGGTCGGACCGGTGCCGTGGCAGGTGGCGGCGGTGGCGACTGTGGTGACCGGTACCGGTGTGCTGGGTGGGGTGGTAGCGGCCCGCTTCCTGTCCCGCGGCTGACTCCGCCGACGCGACTACCTTGATTTTTAACCTTCGAGGGTCCTCTGGAGACCCTGGCTGGTCACGGAAACAGCCCCTGGTCGATGATGCCCTTGTCTAGGGAAGAGCATCAATAGCCAAGGGCTGTTCTGGTGATCAGTGTGCGTCGCGTGGCTGATGCCGTCGGGGACTTGGACGGGTTCCGGTGAGTGTTCTACGACTGCTTGACCGCTCGCGCCGACGCGTTGTTCGACCTGACGGACGCGGTGTTGTGCGCCGATGGGCCGGTCCGGTCGTTGGTGGAGTTGTCACTGGTGGGTGAGCATCGTCGCGGCCACGGGGCGTCGCGCCCCGGCTGGCGTTCCTCCTGCGCGACCTGCCCGTGCAGGTCCTCGCCCGGATGCGCTCGGACCGGGTGCTGCGCCGCGCCGCGCCGCCCCGGCAGCCAGGAACAAACGGCCGGCCGCCTCGCCACGGCGGCGAATTCGCCTTCGGTGATCCCGCCACCTGGGGCGAACCCGACGCGGCCACCAGCACGGAAACCCCGCCTCTACGGCACGGCGTGGGCCCGAGCCTGGAACCGGCTGCACCCCCGGCTGACCCACCGATCCGCCTGGATCGACGCGGCGAAGGTACTGCCGGTGATCGAGGGAACGGTCATCCGATTGGAGGTCGATCACCTGCCCAGCGGCGCGACCCCGAAACCGGTGTGGCTGTGGTGGTCCGGTGTCGACCCCACCACCGCTGACATCGACCGGCTCTGGCAGACCTTCTTGCGCCGCTTCGACATCGAGCACACGTTCCGCCTGTTCAAGCAGACCCTCGGCTGGACCGCCCCGAAGGTCCGCACCCCGCAGGCAGCCGACCGCTGGACCTGGCTGATCCTCGCCGCCTACACCCAGCTACGGCTGGCACGCCCCCTCGCCGCCGACCTACGTCGCCCCTGGGAACGACCCGCCCCACCCGAACGGCTCACCCCCGCCCGGGTCCGCCGCGGCTTTCGGCACCTACGTGCCAACAGCGCCTGTCCCGCTGGTGCACCGAAACCCAACCGACCAGGACCCGGCCGCCCACCCGGACGACCCAACCGCCATCCCACCCGCCGCTATGACGTCCACATCGTCACCAGCAGCGCGACCGGGAAGACAACCTCTTCGAAGAAGAAGTCGACCAATCCCCGGCCGCACCGCACAGGTTAAAGATCAAGTTAGTCGCTGCCGATGATGCTCAGGGCAATCGAGCCGAGGCTCACCAGCACGCCGATCGCCCCGCAGATCATGCCGGCCAGGGCCTGGCCGCGATTGTCCGCGAGCCCCTTCTCGACCTTCTGCTGGCCGAGCCATCCGGTCACCAGTGCGGCGATGCCCAGCGGCAAGGTGAGATAGCAACAGCCCAGCGGGACCGACACGATGCCGAGGATCATGGAGATCAGCCCGAGTTGGTTCTGCTTTGTGGACGGTAACGGGTAACCCGCGTTCGGGTGCATCTGTGTCCCACCGTAGGGCGCGGGGTGTGGCGGTGCGGTGGGCGTGCCGTACGGGTACGGCGGAGGGGTGGGCGCGGCGTACGGGTTCGGTCCTGGCGGGTACGGCGGAGCGGCGGGCGCGGCGTACGGGTTCGGTCCTGGCGGGTACGGCGGAGCGGCGGGCGCGGCGTACGGGTCCGATGGTGGCGTACTCAGCGGTGCGGTGGGCGCGGCGTACGGGTCCGCCGGCGGCTGGGGGTACGGCTGCTCCGGAACCGAGGTAGCCGGTGGGGCGTACGGGTCAGCCGGTGGGGCGTACGGGTCAGCCGGTGGGGTGGACGGGTTGGACTGAGGGGTGGATGGGTCGGGCTGCATTCGTCCTCCCGGTCGATCAGCAGGAGTTTGAGGACTGGGGCGGGGTTCTGGGCTGCATCTCTTGCTACTCCTCTGAACGGAGGGTGCGACGACGGTCGCCCCGGGTGCGCGGGGAGCGATCGGCAGCGTACCTGGTCCAGTCGAGGAGTCAGAGCCGGCTTGCCGCCCAGCGGACCGGCTGCTGGACGGCCCCGATAGGGTTGTCCGGTGCCTGAGTCTGTGCCCGTCGCCCGTATCGTCGTTCTCGTCTCCGGCTCCGGCAGTAACCTCCAAGCGCTGCTCGACGCCGGCGCCGACCCCGGGTATGGGGCCCGAGTGGTCGCGGTCGGGGCGGATCGCGACGGCATCGCCGGGCTGGACCGAGCCGCAGCGGCGGGGGTGTCGACCTTCGTCGAGCGGGTGAAGGACTATCCGACCCGCTCCGACTGGGACGCCGCGCTCACCGCGCGGGTCACCGAACACACGCCCGACCTGGTCGTCTCCGCCGGCTTCCTGAAGCTGGTCGGCCCGCACTTCCTCGCCGCGTTCGGTGATCGGTACCTCAACACGCACAACACCCTGCTGCCGGCCTTCCCCGGCATCCACGGGCCCCGCGACGCGCTCGCCTACGGAGTGAAGGTCACCGGGGCCACCCTCTTCTTCGTTGACGCGGGCACGGACACCGGCCCGATCGTCGCCCAGGTCACGGTGCCGGTGTGGGACGACGACGACGAGCAGACGCTCACCGAGCGCATCAAAGAGGCCGAGCGACGCCAGCTCGTCGAGCAGGTGGGTCGCCTGGTCCGTGAAGGTTGGACGATCACCGGAAGAAAGGTCACGGTTCCGTGAGTTCCAGTCAGGACGAGCGCCGCCCGATCCGGCGGGCGCTGGTCAGCGTCTACGACAAGGCCGGTCTGGCCGAGCTGGCCCAGGCGTTGCACGACGCCGGCGTGGAGATCGTCTCGACCGGAAGCACCGCGTCGGCCATCGCCGGTGCCGGCGTGCCGGTCACCGCGGTGGATTCCGTGACCGGGTTCCCGGAGATCCTCGACGGCCGGGTCAAGACCCTGCACCCCAAGATCCACGGCGGTCTCCTCGCTGACCTGCGCAAGGAGTCGCACGTTGGGCAGCTCGCCGAGCACGGCATCGGGGCAATCGACCTGCTGGTGTCCAACCTGTACCCGTTTCAGGCGACCGTCGCCTCCGGGGCGGGGCAGGACGAGTGTGTCGAGCAGATCGACATCGGCGGGCCGGCGATGGTGCGGGCCGCTGCCAAGAACCACGCCTCGGTCGCCGTGGTGACCGACCCGTCGGGCTACCCGCAGCTGCTGACGGCGGTACGGGTGGGTGGTTTCACCCTGGCGCAGCGTCGGGCGCTCGCGGCCCGCGCGTTCGCGGTGATCGCCGACTACGACGTGGCCGTCGCCGAGTGGTGCGCGCGGGAGTTGGTCGAGGACGCGCCGTGGCCGAGCTTCGCCGGGCTGGCGCTGCGCCGCGACGCGGTGCTGCGGTACGGGGAGAACCCGCACCAGGCAGCCGCCCTCTACACCGACCCGTCGAGCCCGGCCGGGCTTGCCCAGGCCGAGCAGCTGCACGGCAAGGAGATGTCGTACAACAACTACGTTGACGCCGACGCCGCCTGGCGGGCCGCCAACGACTTCTCCGACCAGCCGGCGGTGGCGATCATCAAGCACGCCAACCCGTGTGGCATCGCGGTTGGCGTGGACGTCGCAGAGGCGCACCGCAAGGCGCACGCCTGCGACCCCGTGTCCGCCTTCGGTGGCGTGATCGCCGTGAACCGACCGGTCGGCGTCGAGCTCGCCGGGCAGGTGTCGGAGGTGTTCACCGAGGTGGTTGTCGCTCCGGAGTTCGAACCCGACGCGCTCGAGGTACTGCGGGGCAAGAAGAACGTGCGCCTGCTGCGCGCCCCGGCCTACGCCCCGGCGTCGGCGGAGTGGCGACCGGTCACCGGTGGGATGCTGGTGCAGGTGCGGGACAAGGTGGACGCCGCGGGTGACGACCCGGCCACCTGGCAGCTGGCGACCGGCGAGGCCGCCGACGAGGCGACCCTGCGGGACCTGGCCTTCGCCTGGCGGGCGGTCCGAGCGGTGAAGAGCAACGCGATTCTGCTCGCCCGCGACGGCGCGACCGTCGGTGTGGGTATGGGGCAGGTCAACCGGGTGGACTCGGCCCGGCTGGCGGTGGATCGGGCCGGTGCCGAACGGGCGCGGGGCGCGGTGTGTGCCTCGGACGCGTTCTTCCCGTTCGCCGACGGGCCGAAGATCCTCATCGACGCCGGAGTGCGGGCGATCGTCCAACCTGGCGGGTCGATCCGGGACGAGGAGGTCATCGCCGCTGCCAAGGCGGCCGGCGTGACCATGTACCTGACCGGCACCCGTCACTTTTTCCACTGACCGAGGTCACGTCAGCTCGAGTCCGCCGTCGACAGTGAGGATCTGCCCGGTCAGCCAGGTGCTGGCCGGGTCGGCCAGGCGCAGGATCCAGGTGGCGACCTCTTCGGGGTCACCTCGGCGACCAAGGGGGATGCGGGCGGCCTCCTCTCGTTTGATCTCTTCGATGGCCGGGTCGGGGAGTCCGGCGGCGGCCAGCGCCTGGCTTTCGGTCGGTCCGGGAGCGAGGGCGTTGACGCGAACACCGTCAGCCGCGAGTTCCAACGCCCAGCTACGGGTGAGCTGTTCGAGGGCGGCTTTGGAGGCTGCGTAGTGGGCGGCGCCCGGCAGGGGCCGGTGGCCGTAGGTACTGGAGACGTTGACGATCGAGCCGCGGCTCCGACGTAGGTGCGGTAGCGCCGCGTGCGCCAGCAGGCTGGGCGCGACGACGTTGAGGTCGAACAGGGCGGCGATGCCCGCGGCCGTGGTGTGCGCCAGCGGCATGATCTTGGTAGCTCCGGCGTTGTTGACCAGGATGTCCACTTGTCCCCAGCGGTCGATCGCGGCGTCAATCGCTTCCTGGGGTGCTCCTGGATCGTTCAGGTCGGCTGGATGGACGGCGATCTCGGGGTGTCCGGCAGCGGTTTTCTCCAGAGCATCCTTACGGCGGCCGATGCCCAGTACCCGTGCGCCTGCGCGGGCGAACGCGTGTGCGGTGGCACGGCCGATGCCGGATCCGGCGCCGGTGACGACAACGACATGTGTGGCGAGATTTGTGCGGGGCTCGGCGTTCATTGTCACCTCAATGTTCGACGTTCGTGGAACATCGAATAAGGTAGCATGGTCGCCATGAAAAAGGCACAGCCCCCCGACCCCGACGAGATCTCCCTCATCGACGTGCTGGGGGCGCTCAACGACCCCATCCGGGTCGGCCTGGTGCGTGTGCTCGCTGACGGCCGTGAACGCGGGTGGGGCGAACTACGTGTACCGGTCGCCAAGTCCACCCTCAGCCATCACCTGCGCGTGCTTCGCGACGCTGGTATCACCCGCACCCGGCAGGAAGGCACCCGCTGCTTCGTCGAACTCCGTGGCGAAGACCTCGACGTCCGCTTCCCCGGGCTGCTGGGTGCCGTCCTCGGTGCCGCCGATCGGGACGACGTGGGCGGCCATGTCGGCGTCGTCGGTGGCCTACCCGAGGCCCGCGCGGATCGAAAGCCTGGAGCCCCGCAAGTCGAAAGCTGAGGGCCTCGCAGTTCGACAGTCGGGTGCCGCGCGGATCGAAACCCTCGGGGTTGGCATCAGGGGTCCAGCCCGGCGGATCGATCCGGGAGGAGGAGGTCATCGCCGCTGCCAAGACGGCCGGCATGACCACCATGGCGGCTCTACTCTGCCCGGATAGCCCGAACAAAGCCGCCGACCGGACGGGCAGGAGGCCGGCGGTAGGGCGGCATGTCCACCCGGCCACCGACCCCGGCCGGCCCGGTCGACGCGAGTCGCCCCGCGCCCGCCTCGCCACGTGCGTCAGGTGGGCGAGCGAGGCGTCGGGTCAGGAGGACGCGTTCAGGAAGTCCTTGAGGAGCGTCGCGGTCTCGGCGGGGCGCTCAAGGCTCGGGAGGTGCCCGCCCCACGGCAGTTGTACGTGCCGGGCGTCGGAGAGGCGGTCGGCCAGGTCGATGGCGACCTGCTGGAAGTAGTCCAGGTCGTGCTTGCCCGAGACGATCAGGGTGCGGGCCGTGATCGTCGACAGCTCGCAGTCCGCCTCCAGTTGGTCGTACTCCCCCTCCGCGGCGAGCTGTACGTCATAGGCGTGCCGCTGCATGCCCCGTACCCTCTCGCGCGTCTCGTCGTCGGCGTCCGGTCCCAGCCAGGTACGTACGTTGAGCTCGACTGCGCCGTCCAGGTCGTCGGCGTCGACCAGAGCCTCCTCTTCAGCGTCGAAGGTGTCCAGCTCCGCGGTGGGCTCATGGTGGGGTGAGCCGGCGCAGAGCAGCGCCAGAGCGCTCACCCGGTTCGGCCAGCGGGCCGCGAACTCCAGGGCTACCCGGCCGCCGTAGGAGGAGCCGACGACGGCCGTCTGCTCGATGCCCAGTGCGTCCAGCAGTTCACGTACATCGTCCGCATTGTTGTTCGGCGCGTCCGGCACCGGTGTCTGCCCATAACCCCGGAAGTCACAGCGCACCACGCGGTACCCGGCGTCCAGCAGCGACTGCCACTGCGGGTCCCACATCCGCCGGTCACACACCGACGAATGCAGCAGGACGACCGTGTCACCGGTCCCCACCATGTCGTGCGAGAGCAGCACCATGTGTGCTGTACCTTCCTTCTGCCAGTCTGGTACATCGATTGATAGTCGAGTAGTGAGCGTCAAGCGTGGACGGGTGGCGGAGCCTCAGTGGCGCACCCGTCCGTGTGCGTCCGGCATGTGGCCCTGATGGATGGCGGTGAGCGTCTCGTGCAGGGCCGTGGTCACCGTGCCCGGCCGTGCCGCCGCTGATCCCCCGCTGTCGCGGGCGCTCGTGCACGATCATACTCCGCCCGTAGCGCTTGATTTCGGGTTGAGCAGGGCCAGGGCAGGCCGCAGCCGCTGTAGGTCCATGCTCGGCCGACCGGGCTGTGGACGGTCATCCGGCGCCGTGCAGGAAGCGGTGGGTGATTCTGCGGGCGTGCCGGCTGGTTGCCCAGTCGGCCTGCGGGCACGGGTACGGCGTCAGCCGCGACCACCAGGCGCGGCAACCGGTGCACATGCCGTCAGGTCCGGGTACGTGTGCGGCGAGGATCATCTGTTCCTGCTGGTCGGTCGCCGGTCTCACCGATGGCCCCTGGTCTCACCATCGGTGCTCTGCTCCACCGTCGTCGGGGTAGGGGGCGCGGTCTGAGTCGGCTCGCGGTGCGACTGCGTGCCCCGCAACCGTCTCGCCTGGTCGAGCAGCCGCCGCCGTGCCGCTTCCTGCTCAATCGCCTGGTGGCGCTCCCCGACCTGAGTTCGTGGCGGCAACTCCTGCCGCCGGAGTAACCACCGCACCACGCTGGATAGCTTGGAAGAGGCCGCCACGGGTTCGCCTTTCGTCGAGTTCCGTAAGGCGGCGAGTTCCGGCGCTCTCGGGAGTGAGGCCGGAGTGGTTGCCCTCCGCCAGTGACCTGGACGCTACGAGCGGTCGCGGGTGGGGGCGGGGAGAGTCTGTACCTGAGGGAGCGCTACCCCATTACGCCGATCGCGAGGGCAAGTTCCCTCGCGTCCTCCCCGACCACGCCGGGCCGGCTGGACAGCTCCAGGGCAGCGGTGCGGGCGTACGGGTGGTGTCGCATGGTGTCCACGCTTTCCCGCAGCGCCCGTCCGAGCAGATGCACCGCCGCCAACTCACCTCGATGCAGCACATGCGCCCGTGCGCCCTCGATCAGGGCGGCGGCCCGACGCGTACACGACGGAAGCGCACGGTAGTCCATGGTGCCCGCACGCCGAACCGCCGCGCCCGGCCGGCACAGATCCGTTTCGATGGTGACCGCGTACGTCGCGCAGGCCGCCGGCCCGAACATCAACCACGGGTGGGTATACGTGCTGCCAAGCCGGCCCGCGGCCTCGTCGGCGGCGTCCCATGCCCGCCATGCCTGCCCGGCTCGACCAGCCTTGCTGTGCCCCAGCGCGAGGCCGAGCTGGGCCTGCCCCCACCGGGCCAACTGCTCATCGTCGGCTGCCGGGTCCACCAGAGTGGCAGCGTCGACAAGCACCTGCTCGGCCGCGTCGATCTGGTTGGTTCCGCGGTAGACGTGGGCGTAGTACCAGCCGGCCGCCGCGATCGCGGCCGGGTCATCGGCGTCCTGCGCGGCAGACATCGCCCGGTCAGCGGCCAGCCACACCAACTCTGGGTACGGCTGGTGGGCCAGGTACAACTGGGTGAGGTGGTAGACCCGGGCCAGTTCGACGAGCGCCTGTCGGCGGGCCAGGCCGTCCAGCCGGCGAGCGCTGCGCTGCGCCTCCGCCAGCAGCCCGGGAAGTACCCCGGCGACCGCCGTCCGTTCGGTGGTTGAACGGTGCCACAACTCCCACGCCTGACCGACCAAGCCGCGCAGCACCTCGACCCGAGTAGCCGGACCGGCCGGCAGGGGAGAGCGTTGTATCGCGGCGGCGACCTTGTCGAGAGCGGGATGACCAGCGCGGGTCACCGACGCCACGGGCAGGGTCTGATCTCCGGTCAGGTCGGCGAGGTCGGTGAGCCCCAACACCTCAGCCAGGCGAAGCATCATGGGAAGGCGGGGCGGAAGTAGGCGTCCATTCTCCAATGCCTTGACCCACTCCGCGCTGCGACCGACCAGACCGCCGAGGATCGGTCGAGTCTTCCCGGCACGTTCGCGGTGGGCTCGTAGGCGTGCACCGAAGGTCGTCTGGTCCATCGTCGTCGCCTCCCAGGTAGCGATTCTGGGCGGCGGACCGCCGGCCGGTACTCCGGCACGCCACCATAGTTGACGATACTCGCCGTCGCCGATACGAGAGTGTGCCGGCGATCCGGCCCGGGAAGCAGCGCAGTGGTGGTCGGCGGTGTCAGGAGGGGGACGCCGGTTCGCGGAGTTCGGCGAAGTGGCAGGCCGACGGGTGCGGGTCGGCGGCGCGGGGCACGGTGTCCGGGTCCTGGGTGGCACAGACGTCCTGCGCCTTCCAGCACCGGGTGCGGAACCGGCAGCCGCTCGGCGGGTTCGCCGGGCTCGGTACGTCGCCGATCAGGCGGATCATGTTCTGGTTGTCCCGCTGCTCCGGGTCGGGCACCGGCACCGCCGACAGCAACGCCTGGGTGTACGGGTGGGTGGCCCGTTGGTAGATCTCGGCCTCGGTGCCGAGTTCCACGATCCGGCCCAGATACATCACCGCGACCCGGTCGCAGATGTGCCGTACCACCGACAGGTCGTGGGCGATGAAGATGTACGAGAGGCCGAGCTCGTCCTGAAGCTGCTCGAGCAGATTGATCACCTGCGCCTGGATCGAGACGTCCAGCGCGGAGACCGGCTCGTCACAGACGAGCACCTCGGGGCGCAGCGCGAGCGCGCGGGCGATGCCGATGCGCTGCCGCTGGCCGCCGGAGAACTGGTGTGGGTACCGGTTGATGTGCTCGGGGCTGAGCCCGACCATGTCCAGCAGCTCCTGGACCCGCCGCTGCCGGCTTCCCTTGGGTGCCGCCTCCGGGTGGATCTCGAAGGGTTCCCCGATGATGTCGCCGACGGTCATCCGTGGGTTCAGCGAGGTGTACGGATCCTGGAGGACCATCTGCATGTTGCGGCGTAGCCGGCGCAGCTGTGCGCCGCGGGCGGCGAAGAGGTCCCGCCCCTCCAGGGTCGCCGCTCCGGAGGTTGGCATCTCCAGCCGCATCAGCAGCCGGGCCAGGGTGGACTTGCCGCAGCCGGACTCGCCCACGATGCCGAGGGTTTCACCGCGGCGCAGGTCGAAGCTGACCCCGTCCACGGCGCGGACCGCGCCGACCTGGCGCTGGAAGATGACGCCCCGGGTGATGGGAAAGTGTTTGACCAGGTCTCTGACGGCGAGGATCGGCTCGCCGCGTACCTTCTTCGGTTGGCTAGCGGGCGCGGTCATCGCGGACCTCCTGCGCGAAGTGGCACGCGCTGGTCCGGCCGTCGCCGAGGACCAGGTCGTGCGGTACGACGTCCACGCAGACCTGCTGGACGTAGGGGCACCGGGGGTGGAAGGGGCAGCCGGAGGGGATCCGCATCAGGTTCGGCGGCAGGCCCCGGATGGTCGACAGTTGCTGGCCGTGGAAGTCCAGCCGCGGGATCGATTCCAACAACCCCTTGGTGTATGGATGGGCCGGGGACTTGTACAGCGAGCGGACGTCGGCGTGTTCGACGATCCGCCCGGCGTACATGACGGCGATCCGGTCGGCGACCCCGGCTACCACGCCGAGGTCGTGGGTGATCAGGATCATCGCCATGCGGAGGTCTCGGCGCAGGTCGGCCAGGAGGTCCATGATCTGGGCCTGCACGGTCACGTCCAGCGCGGTCGTCGGCTCGTCGGCGATGAGGACCTTCGGGTTCAGCGCCAACGCCATGGCGATCATGACGCGTTGTCGCATCCCGCCGGAGAACTGGTGCGGGTAGTCGCCGAGCCGGTTGGCCGCGGCCGGAATCTTCACCAGCTCCATCAGTTCGATCGCGCGTTGGCGGGCGTCGCCACGGGACATCCCGGCCCGTTGGCGCAGCGTCTCGCCGATCTGCCAGCCGACAGGGAAGGTCGGGTTCAGCGCGGAGAGCGCATCCTGGAAGATCATGGCGATCTCGGTGCCGCGTACCTGCCGGCGCTGCTCCTCCGACTGGGAGAGTAGGTCGCGCCCCTGGTAGCGGATCTGCCCGCTGCGGATCACCGCGGGCGGGGTGTCCAGGATGCCCATGATTGCCTGGGCGGTGACCGACTTGCCGGAGCCGGATTCGCCGAGCACGGCGAGGGTCTCTCCGGCGTCCAGGTGGTACGAGACACCGTTGATCACCTTCGCCACGCCTTCTCCGGTGCGGAACTCGACGTGCAGGTCCCGTACCTCG
Source organism: Salinispora tropica CNB-440 (assembly GCF_000016425.1). Taxonomy (GTDB): domain Bacteria; phylum Actinomycetota; class Actinomycetes; order Mycobacteriales; family Micromonosporaceae; genus Micromonospora; species Micromonospora tropica. The sequence goes on along the minus strand of NC_009380.1, from coordinate 4,354,432 downwards.
AGCAGGTGGCCGCCCTCCGGAGTGGGGGAGGCGGGCGTGGGTTGGACGGCGGACTGGGACACAGCGCCTGCCTTTCGCTCGCTGCCACGGGTGTGCCGGTTCCCGCGCACGGGACTCACCGGAGTTTCGGGTCGAAGGCGTCTCGGATCGCGTCGCCGAGCATGATGAACGCCAGCACGGTCAGCGCGAGGAAGGTCGAGGGGACGATCAGCGGGGTGGCCGACTCGCGCATGTGCACCCGGCCGCTGTTGATATCGATGCCCCAGGAGATCGTGGGTTCCTTGAGTCCGATGCCGAGGAAGGAGAGCGTCGCCTCGGCAGCGATGAATGATCCGAGCGCGATGGTCAGCACCACGATGGCGGGGGCGAGTGTGTTGGGCAGGATGTGTCGCCACATGATCCGGCTGTTGCTCGCGCCGAGCATCCGGGCGGCGGCGACGTAGTCCTGCTCCTTGGCGGTGATCACCGACGAGCGGACCACCCGGGCTGTCGTCGTCCAGCCGAGTACCGCCAGGACGAAGATCACCGCCGCGATCCGGACCGTCGCGCTGTCGCTGGCGACTCGCTTGAGCAGCACGATCGCGGCGAGCAGCAGTGGGATACCGAGCACGATGTCGATCACCCGGGAGAGGACGGCGTCGATCCACCGGCCGAAGTACCCGGCGAGCATGCCGACGGTGAGCGCGATCAGCCCGGTGAGCAGCGCCGAGAGGGCGCCGACCAGGAGCGAGGCGCGGGCACCGTAGACCGCCCGGGCGTACGTGTCGCAGCCCTGGAAGTCGTACCCGAAGATGGCTCCGCCGGAGGGGCCGGCGTGCTGCCGGGCGAGTACGCAGTCGGCCGGGTCGGCGCCGGTGAACAGCGCGGGCGCAGCGGCCATCGCGGCGACCACCAGGACCAGGGCGGAGCTGATCCAGAAGATCGGCTTTCGTCGCAGGTCCCGCCAGGCGTCGCCGGCGAGGCTGCGCGGTCGGCCGGGGGTGACGGAGGTGCCACCGACCTGGTTCGGCGCGTTCGGCTCGCCGGAGGGGCCGCGCCGGGCGTTCGGGTCCTCCGACGCGGCCACCGTCTCGAAATCACTCATAGCGGATCCTCGGGTCGAGTACGGCGTAGAGCACGTCCACCACCAGGTTGGCGACGAGGTAGACGACGACCAGCACGCTGACGATCCCCACCACCAACGGACCGTCCTCGGTGCGGATGGCGCGGAAGAGGTTGAAACCGACCCCGGGGATGTTGAACACCCCTTCGGTGATGATCGCGCCGCCCATCAGGTTGCCCAACTCGACGCCGAGGAAGGTAACCACCGGGATGAGTGAGTTGCGTAGTACGTGGATGCCGACGATCCGTCGCTTGACCAGGCCCTTCGACCGGGCGGTACGGACGTAGTCGGCGCGGAGGTTTTCGGCCACCGAGGTCCGGGTCAGCCGCAGCGCGGTGGCCAGGGAGAGGGAGCCGAGGACGATCCCGGGCAGCAGGAGCGCGTAGAAGTCGGGGTCGGCGCCGGCGGTGGGCGGGAAGAGCTGCCACCGGACGCCGAAGAGGTACTGCGCGATGGGCGCCAGCACGATGGTCGGTACGGCGAGCACGACCAGGGTCAGCAGCAGCGTCGAGTTGTCGAAGATACTGGCCCGTCGAATGCCGGCGAGCACGCCGGCGGTGACCCCGATGAGCACGGTGACTGTCATCGCGATCAGTGCCAGCTTGATCGTCACCGGCCAGGCGGCGGCCAGGATGTCGCCGATCTGCCGTCCGGTGAGGGATTCGCCGAGGTCGCCCTGGAGAAGGTTCCGGATGTAGTCGAAGTAGCGGTAGAAGAAGCCGTCGATGCCGGTCCGGTCCAGGTGGAACTTCTCCGTCAGGTAGGCCCGCTGGGCATCGGTGACCGGGCGTTCGCCGGCGAGAGCCTGGATGGGATCACCCTGACCGGCGAACATCAGCGCGTAGACGATCAGCGTGGTCCCGAAGAAGGCGAGGACCATCTGGAGCAGTCGTCGCAGAATGAAACGGACCATACTAGGCAGTCTCTCTGAAAAAGGGCGAAGGAGAGGTGTGGTCGGGTCACCAGCTGCCCGGCGACCCGACCACACCGCTTGCTACGGAACTACTGGACTGCCTCGATCTTCAGCAGGTCGACCCGGTTGAAGAGGTCCAACTCCACGTTCGTGACCTTGGTCGAGTGCCCGAAGACGTTCTGGCCGAAGCGCAGCGGGATCACCGGCATGTCCTCGGCCAGCACCTCCTCGGCCTGCTGGTACTTCGCGATCGCCTCCTCCTCGGTGGCCGCCGCCGAACCCTCGGCGACCAGCTTGTCGAACTCGGGGTTGCTGTAGCCGTAGAAGTTCGCCGAGCCGGTGCTGCTGTACAGCGGGCCGAGGTAGTTCTCCATGGACGGGTAGTCCATGGACCAACCCATCCGGAACAGGCCGACCGGCTGCTCCGCCTTGACCTTCGTCAGCAGGTCCGAGAACTTCGGCTCGGCGTTGCCGACGCACGCCACATCCAGGTTTGCCTTGAGCTGGTTGCAGGTGGCGTCAACCCAGTCCTTGTGGCCGCCGTCGCCGTTGTACGAGATCTCGATCTGGCTCGGCCCGCCCGCACTCTGGTAGAGCGCCTTGGCCTTGGCCGGGTCGAAGGTGCCGGCGTCGCCGATGGTGTTCTCGCGGTAGCCCGCGACAACCGGAGAGATGAACGAGCGGGCCGGCGTCTGCGAGTCCTTGAAGATCGCCGTCGTGATCTCCTCGCGGTCGATCGCCATCGAGATCGCCTTACGCACGTCCGGGTTGCTGAACTCCTCCTGGTAGGTCGGGAAGGAGAGGAACTGGAAGGACGACCCGGGGCTGGTCTGGAACCGGTCACCCAGATCGGTGGGGGCCGTCGACAGGCTCTCGGTCGGGATCACCTTGATCACGTCGAGGTTGTCCGAGAGGACATCCGCGTACGCGGCGGCGGGCTGCTGGTAGATCCGGAACTCGACACCCGCCACCTTCGGCTGCTCGCCGGGGAAGGCGTCGTACCGCTCGACCTCGACCCGGGCGTCGTGCTGCCAGGTGCCCTTCATCTTGAACGGACCCTGACCGATCGGCGCCTTCTCGTAACCCTCGTCGAGCACGCCCGGCTCGGAGAAGGCGGCCTTCGGCAGCGGGTAGAAGGCGTTGTACCCGAGCATGGTCCGGAAGTCGGAGTATGGCGCGGACAGGGTCACGGTGAAGGTCAGGTCGTCGACCTTCTCCAGGCCGGACAGCGTCTGCGCCGCCGGGGTCTCGCCCTGGAGGTCCTCGTACCCAGCGATCTTCTCGAAGAAGTAGCTCGCGCCCTGGCCGTTCGGTGCATAGGCGCCGTAGTTCCAGGCGTCGATGTAGTTGTCGGCGGTGACCGGCTCGCCGTTGTGGAAGGTGTAGCCGTCCTTGAGCTTGATCGTCCAGGTGATGTTGTCCTCGGACGTCACCGACTCGGCTGCCACCTCGTACGCCTGGCTGGCGTCGTCGTAGCCGATCAGCGGGCTGAACAGGGCGGCGAGCACCTGCGAGCCGCTCGTCTCATTGGTGTTGGTCGGCACCAGGTGCTGCGGCTCGGCGATCTCGATTCGCACGGCCGCGTTGGGGTCGGTCCCGCCGGACCCGCCGCCGCCGGAGCCGCAGGCCACCAGGCCCAGGGTCACCGCGAGCGGGAGGGCTGTCCAGGCGGCGAGTCTACGAACACGCATGAAGCCTCCTCATCCTCACGCTGCGCAGGACCCGACGCTGGGTAACGCTGCGCAACGATCGGTAACGGTAGGTCGCTGGTTCACGATTGACAACGGAAGGGTTGCGAAGTCGTAACGGAGGGTGGTGTCAGGGCTTGGCGGGGGTGCCCCTCCGTGCTATAGATGCCGCTGCTGACCTGCGCATTTGGCTTGTCGAGTCGGCGGATCGATCGGGGTGTGTCGACCCGCAACGGCGACGCCGAACCCGCCGTCGCCGACCGTCCGGCGTGCCCTTGCCCATCGTCGATCGTCCGGTTTTAGGCCCTCGTGAGTTACTCAGAGTGACTAATCGCACCCGACGGGCAGTCCTGGTGTCCCCGGCCACAGCAGCGCCGGTTGCCGGCTGCCCGGGTCGTCGGCCCCGCACGGTGGCCGGCGTGAGACGATCTGGAGGTGACGGCGACGCTTCTGGATGGCAAGGCGACCGCAGCCGAGATCAAGGACGAGCTGCGGGTCCGCGTGAAGGCTCTGGCGGAACGGGGTGTCACGCCGGGTCTCGGCACCGTCCTGGTCGGCGCCGATCCCGGCTCCCAGGCGTACGTCAACGGCAAGCACCGTGACTGCGCCGAGGTCGGTGTCGCCTCGCTCCGTCGGGAACTTCCGACCGACGCCACGCAGGAGCAGGTGGACGCCGTACTGGCCGACCTGAACAACGACCCGGCCTGTCACGGCTACATCGTGCAGCTGCCGCTCCCCGCCCACCTCGACACCCAGCGAGTCCTGGAGCTGATCGATCCGGACAAGGACGCTGACGGTCTGCACCCGGTGAACCTGGGCCGGCTGGTGCTCGGCTACCCGGGGCCGCTGCCCTGTACCCCGCGCGGGATTGTCGAGCTGCTCCGCCGACACGACGTGGCGCTGCGGGGTGCCCGGGTCGTCGTGATCGGCCGGGGTAACACGGTCGGCCGTCCGCTTGGGCTGCTGCTCACCCGGCGCAGCGAGAACGCGACCGTCACCCTCTGCCACACCGGCACCCTCGACCTCACCGCGCACACCCGGGCCGCGGACATAGTGATCGTCGCGGCCGGTGTGCCGGGACTGCTCACCTCCGACATGATCACACCGGGCGCGGTCGTGGTGGACGTCGGGATCACCCGGGTGATCGGCCCCGACGGTAAGGGCCGCTACACCGGCGACGTCGATCCCGGCGTCGGCGAGGTGGCCGGGGCCCTGGTCCCGATGCCCGGTGGGGTGGGACCGATGACCCGCGCGATGCTGCTGACCAACGTCGTGGAGCGGGCCGAGCGCGGCTGAAGTCCCGCAGCGGCACCGAAGCGCACCCATCGGGGTCATAACCGTCCGCCCCTGACCGGATCGGTGCCAGGATGGCTGATACGGTCCGGAAAAACCGACTGGTATCAGGGAGTGGGACGTCAATGGGTAAGAAGGTCACTGTCGTCGGGGCCGGCTTCTACGGCTCCACCACCGCGCAGCGTCTGGCCGAGTACGACGTCTTCGACACCGTCGTGATTACGGACATCGTGGAGGGCAAGCCGGCGGGTCTCGCCCTGGACCTCAACCAGTCGCGGGCCGTCGAGGGCTTCGAGACCAAGCTGGTCGGCGTGACCACCGGCCCCAACGGCGAGGGCTACGAGGCCATCGAGGGTTCGGACGTTGTCGTCGTCACCGCCGGCCTGCCGCGCAAGCCGGGCATGAGCCGGATGGACCTGCTGGAGACCAACGCCAAGATCGTCCGACAGGTCGCGGAGAACGTCGCCAATTACGCGCCGAACGCTGTCGTGATCGTGGTCTCCAACCCGCTCGACGAGATGACCGCGCTGGCCCAGATCGCCACCCAGTTCCCGCACAACCGGGTGCTCGGCCAGGCCGGCATGCTGGACACCGCCCGGTTCACCAACTTCGTGGCCGAGGCGCTCGACGTGCCGGTGGCGTCGGTGCGGACCCTGACGCTGGGCTCGCACGGGGACACGATGGTCCCGGTGCCGTCGAAGAGCAGCGTGGCCGGTAAGCCGCTGCGCGAGGCGATGCCCGCCGCCCAGATTGAGGACCTGGTGGTCAAGACCCGCAACGGTGGCGCCGAGGTGGTGGCGCTACTGAAGACCGGCTCGGCCTACTACGCCCCGTCTGCCGCCGCCGCCCGGATGGCGAAGGCCGTTGCCGAGGACTCCGGCGATGTCATGCCGGTCTGCGCCTGGGTGGACGGGGAGTACGGCATCTCCGGCGTCTACCTCGGGGTGGAGGCGGAGATCGGCGCGCAGGGAGTCCGGCGGGTCGTCGAGACCGACCTGGACGCCGACGAACTGGCCGCCCTGAAGGAGGCCGCCGAGGCGGTCCGCGCCAAGCAGGGCGACGTCGCCAGCATGTGACCCAAACCGACGGCAGCGCCCCGTGGTCACCCGGCCGCGGGGCCGCCGTCGCCCACGCCGAGGGTTCGGGGTCCCCAGAGTGAGGCCGGCTGGGGGAACCGGGACTGTTTGCAGTACGCTCGTACTGCTTGAGCATGTGTCCCCCGAGAGGAGCGCCGGCCGATGGCGAAGATCAAGGTAAACAACCCGGTCGTAGAGCTCGACGGCGACGAGATGACCCGGATCATCTGGAAGCAGATCCGGGAGCAGCTGATCCTGCCCTACCTCGACGTCGACCTGCGGTACTACGATCTCTCGATCCAGCACCGGGACGAGACGGACGACCAGGCCACCGTTGACGCCGCCAACGCGATCAAGGAGCACGGCGTCGGCGTCAAGTGCGCCACGATCACGCCGGACGAGGCGCGGGTCGAGGAGTTCGGCCTGAAGAAGATGTGGCGGTCGCCGAACGGCACCATCCGCAACATCCTCGGTGGCGTCGTCTTCCGTGAGCCGATCATCATGTCCAACGTGCCGCGGCTGGTGCCCGGTTGGACGAAGCCGATCATCATCGGCCGGCACGCCCACGGTGACCAGTACAAGGCCAGCGACTTCGTCGTCCCCGGGCCCGGCAAGGTCACCATCACCTACACCCCGACCGACGGCACCCAGCCGGTCGAGATGGAGATCGCCGACTTCCCCGGCGGCGGGGTCGCCATGGGCATGTACAACTTCGACGAGTCGATCCGGGACTTTGCCCGTGCCTCCATGCGGTACGGCCTCGACCGTGGCTACCCGGTCTACCTGTCGACCAAGAACACCATCCTCAAGGCGTACGACGGCCGGTTCAAGGACATCTTCGCCGAGGTCTACGAGGCCGAGTTCAAGGCCGACTTCGAGGCTGCCGGCATCAGCTACGAGCACCGGCTGATCGACGACATGGTCGCCGCGGCGCTCAAGTGGGAGGGCGGCTTCGTCTGGGCCTGCAAGAACTACGACGGTGACGTGCAGTCCGACACCGTCGCGCAGGGCTTCGGCTCGCTCGGCCTGATGACGTCCGTGCTGATGACCCCGGACGGCCGCACTGTCGAGGCCGAGGCGGCGCACGGTACCGTCACCCGGCACTACCGGCAGTACCAGAAGGGCGAGAAGACCTCGACCAACCCGATCGCCTCGATCTACGCCTGGACCCGGGGCCTGGCCCACCGGGGCAAGCTGGACGGCACCCCGGCGGTTACCGAGTTCGCCAACACCCTGGAAAAGGTCATCATCGAGACCGTCGAGGGCGGCCAGATGACCAAGGACCTCGCGCTACTGATCTCGCGGGACGCCCCGTGGCTGACCACCGACGAGTTCATGAACGCGCTGGACGAGAACCTGGCCCGTAAGCTCGCCTGACATCGACCAGCGGGGCCGCCGACCACCGGTGGGGTAGTCGGCGGGGCGGGTCGAGCCGGCGGGCAGCGCGACTTTCTCCGGCGCGCCTCGTTGACCCAGATGGACGAGATGCCAGTCGCGTCCAGGAAGTTGACCGCGGTCGCCCGCGACGTGCGCCGCCCGTCAGCTCTCCCGGCTGTCGCGCACAGCCAGCCGTCCCTTCCCAGCGGGGGGCCCTGTCCCGGGCCCCCCGCGTCCCCTGTACGCCCGTGGCCGCTGAACTACATGCTGGGGTGGCGGGGTTCGACCCAGCCCGTCTCCGCCAGCTGGTGCAGGACCGCCTGCACCGCCTCCTCCACCGTCAGGTCGGTCGTGTCGACCGTCAGGTCGGCGTTGGTCGGCTCCTCGTACGGGTCGTCCACCCCGGTCATCCCGGTCAGCAGGCCAGCGCGGGCGCGCGCGTACAGGCCCTTCCGGTCCCGTTGCTCGCAGACCTCCAGCGGGGTGGAGACGTGGATCAGTAGGAAGCCCGCCCCGGTGGCCAACGTCATCTTCCGTGCGGCGGCCCGCGCCTGCTCGTAGGGGGCGATCGGGCAGCAGATCGCCACTCCCCGGTGCCGGGCGATCTCGGCAGCCACCCAGCTGATCCGGCGGATGTTCGCGTCCCGATCGGCCTTGCCGAAGCCGAGCCCAGCCGACAGCTCCCGGCGTACGATGTCGCCGTCGAGCAGGGTGATCGTCCGTTCGCCCTGCTCCCGAAGGGCATCGGCGAGACCACGGGCGATGGTGGACTTACCGGAACCGGAGAGGCCGGTCAGGAAGATCACCAGGCCTCGGTAGCGGCGGGGTGGGCGGGCATGTGCCAACTCCTTCGCCACCGCCGGGGGAGTGTGCCACTCCGGCAGTGGGAACCCCCGGTCCAACAGGTCGTCGATCTCGGCCTGGGTCAGCGCCTGCCGCCGGTTGCGCGGCGGGATGTCCTCCCGCCACCGCCACTGTCCGTCGCGGTTGTCGTAGGCCAACTCCCGCGGCACCAGCACCCGCAGCCCGGCCCCGGAGAGCATCTCGCCGGTGGAGAGCAGGTGCGTCACCCCGTACGCCGCCGAGACCCGTGCCCGGAGCAGCGCGTCGCTGATCTCCTCACGGCGGCGGGGCAGCGGAACGGCGACCAGCGTCGCCGGCGGCATTCGGTCCCGGGCCGCGAAGACGCTGCGAATGAGAGCCTCGGGCGGCAGCTCGCCGCCCTCCTCGCCGATGGGGATCAGCACCAGCAGGTGGGCGCCGAGGGTGCGGGTCGCGTGGGCGATCTGGGCGAGCTGCGGCCGGTGCAGCGGCCGATCGGCGACCACCCCGAGCACCCGGCCGGGCGGCAGCAGCGAGCGGATCTCCTCCGGGGTGCGGCGTAGCCGCTGGAATGGGCCGTGTCCGCCGTCGCCGAGTCGGCGTACGGGACCGCCGACCCCCGTCACCCCGTCACGGACCGGCCAGGCGTCGGTGACCTCCAGCGCGGCCATCGGGGCTCCCTCGCCGTCGGTCAGCACCAACGTGCGGTGGGCCGGATCCCGTACGTCGAGCCGCTCGGCGAGGGCCGCGGGCACCTGGAGCGTCACCGGCACCGACCAGGGAACGTCATCGGTGAGTCGGCTCCGCCGGCTCACCGAGACCAGGTCGGCGCGGGTCATGAAGCCGGTCAGCGGGGTGTATGCCCCGGTGAGGAGTAGCTCCAGGTCGGCCAGTTCACCCGGGCGGGGCGAGTACGCCGGCGCATCCCGCAGCACCTCGTCGGGCGGCACCCAACCGTTACTCATGAACCCCCCAAATCACTGATCGGCACTAGTTTCTCAGCCGACCGGGGGATCGGTCGAGTGCCACTCCAGGAGATGGGGCCGCGGCCGGACGTCAGCCGGTGGCCAAGGGGGCCGCGCCGAACGACACCGCGAACCGTTTACACCAGATTGACACACTGGTCAGCCTGTCCAGATCCACCTCGGCCGGGATGTCGTACGCCTGGTCGCCGCGGTTGCCCTTGAGCCGGCCCAACTCGACCCAGTGGCCGTCATCGAACACATGCCACCCGGCCTCTCCGGTCCGGACCGGCTGGTCGGTCAGCCACACCCGCAGGTCAGGGCCGTTGGAGGTGGCCAGGCCGACCAGCTCCAGCCGCAGCGTGCCGTCGGCCGTGCGGATGATCCGGGCGGTGCCGCTGGTGTTGTGTTCGTGGGTGATGAACTCGCCGCTGCGGACGATCACCGGGCCGGCGTCCGGGGCGGATCCGGCGGTCGGGTCGGATCCGGCGGTCGGTGTGGATCCGGCGGTCGGTGTGGAAACGCCATCCGGTGCGGAGTTTGTGGGCGACGGTGGCGCTTCGGTGGCGACGATCGCCAGTTCCTCGTTCACCTCGGTGTCGGTCACCAACTTCCACGGCTGGAACCAGTAGAGACCGAAGGCGGTGCCGGCGGCGAGAACGGTGACCGCGACCCAGGTGAGCGGGGTACGCAGCAGTTTTGAGGCCATGCGTCCAGTCTGCCGGCGGGGGCCGGCGCGGGAATTACCGGAGCCTTACGACTGCGGCCCCTACGGGAATGATCAGGGGCGCGTCGGGTGTCGCTAGCTGGTGGCACCTGCCTAGGCTGGGGGCGTGGCACTCATCGCGACCGAGTCGCTGACCAAAACCTACCGGGGTGGGGTCACCGCGCTGGCCGATCTGACCGTCGCGGTGGAGCCCGGCATCGTCGGTCTCGTCGGCGCGAACGGCGCCGGCAAGTCCACCCTGATCAAGATCTTGCTCGGCCTGCTCGCGCCGACCAACGGGCAGGTCCGGGTCCTCGGCCTGGATCCGACCAGCCAGCCCGACCAGGTGCGGGCGCGGGTCGGCTACATGCCCGAGCACGAGGCCCTCCCGCCCGACCTCACCGCCGCCGAGTTGGTCACCCACCTCGGCCGAATCAGCGGCCTGCCGCGGACGGTGGCCCGCGAGCGGGCCAGCGAGGCGCTGCGGCACGTCGGGCTCTACGAGGAGCGTTACCGTCCGGTCGGCGGCTACTCGACCGGTATGAAGCAGCGGGTGAAGCTCGCTCAGGCCCTGGTGCACGACCCGGATGTGCTGCTGCTCGACGAGCCCACCAACGGGCTCGACCCGGCCGGGCGGGACTCGATGCTCGCCCTGATCCACCGCATCGGCACCGAGTTCGGCATCTCGGTGCTGGTCTGTTCGCACCTGCTCGGCGAGGTCGAGCGGATCTGCGACACGCTGGTCGCCATCGACGGTGGGCGGCTGCTGCGGGCCGACCGGATCGATGCCATGACGTCGGCTACCGACGTGCTCGCCGTGGAGGTCAGCGAGGGCACCGAGGAACTGGCCGCCCGGCTGGCCGCACTGCGGCTGCCGGTCCGCCGAGACGGCCGACTGCTCCTCGTCGAGCTGGCCGATGACGGCACCTACGACCAGATCCTCGGCGCGGTCGCCGAGCTGGACCTGCCGCTGCACCGGCTGGACCAGCGTCGCCACCGGGTGGCCGAGTTGTTCGCCACGAGGGAGTCCAGCCATGTCTGAGTCGACCGGCGTCATCCACGACATCGGCTACCAGCGCTACTCGGGCCCCCGCCTCGGCCGTGGTCCGGTGTTCGGCGCGCTCTACCTGCACGGGCTGCGCACGGTTTTCGGCTTCGGCCGTAGCGCCAAGGCGAAGATCTTCCCTTGGCTGGTGGTGGGCATCGTGACCGTGGTCGCCGCCGGGGTTACCGCCGTTCGCAGTCAGCTCGGCGAGGTGGTCATGACCTATGCGCAGTTCGCCGACACGATGAGCTGGCTGATCATCTTCTTCGTCGCCGTCGCCGCCCCCGAGCTGGTCAGTCGCGACCTCCGCAGCGGGGTGCTGCCGCTGTACTTCTCCCGGCCGCTGGCCCGGTCGGACTATCCGTTGGCCAAGCTCCTCTCCCTGGTCACCGCGCTCTGGTTGCTGCTCGGCGGCCCGCAGCTGGTGATGTTCCTCGGTGCCGCCTTCACCGTCGACAACGGGCTGCGGGGGGTCTGGAACGAGCTGCTCGACCTGCTGCCGGGTCTGCTCTACGCCGGCCTCTGGGCAGCGGTCTTCGGCGCGATCGGCTTGTTGGTCGCCGCGCTCACCGGCAAGCGGGCGTTCGCCGCCGGCGGGATCGTCGCGGTCTTTCTGATGACCACACCGATCGTCGGCATCCTCGCCATCCTGCCCTCGCAGACAACCACCGAGCTGGCCTTCCTCGCCTCCCCGATGACCATGGTCAACGGGGTGGGCACCTGGGCGCTCGGTGACCTGCTCTTCGAGCGTGGGGGTGGGCTGCCAATCGGTGGGTTCGGCCCGCTCTACGCCCTCGCGGCCGGATTGCTCGTGGCCGGCTGTGTCGTCCTCCTGTTGGCCCGCTACCGGAAGGTGGCCACTCGATGAGCGTGACCAGTGTGGAGCCGAGTTCGGCAGCCGCCACCACGACCAGCCGCCTGGATCTTTCGGGCGTCTCCCGCTGGTACGGCAACGTGGTCGCCGTCAACGACGTCAGCATGAGCCTGGGGCCGGGGGTCACCGGGCTACTCGGCCCCAACGGTGCGGGCAAGACGACGCTGCTGCACATGATGGCCGGCTTCCTCGCGCCGTCACGCGGCACGGTAACCCTGGATGGGGCGCCCACCTGGCGTAACCCCGAGGTCTACCGGCGACTGGGCCTGGTCAGCGAACGGGAGGCGGTGCACGCGTTCCTCACCGCGTACGAGTTCGTGCTGGCCAGCGCGCGGCTGCACCGGCTGTCGGACCCCGCGGAGGCCGCTCGCCGGGCGATCGCCCTGGTCGAGCTGGAGGGGGCGCAGTCCCGCCGGATCGGCACGTACTCCAAGGGTATGCGACAGCGGGCGCGGGTGGCGGCGGCACTGGTCCACGACCCGCAGGTGCTGCTGCTGGACGAGCCGTTCAACGGGATGGATCCGCGACAGCGGCTGCACATGATGGACCTGCTGCACCGACTCGGCGGCGACGGGCGCACCATCCTGTTCAGCTCACACATTCTGGAGGAGGTCGAGCAGCTCTCCGGCACGGTGCAGGTGATGGTCGCCGGCCGACTCGCCGCCTCCGGTGACTTCCGGACGATCCGTCGACTGATGACCAACCGGCCCCACGTCTTCGCGGTCCGGTCCACCGACGACCGCGAGCTCGCCGTCGCGCTGATGGCGGAACCGTCGGTGACCGGTGTGGAGCTGGGCCGGGCCGGGCTGACCGTACGGGTCAGCGACTACGGCGCGTTTACCCGGGCGTTGCCCAAGATCGCCCCGGCCCGGGGGATCCGGGTTCGGCAGCTCGTGCCCGAGGACGAGTCCCTGGAGAGTGTGTTCTCCTACCTGGTGGAGGCCTGACCATGTCGACTGTTTCCTGGATCACCGCCCGGGGGCTGTTGGGGCGGCGCCGCTTCCTGCTGCTCTTCCCGCTACCGGTGCTGCTGGTCCTGTTGGCGGTGCTCTCCCGCGCCCTGGGGGTCGACCCCGGCGAGTGGGGGCCGCCGGTGCTGGTCGGCCTCGGGTTGGCCGTGGCGCTGCCGGTGATCGCGTTGATCGTCGGGACCGGCGTGCTCGGTGCGGAGATCGAGGACGGCACCGTGGTGCACATCCTCACCAAGCCGCTGCCGCGTTGGCAGATCGTGCTGCCGAAGCTGGCGGTGGCTGCCGGCGTCACCGCGGCTACCGTCGCCGTGCCGCTGTACGTGGCCGGTGTGCTCGCCAGTTCGGTCCGGGTCGGGCTGGCGCTCGCCGCCGCCGCCTCCGTCGGCGCGCTGGCCTACAGTGCGCTCTTCCTCGCGCTCAGCCTGGTCACCCGGCGCCCGGTGCTGCTCGGGCTGGTCTACGTGCTGATCTGGGAGGGGCTGCTCGGCAATTTCGTCAGCGGAACGAAGGTGCTCTCCATCCAGCAGTACGTGATCGCGCTCGCCGACCGGTTCGCTCCGACCGAGCTCCTCGCCACCGATGTGTCGGTGCCGGTCGCGGCGGTGATGAGCACGCTGATCGTGGCCGGCTTCACCGCCCTGGCAATTGATCGACTTCGGTCGTTCAGTGTGGCCGGCGAGACCAGCTGATCCTTTCGCTCAGCTCAGGGAGTCCAGCCACTGGCGGTGCAGCTCGGCGTACCGCCCGTCGCGGTGGACCAGTCGCGCGGGTGAGCCGTCCTCGACGATCCGTCCCGACTCCAGCACCAGCACGCGGTCGGCGATCTCGACGGTGGAGAGTCGGTGCGCGATCACCAGCGCGGTACGGTCGCGCAGAATGGTGGCCAGGGCCCGTTGGACCGCTCGTTCGGTCGGGACGTCGAGGGACGAGGTCGCCTCGTCGAGGATCAACACCGCCGGGTCGGCCAGAAACACCCGAGCGAACGCGACGAGCTGCCGCTGACCGGCCGAGAGCCGGCTGCCGCGGCGATGCACCTGGGTGGCGTACCCGTCGGGCAGGGCGGTGATGAACTCGTCCGCGCCGATCGCCTTCGCCGCTGCCGCCACCGCGGCGTCGTCCGCGTCCGGCCGGCCGAAACGGATGTTCTCCGCGACGGTCCCGCCGAAGAGGTGGGTCTCCTGAGTGACCAATACGAGCGCCTGGCGTAGGTCGGCGTCGGCGATGTCCCGCAGGTCCACGCCCCCCAGCGCGACGGTGCCCGTGTTCGGGTCGTGGAAACGGGCGAGCAGTTTGGCGATGGTCGACTTGCCGGCGCCGGTCGCCCCGATCAGTGCGACGGTCTGCCCGGCCGGGATGTCCAGGTCCAGTCCGTGCAGGATCGGGGACTGCGGGTAGTACCCGAAGGAGACCGAGTGGAAGGTGACCGCCCCGCGACCGGATTCGGGGGCCGGCAACGGCACCGGCCGGGCCGGCTCCGGTACCTCAGGTTGCTCGTCCAGCACACCGGCGAGCTTCTCCAGCGCTGCGGTGGCCGACTGCAACGAGTTGTAGAACTGGCTCAGCTCCTGCATCGGCTCAAAGAACCGACGCAGGTAGAGCAGGAAGGCGGCGAGCACCCCAACCTCGGCGTGACCATTGAGGACGCGCCATCCGCCGTAGCAGAGCACCACCGCGATGGTGACGTTCCCGATCAGCTTGACCCCGGGCGAGTAGGTGGCGATCAGCTGGAACGCGTGCAGGCTGGCCCGCCGGTAGTCGTCGTTGACCCGGACGAAGATCCGTTGGTTGCGCGGCTCGCGGCGGAACGCCTGCACTGCCCGGATCCCCCGCAGCGACTCGACGGCATGCACGATGACCAGGGCGATGGTGTCCCGGGTCCACCGATACGCCACGGCCGAGGTGCGGGCGAACCAGCGGGACAGCCAGTACAGGAACGGGAACGCCAGCAGCGTCACGGCGGCCAGCGGGAGATCCAGCCAGAGCAGGATCGCGGCCACCGACAGGATCGACAGGGCAGCGAGGACCAGGCTGTCGATGCCACCGCCGACCAACTCGCCGATGGAGTCCAGGTCGCTGGTGAGCCGAGAGACCATCCGCCCGGACGTGTACCGCTGGTGGAAGGCCACCGACAGGCGTAGGAAGTGTCCGTACACCCGGCGTCGGAGGTCGAGGAGCACAGCCTGACCGATCCGGGCGGAGAGGGCGAGGAAGCCGCGGCGGGCGGTGTACTCGGCGACCGTGGCGACGACGAACGCGGCGGCGATGTACGTCAGTGGCCGGGTGTCGCCGGCCCGCAGCGGCGGAATGGCCCGGTCGATGCCGAGCATCACCAGATACGGTCCGGCCATGCTCGCCACGTTCTGGATGAGCAGCAGCGCGACGGCGACGGCGAGCTGTCGGCGGTGCGGGTGGAGCAGGTCGCGCAGCAGCACCCGGCTGCGGGCGCGCAGCCGGGCCACCGCCGCCGGATCGGTGTCCTCGGCCCGGCTGCGGTCGGCGTCCGGGTCGACCGCGATGCCGCGCCAGTTTTCCTGGGCCGACCGTGGTCGCGGCACTGGGACGGCCGGCAACGGGTCACCGCCTGGCTCGTTACCGTCGGTCACGAGCGCACCAGGCCGTTGGGGGTCGGATCGTCCGCCGGCGGCCCTGGCTCGGCCGAGAGCAGGGCACGGTACGCGGGCACGGTGGCGAGCAGGTCGGAGTGCCGGCCCAGCGCGGTGATCCGGCCGGCCTCCAGCAGGGCGACCCGGTCGGCGAGCGCGATCGTGGCCGGTCGGTGTACCACGACCAGCGTTGTCGTGTCGGGTAGGGCCCGGCGTAGCGCCGTCTCGACCAGCGCCTCGGTGTGCACGTCGAGGGCGGACAGGGGGTCGTCGAGCAGGAGTAGGGCTGGACGGCTGAGCACCGTCCGGGCGAGCGCGAGCCGTTGCCGCTGGCCGCCGGAGAGCGACAGGCCCTGCTCGCCGACGCGAGTGGCCAACCCCCACGGGAGGTCGTAGGCGAAGGTGGCCTGTGCCAGCGTGAGCGCGGCCCGGACCTCCTCGTCACCGGCGTCGGGTCGGCCCAGGGTCACGTTCTCCCACACCGACATGGAGAAGAGCGTCGGCTCCTCGAAGGCCACCCCGACCAGCCGGCGCAGCGTCGCCAGCCGCAGGCCCCGCACGTCGTACCCGTCGATGGTGACGCGGCCGCCGGTCACGTCGTGCAGCCGGGGCACCAGCGACAGCAGACTGCTCTTGCCGGAGCCGGTCGCCCCGACCAGCGCCACCGTCTCGCCCGGCTCGATGGTGAGGTCGACGCCGCGCAGCACCGGTTCGCGGGCACCCGGGTACTTGAACGAGACTCCCTCGAACCGCAACCGACCAAGGATCTGGGAGCGGGGTGGGTCGGCGGCGTCGGGAGCGTCCAGGATTGCGGGCGGGGTGTCCAGCACCTCCCAGATTCGGTCGGCCGCGGTGGCCGCCTCCTGCCCGCCCGCGATGATCCACCCCAGGCCCTGCACGGGCCAGATCAGCAGGAGCTGGAGGCTGACGAAGGCCACCAGCTCGCCGATGGTGAGCGTGCCGGCCGCGGCGGCGCCCGCGCCGGCGATGAGGACGACGCCCAGGGTCAGGTTCGGCACCAGGTCAAGGCGGGCGGAGGTGTCGGCGAGCAGCCGTCCCTTGCCGACCGCGGTGTCGTGTAGCGCTCGGGCGCTGACGGCGAATCGGGCGGCCAGCTCCGGCCCGCGCCCGTACGCCTTCGCCGTGCGCAGCCCCTGCGCGGTCTCCTCGACCAGCGTGGCCAGGTCGCCCTGCTGGTCCTGCATCCGCCGGGAGGCGGCGTGGTAGGCGCGGGCGAACCGCCGCGCGAGGAGGAACAGAGGGATGGCGCTGACCGCCACGACCAGGCCCAGCACGGGGTGCAGCCGGATCAGCAGCGCCACCACCACGGCGTAGGTGACCAGGTTCAGGACGAAGAAGAGCAGGCCGAAGGAGAGGAACCGACGGATCGCCGACAGGTCGGTGGTGATCCGGGAGAGGAGCTGGCCCGACTGCCACCGGTCGTGGAAGCTGGCCGGGAGCTGTTGCAGGTGGGCGTAGATGTCGGCGCGGATGGCCGTCTCGATCCCCACCGAGGAGGAGGACTGCACCCAGCGGCGGATGAAGATCAGCACTGCTTCGGCGAGCCCGAACAGCAGCGCCAGGCCGGCGAGGCGGAACAGCCCGGCCGGATCCTGCCGGGCGACCGGGCCGTCCACCACCCGCTGGGCCACCAGCGGCACGGCGATCCCCGCTGCCATGGCGGCCAGGCCGGCGAGGAAGAGCCAGGCGAACTCGTGCGCGTACGGCCGCAGGTAGTGCCGCAGCCGCCAGAGGCTGTCGAGCGGATGTCGGCCTGTGGTGGGGGCCGGATCGCCGTCAACCTCCGCGGGCACTACCCGACGTTACGTCCTTTTGGAGTGTCGCCGGTGTCAGCTTGCTGTCAACTGCCGCTCATGACTCAGCAGCCACTTCTTCACATCTAGCCCCCAGCGGTAGCCGCCAAGCGTTCCGTCGGTGCGCAGCACCCGGTGACAGGGGACGAAGAGCGCGGCGGCGTTCCGGGCGCAGGCCGCGGCGGCGGCCCGGACCGCCGCTGGGCGGCCGGCCAGCCCGGCGAGTTCCGTGTAGGTGACCGGATCGCCCGGCTTCAGGTCCCGCAGTATGTCCCAGGCGTGGGCCAGGAACACGCCGTCGGTGTGTTGCTCGACCGGAACCCCGTCAACTGCGCTCAGCTCGCCATCCAGGTATGCGGTGACGGCGGCCGTGATCGGGCCGAGGTCGCGTCGTTCCCGCAACGGGGCGTGCAGGTGTGGGTGGACCAGGGCGAGCAGGGTGGTCAGGTCGGTGGTGAAGCCGGCGGCCCGGACCGCCCCGTCCGGTCCGGCGAGGATGCCGAGCGGGCCGGCCGGGGTGTCGGCGACGGTGGCGTCGATCGTGTTCATGCAGCTCTCCAGAGTCGGATCATCGCGTACGAGCGCCAGGGGCGCCAGCGGTCGGCGTACGAGTGCAAGGTGTCGGGGCTGTGGGGGAGGCCGAGGGCAGCGGCGCCCCGGCGGAGGGCCACATCGGTGGACAGCAGGACGTCCGGGTCGCCGAGTGCGCGGAGCGCGACATAATCCGCCGTCCACGCCCCGATCCCGGGCAGGGCCAGCAGCCGCTGCCGGGTCTCCTGTCGATCCCCACCCGGCTCCAGATCGACCTCCCCGGCGGCCACCGCCGCAGCGAGCCGACGCAGTGTCTCCCGGCGGGCGGCCGGCATCCGGAATGCCGAATCCGGCGCGGCGAGCACCTCCTCGGCGGCCGGGAACCCGGGTAGCCCGCCGCCTCCCGCCTCCGACTCCGGCACCGGGGTGGAGAGCTGGCTCAGGAGCCGGGTGAGGGTGGTGCGGGCGGAGGCCACCGAGACCTGCTGGCCGACGACCGCGCGGACGGCCACCTCGAAGCCGTCGACCGCGCGTGGCACCCGGACGCCGGGCTCCGCCGTGACCATCGGGGCCAGGGCGGGATCGGTGGCCAGGGTGGTATCCACCGCGGTGGGATCGGCGTCCAGGTCGAGCAGTCGGCGGCACCGGGCCACCGCCGGTGCGAGGTCCCGCAGGTCGGTCAGGCGCAGGGTCGCCGCCACGTGCCGGTCCGTTGGGGTCAGCGCCGCCGCGCCGGTGCCGTGTGGCAGCCGCAGGCTCCGGTGGTAGGTGCCGGCGCGTACCTCGTCCACCCCAGGTAGCGTCCGCGGGGCGAGGAAGTCCAGCAGCGCCCCGACGTGCAGTGGGGGCCGGTAGGCCAGCCGTACCGTGATCGTGCCGGGTCCGGCGGGTGCCGTTGGACGGCGTCGGGTGGCCCGCAGCTCGGACGGCGGGACCGCGTACACCTCGCGGAGGGTGTCGTTGAACTGCCGTACGCTGCCGAACCCGGCGGCGAACGCGATCTCCGCCATTCCGAGGTCGGTGGACTCGATCAGGGTCCGCGCGGTCTGCGCGCGCTGCGCTCGGGCCAGGGCGAGCGGGCCGGCGCCCAGCTCGGTGCGGAGTAGCCGGTGCAGGTGCCGCTCGGTGTAGCCGAGACGCGCTGCCAGCCCGGGTACCCCGTCGCGGTCGACCACGCCGTCGGCGATGAGCCGCATGGCGCGACTCACCAGGTCGGCCCGAAGATCCCACTGTGGTGATCCGGGGGTCGCATCCGGCCGGCATCGGCGGCAGGCCCGCAGCCCGGCCCCCTGCGCCGCGGCAGCAGACGGGAAGAATCGGACATTCTTCCGCTTCGGGGTGGTCGCCGGACAGGACGGCCGACAGTAGATGCCGGTGGAGAGCACACCGGTGTAGAACCAGCCGTCGAACCGCTGGTCGCGGCTGTCAACGGCCCGATAACACCGTTCAAAGTCCAGGTCCACGTACCGATGATGCCTCCGTCCGGCGCTGGTCGGCTGGCGGGAATCGGACGCTGGCGTACCGCTGGGGTGCCCGGGGCCGGAACGGTCGGTCCTGGTCGGTACCGTCTCGCACACCAAGTCATGGGAGAAGGGTGCGGCGATGGCGAGCGGGGCGGGCGGGCAGGCGTCGACACGGGACGGGCGCCCGCCGCTGGATCCTGTGGTCACACAGGGCTTCTTCACCCGTATGCGGGCGGTTGCCCCGGCGGCGGTCGGAGCGCTGGACCGGGACCTTGCCGGGGATCCGGAGCGGGCGTTCGAGGACACGGCCAGTGGCCGGCTCGTCCGTTCGCTGGACAACGACGGGCTACGCGCCCTCGGCATGTGGGTGCACCACTGGTGCGTCCGCTTCTACGACGATGACACCCGCGCGGCGTTGCGGCTGCTCGCCGAGATCGCTGCCCGGCCGGGGCTGGGGTGGACGGCCGACGAGGTCCGCTGGATGCTCCGCGAGTCGCACGCGGTTGGGCCGGTGGCTGACGCACGCTTCACCCTGCCGTTCGCCGCCGCCGCCGAACTGCCCCCAGGGACAGCGCGGATCGAGCCGGTCATTCCCCGCCAGCCTCGCCCCCCAAACTGACCGAGAGCGCTTTCCGGCAGGATGGGTGACATATCCGACGGAAGGACGACCGTGCCCGCGAACGAACCCACCATCCTCGCCACCAGTATGGGTATCTTCGCGCCGGGACGAGCCAGCCAGCCCAGGCGGATCAACCCGGTCTTCGACCTGGCCGCGGACCTGGCCGGGGCGGTGGAGCCGCGAATCTGCTTCCTCGACCAGGCCCAGGGGGACCAGCCTGCGACGCTGACCCGGGTGTACGAGGGGTTCGCCGGCAGCCGGTTCCGGATGTCCCACCTGGCGCTGTTTCCGATGCCGAACGTCGAGGACGTACGGGCTCATCTGCGGGCACAGGACGTGATCTGGGTCGGCGGGGGCAGCGTGGCGAACCTCCTCGCCGTGTGGCGGGTGCACGGTCTCGGCGAGATCCTGCGCGAGTGTTGGGAGGCCGGTGTCGTGTTGGGTGGGGTGTCGGCCGGCTCGATCTGCTGGCACGCGGGCGGCGCCACCGACAGCTATGGGACCACGCTGCGTGGCTTCACCGACGGGTTGGGCTGGCTGCCGTACGGCAACGGTGTGCACTACGACAGCGAGGACCAGCGGCGTCCGTTGATGCACCGGCTGGTCGGCGACGGCACGCTCCCCACCAGTCGGTGCACCGACGACGGCGTCGGTCTGCTCTACCGGGGTGAGCGGCTGGTCGAGGCGGTGGCGGACCGCCCGGGCGTGTCCGCGTACGAGGTCAGCCGTGGTCCGGACGGCAGCGTCCGGGAGACACCCATCGGTCCACGCCTGCTGGGCTGAGCCGGCGGCGGAATCGTCGGCCAGGTGCCGGTGGCCGACGGGCGGCGGCGTAAGCTGGCTCGTCGTGAGTCTCACCATCGGCATCGTCGGCCTGCCCAACGTCGGCAAGAGCACCCTCTTCAACGCGCTGACCAAGAATGACGTGCTCGCGGCGAACTACCCCTTCGCCACCATCGAGCCCAACGTCGGCGTGGTCGGCCTGCCGGACGAGCGGCTGGGCAAGCTCGCCGAGATCTTCAGCTCGCAGAAAGTGATCCCGGCGCCGGTGTCGTTCGTCGACATCGCCGGGCTGGTCCGGGGCGCCTCGAAGGGGCAGGGGCGGGGTAACGCGTTCCTCGCCAACATTCGGGACGCCGCCGCGATCTGCCAGGTCGTGCGGGCCTTCTCCGACCCGAACGTGGTGCACGTTGACGGCAAGATCGCCCCGGCGGACGACATCGAGACGATCAACACGGAGCTGATCCTCGCCGATCTGCAGACGCTGGAACGGGCGATTCCCCGGCTGGAGAAGGAGGCCAAGCTCCGCAAGGACCGGGCCGCCGCGGTCGCCGCCGCCAAGGCCGCCGTGGAGGTGCTCGACACCGGCACCACCCTGTATGCCGGTGCGGCGGCCGCCAGCGTCGAGCTGGAGCATCTGCGCGAGCTGCACCTGCTGACCACCAAGCCCTTCCTGTACGTCTTCAACGTCGACGAGGCCGAACTGGCCAACGCCGAGTTCCTCGACGAACTGCGGGCCCTGGTCGCCCCCGCCGAGGCCGTCTTCATGGACGCGAAGATCGAATCGGAGCTGGTGGATCTGCCCGAGGAGGAGGCCCGCGAGCTCCTGGAGTCGATCGGGCAGTCCGAGCCCGGGCTGGACCAGCTCGTTCGGGTCGGCTTCCGCACGCTGGGGCTCCAGACGTACCTCACCGCCGGCCCCAAGGAGGCGCGGGCCTGGACCGTGCCGGTCGGGGCGAGCGCCCCGGAGGCCGCCGGGGTTATCCACTCCGACTTCCAGCGCGGTTTCATCAAGGCGGAGGTCGTCTCCTACGACGACCTGCTGGAGGCGGGGTCGATGAGCGCCGCGAAGTCGGTGGGCAAGGTCCGCATCGAGGGCAAGGACTACGTCATGCAGGACGGCGACGTGGTGGAGTTCCGCTTCAACGTCTGAAGCCATTCCGACTCACTCTCCACCGAGACTCGCCGGAGTGCCACGCAGGTTCTGGTGGGCTACCCCAGTATGTCTGGCCCGCCGCTGCCGGCGGGCCAGACATACTGTCGCGGTGCTTCGTTGAGTACCACCGGTGGCACCACCCTTCTTAGCTAGACAATTCCGGTGCGGGTGGCCCCGCCAGCCCTTGGCTTTCACCCAGGCCGAAGCCGGCAAACGCCCCGAATTTCATGGGTCGACGGTAGGTGAACCAGCCTCGATCGGGGATGGGCTATCCCTACCGGCGGTGCGGTGGTTGGCTTCAGTGCCATCGGACGTTGTGACCGGTAGCGTGACTGGCACTGATCTCCTTCGTCGTTCGAGTAGGAACGTGAGGTGAGCGGGTGTGGTTGCCGTACGTCAAGAGGTAGCTGCTCGGGCGACTCCTGTCCGATCGCGCCTGCTGGGACCCGACCTGGCGCGCGGGGGCATGCTGTTGTTGATCGCGCTGGCCAATGTT
Organism: Salinispora tropica CNB-440; assembly: GCF_000016425.1. GTDB lineage: Bacteria > Actinomycetota > Actinomycetes > Mycobacteriales > Micromonosporaceae > Micromonospora > Micromonospora tropica. The sequence goes on along the minus strand of NC_009380.1, from coordinate 4,332,141 downwards.
GATGTCTTCGCTTTTGGCTTTCTTCCAGGATTCCGGGGGTACCCCGCCGAGCAGTCCGTACTCGACAGTATCTTCACCATGGTGCGGATGGTCTTGGTTGACGGCCGTGCCTTTCCGCTTTTCGCCGCGCTGTTCGGCTACGGCCTCACGCAGCTTATACAGAGTCGGGCTTCTGTAGGATCCGGGCGTTCTGCTCGGCTACTGCGTCGACGTGGCATGTGGTTGGTGGCCATTGGATTCGTTCACGGCATGCTGTTGTTTACGGCGGACATCATTGCTCTCTACGGATTGTGTGCCCTCGTATTCGCTGGGCTCGTGGTACGTCTCAGTGACCGTGGCCTGCTGGCTGTGGCCCTGTCGCTGATGGCGCTCGCCCTGCTCTCCGGTGCCGTCCGCGGACTACCCGCGGAGGCTCTCGGCCAGGCAGAGGTAGTCACGGCGACACCGACCGTATTCGGTGGTGAGGCCGTCGAGGCGCTGCAGGTGAGAATGAGTGAGTGGGCCGTAGGGGCTATTCGTCTATTCGGACTGATGCCGGCGGTGCTCTTCGGTGTCTACGCGGGACGTAAATCAGTCTTAACCTGGGGTTCAGAGCGGAAACGGATACTCAGCCTGGTCGCGTTTGCCGGACTGGCGGCCGGCATCCTTGCAGGGGTTCCTTCGGCGCTGATGGCGGCATCAGTGTGGAATGAGCCGTCGATTGGTATCAGTGCGATCGCGGGAACGCTTCACCTGGCGGGCGGGTATGCGGCCGCAGCCGGCTACCTGGCCCTGTTCGCCCTACTCGCGGCCGCCGCGCGGCGGCCTCCAGGCCTGACAGTGAAGGCGCTGTCGGTGAGTGGGCAACGCTCCTTGACTCTGTACCTGAGCCAGTCCCTGCTGTTCCTCGTCCTCTTTGACCCGGACTTTTTTGGGCTGGGTGACAACTTCGGTATTGCCCTGAACTCTGCTGTGGCTGTCGGTGTCTGGACCGTTGGCGTGCTCGGTGCGCTGGTGATGGACAGGCTGTCCGTTCGTGGCCCGGCCGAGGTGCTGCTACGCAGTCTCACCTACCGGTCGGTGACCCGATCGGCTGGACCACGTTCTCGTTGAGGACCGGATCGCCCGAAGGCCCCGACGCCGGCACGGTTTCGCGGAGGGTATAGCGGCGCAGCCGTACGGGTCGGCCTTCCGGGCTGGTCCATGCGGCGGTGGTGGTGTGGGTGTGCCGCCAGCCGGTGCGCTCGTACAGGGCGATGGCGGCGGCTGACCTGGTGTCGTCGACGATCTCCAGAGTGAGGTCGAGCTGGTGCTCGGCGGCCCATTGACGGGCGTGGTGCAGGAGCTGGGTCGCGGTGTTGTGGCGACGGGCGGCCGGTGCGACGAACAGGCGGCCGACCTCGGCCACGGTCGGGGAGGCAGGGTCGGTCGCGAAGGCGGCGTGGTGGTGGACGACGACGTGGCCAACGACGGCGGCTCCTCGCTCGGCGATCCAGGCGTGGCGGGTGTTGTCGGGGGACAGCCACTGGTACGGGTCGGCGGGCCAGTTCAGTGGGTAGCGGTCCAGCCGGTGCACGTCGGCGAGGAGTGAGATGCAGCGTTTCAGGTCGGCCGGAACCCGGTCTCGGATGCTGAGGTCGTCCATCTGGTCATCATCGTTGAGCGGCCCCCTCGGGGCGATCCCTGACGAAAGTTCATGGTCATCTACCGATAGCCCGGGCGATTTTCCGCCACTAGCGTCGGTCGGGCACGGACACCGACCCGTTAGGGAGAAACGCCCCGTGAATAGAGCCGACCGATGAGCCCACGCCGGCTCGCCGCCGCAGCCACCGTCGTCGGACTGGTCACCGCTGGACTCACCGTCACCGGCGGCGCCGCCACCGCGAACGGCGGCGGCTATTCGGCCTTGATCCAACGCGCGTCGTACGGCGTACCGCACATCACCGCCCGTGATTTTGCCAGCCTCGGCTTCGGCGCCGGCTACGTGCAAGCCGAGGACAACATCTGCCTGATCGCCGATCAGATGGTGACGGTCCGCGCCGAACGGTCCCGCTGGTTCGGCGCGGAGGCCGGCAATGTCAGCAGCGACCTCTTCCATCAGAAGGCCATCGACGACCAGGTCGCCGAGCAGTTGCTCGCCGGTTCCCGCGACGGTGTCCGCGCACCATCCACACCGGTGCGCGACCAAGTTCGCGGCTTTGTCGCCGGGTACAACGCATACCTCCGCGACGGGAAAGCGATCACCGACCCGGCCTGCGCCGGGAAGGAATGGGTAGACCCGATCAGCGAGTTGGACATGTGGCGGGCGTACTGGGCCCGGATGGTGCTGGCCAGTTCTGGTGCCCTCATCGACGGTATCGTCGCCGCCGCTCCCCCTACCGCCAGCGGGAACGGCGAGTCGGCGCACGCCCCGCAGGCGGAAGCAGCCGTCGCCACCGTGGACGGCGCACCGGCCGGGTTGGGCAGCAACGCGTACGGCTTGGGGCGGGACGGCACCACCAGCGGCGCCAGCATCCTGCTGGCCAACCCACACTTCCCGTGGGACGACACCGAGCGCTTCTACCGGATGCATCTCAAGGTGCCCGGCCGGTATGACGTTGAAGGTGCGGCACTGGTCGGTGACCCACTCATCCAGATTGGTCATAACGGCCAGATTGCCTGGAGTCACACCGTTTCCACCGCCCACCGATTCGTCTGGCACCGGCTGGCTCTGGTGCCCGGCGACCCGACCAGCTACCTCTACGACGGCCAGGCCCGGAAGATGACCGCGCGTACGGTCACCGTCCAGACTCCCACCGGGCCAATCAGCCGGACCCTCTACGACACCCACTTCGGTCCGGTCGTCGTGGTGCCCGGTCACTTCGACTGGACCACCACCACGGCGTACGCGATCACTGACGCCAACGCCACCAACAACCGCGCACTCGACGGCTGGCTGGCCATGGGGCGGGCCGGGTCGGTGGGTGAGTTGCGGAAGGTGCTGGACCGGCGGCAGTTCCTGCCCTGGGTCAACGTCATCGCCGTTGACCGCCGCGGCCGGGCTCTCTACGCCGACCACTCCGTCGTGCCCCGGGTGACCGACTCCCTGGCCGCCGCCTGCATTCCGGCTCCCTTCCAATCCGTGTACGCGAGCAGTGGTCAGGCCGTCCTCGACGGGTCTCGCTCCTCGTGCGAGTTGGGCCGGGATCCGGACGCCGCGGTACCCGGCATCCTCGGCCCGGCCAACCTGCCCACCCTGGTCCGCAGTGACTACGTGACGAACTCCAACGACAGCTACTGGCTGGCCAATCCGGAGCATCCGCTGGAGGGCTACCCGCGCATCGTCGGCGACGAGCAAACCCAGCGCAGCCTGCGGACCCGGCTCGGCGTGCATCAGGTGCGGCAGCGCCTCACCGGCATCGATGGACTTCCCGGGAAGGGCTTCACCACCAGCAACCTGTGGGACGTGACGCTCGGCAACCGGGCCTACGGCGGCGAACTGGTCCGCGACGACCTGGTCCGGAGTTGCGAGGCGCGGCCAACGGCGACGACCTCCGACGGCGCCACCGTTGATCTGACCGCCGCCTGCGCCGCCCTGCGCGGTTGGGATCTTCGGGTCGATCTGGACAGTCGGGGCGCCCACCTGTTCACCGAGTTCGCTATGGCCGGCGGCCTGCGCTTCGCCGACCCGTTCGACCCGACCGCCCCGCTGACCACGCCGAGCCGGCTTGCCGTCGACGACCCGGGGGTGCGTACCGCTCTCGCGGACGCCGTTCAGAAGCTGGCCGGCATCCGGCTCGATGCCCGTCTCGGCGATATCCAGACCGAGCCGCGTGGTGCCGAACAGATCCCGATCCACGGTGGTCGTTCCGAAGCCGGCGCTTTCAATATGATCAATGGTGGTTTCGAGTCTGGTGTTGGCTATCCAAAGGTCCTACACGGCACCTCGTTCCTGATGGCCGTCGAGCTCGGTAGCAACGGGCCATCGGGCCGGCAGATCCTGACCTACTCGCAGTCGGCCAACCCGAACTCACCCTGGTACGCCGATCAGACCCGGCTGTATTCGGGCAAGGGTTGGGACACCATCAAATTCACCCAGCGCCAGCTCCGAGCTGACCCGAACCTGGTCACATACCGGGTGGGGGAGCAGCGCGACTGACCGTGGCCCGGCGGCCGGTGGGTCAGTCCCACCTGCCGCCGGCCCCACCTAGCCAATCACAGCCAAGGCGCTGCCTCTTGAAGCTCCACCTGGCAGGCCCTCGTGAGCGGTGATGCGCTCGCGGACGAACGTGAGCGGGCTGCTGTCCTCGGTCGCTCTTCCTGGGCCAGGTTGCCAGCGCCGCTAGGACGGCGCAGAAGGGCAGTCAGCCCGGCAGGCCGCAAACCGGTGCGGCGACCATCCAGAACAACCCCTCCACGAGGCTCGACGATAGAGCTCAACAGCGCGGTACGGGAGGTCGAGGAGGAGACCGGCTGGCGGCCCAGAGGGTTGTGGGAGTCAGCGTCGGGGCTGAGGGCGTCGAGGTGGCCGGTGAAGTGTCGAGGGGCACCGATGTGCGCGACGGTGGGGGTGCCGTCAACGTGATGACCGGTCGGGAGTTCGCCGAGCCTGTTGAGCTTGGAGCGGCGCTATGGCCTCGTCCGTTGATCCGCGCTTCGGGGTAGCACTGCGTGAGTTCCGGGAGCGGCGTGGGCTGTCGTTTCGATCCCTCGGGCAGCTCGCTCATCGGAGTAAGAGCCATCTGCGGGAGCTGGAGGCCGGGTTAGCGGACAGCCACCAGCTGGATCGATGACGTACCCGCCCGGGACGCTGGACCTCACTGCACCGGGCGCGGAAGTACCCTCACGTAGTGCCGTGGAGCGACGTCGATGCTGAGGAAGTTCAGCGACATCTTCGGCGTCAGGTCGACCTTTCGACTCGACTCAGGTCGGCCCCGGAGGCGGTGGTGGGGCTTGACGTGTCGTACGCGAAAGCGACAAATCAGGTGTGCGCGGCGGCTGTGGTGATCGAGTTGGAGTCGCTGGCGGTGGCGGAGGTGGCGACCGTGCTGGGGGAGGTCGCTTTTCCGTACGTTCCTGGCCTGCTGGCGTTTCGGGAGGCGCCGATTCTGCTGGAGGCACTCCAGGGGCTGGCACATGAGCCGGAGGTGCTGGTCTGTGACGGCTATGGCATCGCGCATCCGAGGCGTTTCGGTCTGGCCTGTCATCTCGGTGTGTTGACGGGGCTCCCATCCTTCGGAGTCGCCAAAACCTCCTTCATCGCCGACTTCGTCAATCCGGACCGCCGTCGCGGTGCCTGGTCGCCGCTGAAGGAGGGCGGGGAGACGCTCGGCCGTGCGGTGCGTACGCAGGACGGGGTGAAGCCCGTCTTCGTTTCGGTTGGCCACCGAATTGGTCTTGATCAGGCGTGCGACATGACTCTGAGGTTGTGTCCGCGCTACCGAATCCCGGAGGCGACCCGTCAGGCGGACGTCGCATCCCGGCGAGTACTGCGCACGACGGGTCGGTCCGGGGGCGCACCGAGTGGTGCCTCGGAGTCGCGGTGATAATGGCTCCGTGCGACAGACACGCCATGGTGCGGGGGACCAGCACGAGCCCTCCTTCATGAAGCACCGCGGAAAGTTGTACGCGGTCGCGTACCGGACGCTCGGCAGCGCCACGGAAGCTGAGGACGTCGTGCAGGAGGCCTGGCTGCGCTGGAGTCGGGTCGAACCGGCCACCATCGTGGATGCCGAGGCATTCTTGGTTCGGGTGACCATCCGGCTGGCGATCGATCAGCTGCGCAGCGCCCGGGTACGGCGTGAGGCGTACCTCGGCCCGTGGCTGCCGGAGCCCATCCTCACCCGAGCGGACATCGCCGATGATGTGGTCCTCGCGGACTCCGTCTCCACCGCGCTGCTGCTCGTCCTGGAGACACTGTCACCGATGGAACGTGCCGTGTTTGTGCTGCACGAGGCCTTCGGATATCCGTACGCCGAGATCGCACACCTGTTGGGGCGGAGCGAGCCGGCGGTGCGTCAGCTTGGGCACCGGGCTCGGAAGGCGGTGGCGACCCGCCGCCACCGCTATGACAGCGACCCGATGACCCGGCAACAGGTGACCACGCGATTCCTGGCGGCCTGCTCCGATGGTGACCTCACCGCCCTGATGGAGATTCTGGCACCGAGCGTGACGATGGTCAGCGACGGCGGTGGCCGCACGGGCGCGCCACGCAAGCCCATCCACGGGTCGGACCTCGTGGCCCGTGCCATCGTCGTGCTCTCCCGGCAGCAGCCGGTGGGCTCGACGGCCGTGGTGGTGCAGCTCAACGGCGGCCCCGGGGTCCTGGTCAGTTGTGCCGGAACGGCGGTGCTCGCGATGACCCTGCACCTGGTCGAGGGTCTGGTCCAGAGTATCCAGGTGGTCAGCAACCCGCAGAAGCTGACAGCGGTAGCGCTGGGACCCACGACATCCCGCGCCGTGTCACACATCGCGGTGCCACCTCGTCCGTGAGCGACTGGTCAACATTCCGGCACCCTCGGAGGCATCGATGTTTGTCGCCTATCTCACCGTTACCCTGCTCGCCTCGACGCTCAACGGTTCGGCTGCCGTCGCCAACCTGATCGGGCACGAATATCCAAAGACGGAGGCGGACCGCAACCAGATTCCTCGATCGTGGGTACGGCCACTGGGAGTGCTTCTCGGAGCGGGCGCGCTCGGCCTGCTGGCCGGGATCGTCGTGCCGGTTGTGGGCACGCTGGCGGCAGCCGGTCTGGTTCTGTACTTCGTCGGCGGGCTGGGCGCACACGTGCGGGCGGGCAACTATCGGCTCGGCGCGTGGGCGCTCTTCTTTCTGCTCGCGCTGGCCGCACTCACCGTTAACCTTGCCTACCACCCGCGATGAGGCTCCAGTAATGCTTCTGATCCGCGTCCCGCTGTCCACGCCTAGCCGGGCCCGCCGGTACAGCTCGGTCCGGCGGGCCCAGCGCTGCGTGCGGGGCGGCCGTTGGCGTCGGCTGCCCACGCAGCGGTAGGAACGGGCTGAGGGGTTCCGCCCTACCGGCAAGCGGCAGGAGCGGAACCCCTCGGAAGTCTGACGTGCTCGGGTGGCTAACCGACGCAGTCGGGTACGTCGCCGGGAGCAGTTGTCCGGCGCGGACCGCGAGTGGGCAGGTGCGCTCGACCAGCGGGCTGTGCCGGCGAGCGGCGGCCCGGGAGTCGAACTCGCCGCTGCTGGTCAGGATGCCTGGCGGATGGGCGGGTTGGTCAGCCAGGCATCGGCCAGGTCGCTGAGAGGGGCGTCGAGGGCCCGGCTGAGGCGGACCACGGTGCCGAACGCCGGTGCGGGCAGACGACCTGACTCGATCTTGCGTAGTGTCTCGGGGGAGATGCCGGCCGCCAGGGCCACCTCGACGAGACTGCGGTCGGCCCGTGCGGCCCGGAGGGCGACTCCGAGGCGCTGACCCGCGGCGATCTGCTCGGCGGTCAGGGGTTGGCGAACCATGCCAGCAGGATATCCCCCGGTACCCCTGTGGCGCGGGGGTGGTATAAAAATAGGGTATAAAAATACCGCTGAGAGGGAGGCGTCGTGATCGAGCTGAAGTCCGCCGAGGAGATCGACCAGATGGCGGTGACCGGCCAGTTCGTCGGTGAGTTGCTCGCCGAACTGAGCGAGGTTGCCGCGGTCGGCGTCAACCTGATGGATCTCGAACACCACGCCCGACGTCGGATCGCGCAACGCGGCGCCGAGTCCTGCTACTGGGACTACGCTCCCTCGTTCGGCCGCGGCCCCTTCCGCAACGTTCTCTGCCTGTCGGTCAACGACGCGGTACTGCACGGCCTGCCGCACGACTATCTCCTCCGCGATGGAGACCTGCTCAGCATCGACATGGCGGTCAGCATCGAGGGTTGGGTTGCCGACTCGGCGCTCTCGCTCATCGTCGGCACCCCCGCCCCGGCCGACCTGAAGCTGATCGAGGCCACCGAGGTTGCCCTCGACGCCGGCATCGCCGCCGCCCAGCCCGGCGGCCGGCTCGGTGACATCTCCGCCGCGATCGGTCAGGTCGCGCACTCCTACGGTTACCGGGTCAACGGCGAGTTCGGTGGTCATGGCATCGGCCGCACTATGCACGAGGCGCCACACGTGGCCAACAACGCCCGCGCCCGTCGCGGCCTGAAGCTCCATCCCGGCCTCACCATCGCCATCGAGCCTTGGTTCTGCGCCTCCACCGACAAGATCAAGTTTGACGAGGACGGCTGGACGATCCGCTCCGCCGACGGCTCCCGTACCGCCCACTCCGAACACTCGATCGCCATCACCGCCACGGGCCCCCAGATCCTGACCCATCGCCCCAGCCGCGGTGCCACCAGCACCGATCCCACCAGCAGGCCCACGACGACCTCATGAGGGGGCGACGCGCCGACGGGTCGCAGCATTCGGGCCGTGGGTCAGCTGATGTAGTGCAGGATCACGTTGTGCACATGGTGGCTCTTCTGGGAGCCCCGGAACTCCACCTCGTAGGTGTGCGTGCCGACGTGAATGGCGATGGCGCCGGTGGAGAAGAACGAGCCGCCCCACGACTTGTTGCTGACCACGCTCACGCTGGTGATCTTCGCGTACGGGATGCTGGTGATCGCGTAGCGTTTGCCGATGAATGAGCGGTCCTGAATGATTACGCGCCGGTCGGTCACGCCGATGAAGCCGGTGCCGGTGCCGACGGCGTCGTAGACGGCGATAATCTGCTCGCCGTCGAGGAGCCCGCTCTGGATCTGCTGGAACTGCTCCTTGCGGTCGTACGTCGCGTTCGCCATGCTCTCAGCGTAGGCACGGGGTGCACATCGAAGATCAGCGAGTCGATCGGCGGCGATGCGTCTGTTACTGGTGTCCTTCGTGGAGCCCTCAGGGCTCGGTGACGGCGCGATACGCATCCTCGATGCGGGCGGCCAGCAGGACTTCGCCTTCGGTCAGCGGCACGGTCTCGTGGCCGACCCGGATCTCGGTCTGATCGGCGCGGCGGTTGATCTCGGGGCGAAGATGCAGTGCGTCAGCAACCACCTTCACCCGCTCGGTGAGTGCCGCATGCTGCGAGTCGTCGATGGGGAGCGTCCGTCGGATTCCTTCGCCCTCCCGGGTCCAACCGGGCAGCAGGGTCAACACATCGTTGAGATAGTTGTGCTTACCCCGCCCGAACGGCATGCGTACCACCACACCTCCCGGCATCGTTGCTGTCTTGTGGCCTGATCGTCGCTTTCCCGTGCCTTTTTGGTGGTCTTAGTCTGTCCCTCCGTAGGAACTGTGTCCACGGCCACACTTCTGGGTCTTCCTGGCCTGATGGGTCGGCCACGGTACCCAAACCGCCGATTGATCTGGCACGCTGGACGCTCGTGCGGACCGAACAGGCAAGCGATGGCGGCCGGGTCGAGCGACCCGAGCCGAAGGTGATCGTCGGCGCGGCAATCATCCGGAACGGTCGGGTGTTGGCCTGCGCGCGGTCTGCCCCGCCGGAGGTGGCGGGCAAGTGGGAGTTCCCCGGTGGCAAGGTGGAGCCGGGGGAGAGCGAGACCGCGGCGCTCCTGCGTGAGTGCGCTGAGGAGTTGGCCGTCCGGGTGGAGATCGGTGACCGGGTCGGCCGGAGTGTTCGGATGGCCCACGGGCGCTCGGTGCTGAAGGTGTATCTGGCCCGGCTGCTGCACGGTGACCGGCCGCAGGCATTGGAGCACTCGGCGCTGCGTTGGCTCTCCGCGGCCGAGTTGGACAGCGTCACCTGGCTACCCGCCGATGCCCCGATTGTCGCCGCGCTCCGCCCGTTGCTGGCTGCCGACTGACCCGCGGCAGAACCGGTAGGGCAACCCGAAAGCGGACAAAGCCGGCGGAGTCTGCCGCCGGCTTTGTCATCGTCGCTGCCGTGTTCAGTGCTTGTCCTGCTCCGGGTGGGCGTAGTTCAGGTGTTCCGGCGGCAGTGGGAAGCTCACGTCCTCGCCGAATGGCGACGGTGCCGCCGGCCGATCGAAGGTGAGCTCGGTCAGCGGCAGCTTGCCGGACTCGTCAACCGCCGGGGCGGTCGGTTTCGGCACCTCGCGGTGCCAGTTGACGCCCGCCTGCGCCTGCGCCTCGGCCTTCGGGTCGTGGGACCCTCCCGCGTGCGAGTGGACCGCTGGCGGGCCGGTCGCGGGGGTGCGCACGGCACCCGGGGAGTGCTCGCTGGTCACGCTGGTCTGAGGCACCTGACCCCTCCGGAAGATCTTGTTTCCAAGCCAAACAAGAGGATCATACTTCCGGTCTACTACCCGCTCCTTCATGGGGATAATCCCGTTATCGGTGATCTTGATGTGCTCGGGGCAGACCTCGGTGCAGCACTTGGTGATGTTGCAGTAGCCAAGGCCCTGTTCGGCCTGCGCGTACTCCTTGCGGTCGTCCCGCGCGTCCAGCGGGTGCATGTCCAACTCGGCGGCCCGGATGAAGTACCGCGGCCCGGCGAAGGCCGGCTTGTTCTCCTCGTGGTCCCGGATCACGTGACAGACCGTCTGGCAGAGGAAGCACTCGATGCACTTGCGGAACTCCTGCGAGCGCTCGACGTCAACCTGCTGCATCCGGTAGTCGCCGGGAGCGACACCGGGGGGCGGCGCGAAGGCCGGTGTCTCCCGGGCCTTCTCGTAGTTGAACGAGACGTCGGTGACCAGGTCTCGAACGATCGGGAACGTGCGCAGCGGTGTGACCGAGATCGTCTCGTCTTCCGTGAAGGTCGACATCCTGGTCATACAGGCCAGCTTCGGTTTGCCGTTGATCTCCACCGAGCAGGAGCCGCACTTGCCGGCCTTGCAGTTCCAGCGGCAGGCGAGGTCCGGTGCCTCCGTGCTCTGAAGTCGGTGGATGATGTCGAGGACGACCTCGCCCTCCTTCACCTCGACCAGGTATTCCTTCAGGTCGCCACCGGTCTCGTCGCCCCGCCAGATGCGAAACTGACGCTTCGTGGCCGGGGTGCCGGCCGCCTGGCTCTTCTCAGTTCCCATTCCTCAGCGCTCCTCCTTGGCGAGGGCGTCGAACTCCGCCAGCTCCTCGTCGGTCAGGTACTTGGCCAACTCCGCGCGGTCGAAGAGCGCGAAAAGCTCCGGCCGCATCCGCGGTAGCGGCTTGCGGTCCAGGTGAACGATGTCGTCCTCCAGGGAGCAGACCTGGTTGACCCGCCGCCAGGCCGGGTCCATCGTTGGATGGTCCTCCCGGGTGTGGCCGCCCCGCGACTCCCGTCGCTCCAGTGCTGCCTTCGCGGTGCACTCGGAGACCACCAGCATGTTGCGGAGATCAAGGGCAAGGTGCCAGCCCGGGTTGTAGCGCCGGCCACCCGCCGCGCTCACCTTGGCCACTCGTTCGCGAAGCTCCCCGAGCCGGGACAGCGCGTCAACCAGCTCACCCTCCCGCCGAATGATGCCGACCAGGTCGCCCATCACCGCCTGGAGATCCTGCTGCAGAACGTACGGACTCTCGCCGGTGTCCCGCTGCAACGGGGCCAGGGCCGTCTCCACCGCGGTCTCGACCGCCGGCACCGGGACCCGGGGCCGGGACGCCAACCCGTCGGCGTACGAGGCGGCGTGCCCGCCCGCCCGCTTGCCGAAGACCAGCAGGTCCGACAGGGAGTTACCGCCGAGCCGGTTGGAGCCGTGCATCCCGCCGGAGACCTCGCCGGCGGCGAACAGCCCGCGGACGTGGCCGAACGCGGCGCCGGAGTCGGGGTCGACCTCCACCCCACCCATCACGTAGTGGCAGGTCGGCCCGACCTCCATCGACTCCCGGGTGATGTCGACATCGGCCAGCTCCTTGAACTGGTGATACATCGACGGGAGGCGACGACGAATCTCCTCCGCCGGCAGCCGGGAGGCGATGTCCAGGTAGACGCCGCCCGCGGGAGTGCCCCGGCCCGCCTTGACCTCGCTGTTGATGGCCCGGGCCACCTCGTCGCGGGGAAGCAGCTCCGGTGGACGCCGATTGTTGTCCGGGTCGTCGTACCAGCGGTCCGCCTCGGCCTCACTGTCCGCGTACTGCTTCCGGAACACATCCGGCACGTAGTCGAACATGAATCGCTTGCCCTCGGAGTTTTTCAGGACCCCACCATCACCGCGCACCGACTCGGTGACCAGGATGCCCTTCACCGAGGGAGGCCAGACCATGCCGGTCGGGTGGAACTGGAGAAACTCCATGTTGATCAGCGTCGCCCCGGCGCGCAGCGCCAGCGCGTGGCCGTCCCCGGTGTACTCCCAGGAGTTCGAGGTGACCTTGTACGAGCGGCCGACCCCGCCAGTCGCCAGCACCACTGCCGGTGCCTCGAAGAGAACGAACTCCCCCGACTCCCGGTAGTAGCCGAAGGCGCCGGCGATCCGGTCACCGTCGAGTAGCAGCTCGGTGATGGTGGTCTCGGCGAAGACCCGGATTCGGGCGTCGTAGGAGCCGTGCTCGCGCTGATCTTCCTGTTGTAGGGAGACGATCTTCTGCTGGAGGGTGCGGATCAGCTCCAGGCCGGTTCGGTCGCCCACGTGCGCGAGGCGCGGGTACTCGTGCCCGCCGAAGTTGCGCTGGGAGATCTTGCCGTCTGTCGTCCGGTCGAAGAGGGCGCCGTAGGTCTCCAGCTCCCAGATCCGCTGCGGCGACTCCTTCGCGTGTAGCTCGGCCATGCGGAAGTTGTTCAGGAACTTGCCGCCGCGCATGGTGTCGCGGAAGTGCACCTGCCAGCTGTCCCGGCTGTTCACGTTCCCCATCGCGGCGGCGGCGCCGCCCTCGGCCATCACCGTGTGTGCCTTGCCGAAGAGCGACTTCGAGATGATCGCGGTCTTCTTGCCGGCCAGCCGGGCCTCGATCGCCGCCCGCAGCCCGGCGCCGCCGGCCCCGATCACGACGACGTCGTAGTGGTGTCGTTCGATTCGCGTGGTAGTGGTCATGTCGGGCCCTCTAGTTGATGAACCGCAGGTCGGTGAACCAGCCGGCAGATACGGCCATGATGTAGAAGTCGGTGAAGATCACCGTGAACAGCGACACCATGGCGAACGTGCCGTGCCGGACGTTCAGCTTCGAGATCAACGTCCAGAAGCGGTAACGCACCGGGTTCCGGGAGAAGTGCTTCAGCCGCCCGCCCATCACGTGCCGGCAGGCGTGGCAGGAGAGCGTGTAGCCGGCGAGAGCGACGATGTTGACCAGGATGATCAGCGTGCCCAGGCCGACGCCGAAGGCCCCGTCCGGCCCGCGGAACGCGAGGAACGCGTCGTAGATGTTGATCAGCAGGATCACGAAGGCCAGGTAGAAGAAGTACCGGTGCCAGTTCATGACGAACAGCGGGAACCGGGTCTCCCCGGTGTACTTTTGGTGTGGCTCGGTCACGGAGCAGGCCGGTGGGGACGCCCACAATGAGCGGTAGCCCGCCTTGCGGTAGTAGTAGCAGGTCACCCGGAACCCGGCGACGATCGGGAAGGCGACGATGCCGAGTGGGAGGAAGAAGGGGAACTCCCCGAACGGGGTGCCGAAGTGCGACGAGCCGGGTACACACGAGTCGGTCATGCACGGCGAGTACAGCGGCGTGAGGTAGTGGTAGTCCTCGACGTAGTACCACTTCGCCATGAAGATTCGGATCGTCGAATAGACGATGAAGAGGAGCAGAATCGCGGCGATGCCGACGGGCTGCACCCACCAGCGGTCCGTACGCAACGTTCTCGCCGCGATGGCAGCCCGCGGAGGCGCGCCCGGCCCTCCCGGCCTCGTTGCCGTTGATGTCATTCCAGTCGTCTCCCTGACGGGGCCCGGATGGGCGGCGGATCAAGTTCGGTAGGCAACCGGGCCGCACCCGCTTGCCGACGTCATGCGCACACCAACGACCGCGCCGGAGAAACGGCGCAGCTAAGTGACACACGTTACGCCGATCTTTGCGAGCCGTCCGCGCAAGGCAGTGTCCCGTGTGTCCCCGTTCTTGAAAAGGCCTGTCGGTACATCGAGGCCCGTCCGTTCGTGCGACTGGAGGTCGCGGGTCAGCCGGAGGCCCCACCGGTGAAGTTCCATCCGGCGAGGCGCAGCGCCGGCGCCTCCCACCAGACTCCGTCCACGCGGTCGGGCTGGCGGGCCAGCGTGTGCCCGACGCCGAGCACCGCCCCGGGGCCGAGCGCGCGCGGATAGGACTCGGTGAACCGGAGGTCGCGTACCGCCCGAGTCACCACGCCCTCCTCCACCAGCCACACCCCGTTGCGGGTGAGGCCCGTGATGACCAGACTCTTCGGGTCGAGCACCCGGGTGTACCAGAGGTCGCTGACCAGCAGGCCACGGCGGACGCCGGCGAGTAGCGCGGCGGTGTCCGGGTCAACGACCGTTCCGGTTCGGGTGTCGCCGGACTCGGGCTGCCGCACCGCCGGGCTCGAGGTGGCGGTGAGGCGCAGGTTTCGGGGGACCGGACCCCAGGCGGCGCCGCCGGGGGCGGCGTGTCCGGTTGAGGTGGTGCCGGCCAGGGCCGCGGAGCGCCGATCGTGCGCGACGGCACCGGTGACGCCGGCGTCGACCAGGGTCAACGCCGCCCGCCGAGTGCCCTCCACGTCGAACGGCGGACCGGACCGGTCGAGGGGGTCGTCCACCAGGGTCACCATCGGATCGAACTGCGTGGTGCCGGGCTCGGCGAAGGACTGACCCTCGTTGTGCCGTTTGCCGTTGAACCCGTAGGAGGACAGGTTCTGGAGTAGGTCGGCGACGGCGGCCGGCTCCAGCACCACCTCGTACCGGCCAGGCGGCAGCTCGACGGGGTTGGTCGCCGCGCGAGCCCTGCCGGCGGCACGGGTGCCGAGGACGGAACCGTCCAGGTCGGCCAGGCGGTCGGCGGCCAGCCGGGCCACCCCGTCCGAGACGTCGGTGCGGGCGATGCCGTCCATCGCCGCCTCGGTTGTCTCGCCCCACACCGAGTGGCCGGCCGAGTTGGCGAACGCCGACGAACGGTGGGTGGTGCGGCAGTAGCCGGCCGTCTCCAGCCCGTCGGCCGCCGCCACGAAGGCGCGGACCCGATCGGCCCGCTCATCCGGCTCCGCGTACGCGGTCGCCGCGTCCAACGGCGCTCCGGGCGGGATCGGTGTAGGCGGGGTGAGCCCCGGCCAGGCCGGGTCGAGCGGACCGAGCCGTACCGCCGTCAGGGTGCGCTCGACGAGTGCCCGCAGCCCGTCTGGTGTGCCGAAGCTGCCGCTGCTGGCGACGGTTCGACCGGCGACGTGCAGCCGCAGCCGTACGGTGAGGTGGGCTTCGCCGACGTTCTGGTGGATGAACGAGTTGGCGAACCGGGTCAGCGCCAGATTGGCCCGGGTCACCGTCGCCTCGGCCGACGCGGCCGGCCCAGCCAGCCGGTGGACCAGCTCGATCACCTGGCTCGCCAGGTCCAGCTCGGACCCGGGCAGCTTCGTCGCCGTCACGCGTGCACCCCCACCCGGATGCCACGGAAGCGGGCGGGTGCGGCCGGATGGCCGGTGTGCCCCACCTGCCCCGGCTGACCCTTGCCGCAGTTGGGCGTGCCCCAGGCGACCGTCTCGCCGGAGAGCATGTCCATCGAACGCCAGAAGAGCGGGCTGATCCCGGTGTACGTGGGGTTGCGCAGCATCCGTCCCCGCCTCCCCTTCCTGATCTCCCAGCCGACCTCGCAGCCGAACTGGAAGTTGAGCCGCTTGTCGTCGATGGACCAGGACCGGTTGATGTCCATCAACACCCCCTCGTCCGTGGCGGCGATGATCTCGTCCAGGCTGTGTGGACCGGGCTCCAGCCCGACATTGGTCATTCGCACCATCGGCAGCCGGGCCCAGCCGTCCGCACGGACGCTACCGCCGTAGTCCAGGCCCGCGACGGCGGCCGAGTCACGGCCTGCGAGCACGCCCACCCAGCGCCCCTCCCGGACGGCGTCCCGGCGGACCGCCGGGGAACCCTCGTCGTCGTAGCCGAAGCTGCCCAGCGCCCCGGGGATCGTCGGGTCGATGGTGATGGTCATCAGCTCCGAGCCGTACCGCAGCGACCCGAGCTGGGCCAGTTCCAACCAGGAGGTACCGGCGAAGGCCGCCTCCCAGCCCAGGATCCGGTCCAGTTCGATGGCGTGCCCGACCGACTCGTGGATCTGGAGGGCGAGTTGCTCGCCGCCAAGGATCAGGTCGGTCTCGCCAGCGGGGCAGGGCGGTGCGGTGAGCAGTGCCCGGGACTCCTCGGCCACTCGGGCCGCGTGCGCGGTCAGGTCGAGCGAGTCGACCAGTTCCCACCCGCTGGTGCCGTACTGGCCCCGGTAGCTCGGGTACGACCGGCGTTGGGTCTCCCCGGCGCCGATCGAGGTGGCCGAGATGCCACCGCCGCACTCGCGGATGCGCTGGTCGATCCGGTGGCCCTCGCTGGAGACGAACCACTTGGTCGTGTCCCAGATCTGGTAGAGGCCCTCGGCGAGGTCGGCGCCGTGCTCGGCCATCAGCCGGGTCGCCTCGACCAGCAGGTCGCCCTTGACCGACAGCGGCACGCCGAGCGGATCCACCGCGTAGGCCGAGGCCCAGCTCGCCGTGACCGGCTCGGCCGGGATCGGGTCGATGGGCGGGCCCGGGACGCGGGCACTGGCCGCGGCGATCCGCGCCGCCCGTCGGCCGGCGTCGCGGGCGGCGGGACCGGACAGGTCGGGGACGGCGTGGAAGCCCCAGCTCGATCCGACCAGCGCCCGAACCCCAAGCCCGACGCTCTCGTCCTGGTTCAGCTCCTCGATGTCGCCGTCGCGGGCCGTCATGGACTCGTATCGCCGGTGCATCACGCGGGCATCCGCGTACCGGGCGCCCGCGTCAAGGGCGGCTTGGACAGCGGTGGACGCGGCATCGAACTCGGTCATGGCTCGACCCTAGGCGAGCCGGCCGCATTCGTCCGGACCGTGGCGCAGCGCCGCCCGGGTGGCCGGATCAGCTGACCGCCGGCCCGGCCCGCCCTCGGCGCTCACTCCAGATGCGTGCGGAGGAAGGCCAGCTCCAGCTTCAACAGATTTTCACCGATGCCACCGGCCGCCATGTGCGTCGCGCCGGTGAGCGGCAGCACCGAGTGTGGGTGTCCGTTGGCCAGCAGCGCGGCGGACAGCCGCAGGGTGTGCGCCGCCACCACGTTGTCGTCGGCCATCCCGTGTACCAGCAGCAGCGGCTGGGCCTGCTCCGTGGCGGCGGCCAGCTCCACCAGGGAATGATGGGCGTACACGTCCATACCGTCCTCGGGCATGCCCAGGTAGCGCTCGGTGTAGGCGGTGTCGTACAGGCTCCAGTCGGCTACCGGCGCCCCGGCGATCCCGCACCGGAACAGCTCCGGCCGGCGCAGCACCGCCAGCGCCGCCAGCCAGCCGCCGAACGACCAGCCCCGTACCGCCACCCGGCCGAGGTCCAGGTCCGGATGCTTCTCGGCGAGCGCGGTGAGCCCCTCCACCTGATCGGTGAGGACCATGTCCGCCACCCGCCGGTGGATCGCCTTCTCGAACGACGGCGCGACCCCCGGCGTCCCGCGGTTGTCGATCACGACCACCGCAAACCCGGCATCGGCCCACCACTGCCGCTCCAACCACGCCGACCGTGCCGCCAGCACCTCCTGGTGGCCGGGACCGCCGTACACGTCCAGCAGCACCGGCAGTCGGCGGCCGGAGACGTGGTTCTCCGGGTAGAGCACCGCGGCTGGCAGCCGCCGGTCGGTCACTCGCTCCAACAACGGCAGCGGAGAGTACGGCGGGGTCGCCGCGAACGACCGTAGCGTCGCCACCTCCCGGTCACCGCGCCAGACCGTCCAGCGCAGACCCGGGTGGTCCAGGGAGGCGCTGCCCACCACCAACACGTTCCCGCCCACGGCGCCGACGTGCCAGCCGGCGTCCGGGGTGATCCGGCGTACGTCCATGCCGCCGCCGATCGTGGTGCGGACCCGGAACAGGTGCTGCTCGCTCGGTTCGCCCTCGGCCGCCTCCACCAGCAGGTCGGCCGGTCCGGTGCCGGAGTGGGCCGGGAGTCGTCCCACCACCCGGCGCACGTAGAGCGACGGCGGCGTCAGCAGCGTTCCGTCGGCGAAGAGACAACGTGCGTCGTAGCCGTCGTGGGCTAGCTCCCCGCCCACCAGCACCCGTCCGTCCGGCAGGTGGGCGGGAGTGCCGGGGACCGGCTCCACCCAGCGCGGGTCGGCCAGCTCGGCGTGCACCTGGGTCTCCCCGGTGCGCGGATCCACCGCGAGTACCAGCCCGTGCTGCTGGGAGCGACGCAGCACGGTGATCAGCGGTCCGCCGTCGGCCCAGTGCACGGCGGTCAGGTACGGGTAGGTCTCCCGGTCCCAGTGCACGTCGACCCAGCCGCCGTCGAGATCGAGCAGGTGCAGGCTGACCTCGGCGTTGGGCCCACCCGCCCGGGGGTAGGCGACGGTGGTCGGCGCGGTCGCCGGCTCGGCCGGGTCGTGCAGGTGCCACCGGCCCAGTCGGGATTCGTCCACCCGGGCGGCGAGCACCGAGCGGCCGTCCGGCGCCCACCAGTAGCCCCGGAACCGGTTGAACTCCTCCGCCGCGACGTGCTCGGCCAGCCCCCAGATCACCCCTGCGTCCTCGCCGGCGAGCATGGTGTCGGTGCCGTCGTACTCGATCACCCGAAGCTCCCCACGGCGGACCCCGGCCGCGGCGTCGGTCACGTACGCCAGCCGCTGTCCGGTTGGGTCGGGGCGCGGATCCAGCACCGGGCCGGCGGCGGCCACCTCGACCACGTCCCCGTGGATCAGGTCGGCCCGGAAGAGCCGGCCACCGAGCGCGAAGATCGCCACCCGGCCGGCCGAGTCGAGGGCGTACGACCCGATGCCGGCAGCGCTCAACCGCAGCCGCTCCCGCAGCGTGCGCTCTCCCGGGCTGAGGCGGTTGGCGTCGTCCTCCAGGAGCGCCCCCGGATCGGCGACGATCCGCTCCTGCCCGGTGTCGACGTCGAGGAGCCAGAGCGCCTCGGTGGGGTCCGTGGGCCCGGCGGAGCGGAGGAAGACCACTCGGGAGCCGTCGTCGGCCACCGAGATCGCGCGTGGCGCCCCGTGGCGGAACCGACGGGTCCGCGCGGCCAGCTCCGGAAAGTCCACACGTCGGATCGTAGGACGGTGCCCTGGGTGATGTGGCGGACCTGCGTGGACGCGTCCGGGTCGGCCGCGAGAACCGCCGGATAGAGTGACGGACGTGACGACACTGCCCGCTCGCCGGCTCCTGCTGGTCCACGCGCACCCCGACGACGAAGCCATCGGCACCGGCGCGACGATGGCCCACTACGCGGCCACCGGTGCCCACGTCACGCTGGTCACCTGCACCTTGGGTGAGGAGGGTGAGGTGCACGTGCCGGAGCTGGCGCAGCTCGCCGCGGCCGAAGCCGACCAGCTCGGCGGCTACCGGATCGGGGAGCTGGCGGCGGCCTGCCGCGCGCTCGGGGTCACCGACCACCGGTTCCTCGGTGGCGCCGGCCGCTATCGCGACTCCGGGATGATGGGTCTGGCCACCAACGAGCACCCGCGCGCCTTCTGGCAGGCCGACCTCGATGTGGCCGCCGGGCAGCTGGTGGAGGTCATGCGGGAGCTCCAACCCCAGGTCCTGATCACCTATGACGGCAACGGGTTCTACGGCCATCCCGATCACATCCAGGCCCACCGGGTGGCGATGCGGGCACACGAGTTGGCCGCCGCCGAGGGGTTTGCTCCGGCGAAGGTCTACTGGACGGCGATGCCGCAAAGCGTGCTGGAGGCCGGGATGACCCACTTCGCCGGCTCGTCGGACAACCCGTTCGAGGGCATCCAGGAGGCGGTGGAGTTACCGTTCTGCACGCCGGATGAGCGCATCGCCGCCCGGATTGACGCGACCGGGCAGCACGTCGCCAAGGAGGCGGCGATGCGCGCACACGCCACCCAGATTCCGGACAACTCCTGGCTGTACTCGATCGCCGGCAACTTCGGCAGCGAGTTCATGGGGGTGGAGTACTACACCCTCGCGGTCGGGGACAAGGGCCCCGGCTTCGGCCCGTACGGGTGGGAGGACGACCTCTTCGCCGGGCTTCCGGTCGCCGAGGGTTCGGACCGGACTCCGGTCGCCGACGGCGCCGACCGGGCCCCGGTCGGCGCGACCGGTCAGCGGTGAGCCTTCCCGCCATGCCGGTGTCGGTCGTGCCCGACGAGAGTGTTCCGCCCCCGGCCTGGGGCAACGCCCGATTCGCCAGCCGGGCGTTGCGGTTCACCGGCGGCGTGTTGGCGGTCGTCGGCGGGGCCCTCAGCGCGGTGCTGGAGCTTCTGCTCGCCCCGCTGCGGGTCGGCGGCTATCTGATCGGCGTGGCCGTGCTGGTCGCGGTCGGGTTGAACGTGGCCCTGAGCTGGTTCGCCCACGTCACGGTCGGCCGCCGGTGGGCGGTGGCGCTGCCCGCTGTGCCGTGGTTCTTCCTGGTCGGAGTCGCTGGGATCCGCACCTCGGAGGGGGACGTGCTGCTGGCCGGCACCTGGGTGGACCTGTTGCTCGTCGTGGCCGGCGCAATGACCTTCGCGGTGCTGGGGTTCCGGCAGATTCTGGCCGCCCCGCCGGCTAACCGGCCCGGGCCCTGACGGCACCCGGCCTCCGGTGGTAGACAATCCTGCCAGGATGACCCGTACGAGTGGTGGCGGGCGGTATGGCGGGAGGGTGCGATGAGGCAGCGGTGGCGGGTGACCGGAGCGCTGGCGGGTGCGCTGTTCGCGGTCAACGTGGTCGCTCGGGTGATCATCCGAGTGGGTTTCGACGATGCGGACACGACCGCGGCTGACCGGGTGTCACTCGGGATGTTCGTGGTGATCGGGGTGGGCCTGGCCGCGGTCGCCTTCGACTGGAGCCGCCGCCGGCCCGCCGCCGAGTGGGGGGCGGACATCGCCGCCGCGGTCGGTGTCGCGCTGGCGTTGACCGTGCTGGTCGGGCCGCTGCTGGTGGGGAAGAATCCGTTCGGTGACGGCGCGGGAACCTTCTTCGCGCAGATCTGGCTCTATTTCGCGGTCACCGGTATCGGGGTGCTGCTGGGCTACCTGCTGGCCGTCGCGCTCGGCCTGGACCACCGCTCCAAGGCGCTGAAGCGGTACGCCGAGTCGAAGGCGGCGAAGCCTCACAGGTCTGTCCGCCGCTGACCCCGGGTCAGCCGGCCGGTGCGGTTCGGGTCCGGTAGGTGTGATGGGTGGTGAAACCCAGCGCTCGATAGAGCGGCACCGCTTCCGCATTGCCCTGTTCGACCTGGAGGAAGGCGTTGGTCGCGCCGACCGCCGCACCCCACGCGGCCAGGGCGTGAACCACCTGCCGGGCCAGTCCTCGCCGGCGGTCCTCGGGTGCTACCTCGATCAGACTGAGGCCGAGCCAACGGCCCGCCCCGGTGACGGTGCCCCGGCCGACAGCGACCAGCCGGCCGTCAACGCGTACCTGGGCGAAGCGGATCTGGGGCACGGCGGTGAGCACGTGTCGGGCGGCGGCCGACAGGTCTCCCTTGCGGTTGGCGGCGACCGCCAGCCAGTCCGCCGACGGCGTGGTGGTCAGTTCGACCGGCGGTGCGCCGGCGACGGTGGGCCGGGCGGGCGGCAGCGCGGCCAGCGGTGCCGTCTGGACGAGCGTCGGCCGGCCACCGCTCCAACCTCGGGCATCGAGCTCCGCACTGACCGGGGCGGCGAGCGGAAGCGGCGTGTTGATCAGTGCTGGTCGACCGAGGTCGGCATACCAGCGCTGCACGGCGTCGATCGCGGCGGGCAGCGGCCGGTCTGGGTCGCCGACCGGTAGCGCCGAGTTGGCGCGTCCGGTCCAGCCGTCGGCGCTGCGCAGCAGCCAACCGCCCAGGCGGGCCCGGGTCGGTGCCGGCCAGGCCTCGTCGGCCGCGTGCTCCAGCGCGGCCACCGCGGCAGCTGTCGGCCGTCGGGAGGGGGGTACTCGCCTCGCCCGGTGGATCTCGGCCCTGGGCACCTCGGTCCGACCTTGCGTGGTGACGAGGGTGAGATGGCTCTCGCTCAGCTCCGCCAACTCGCCGAGGAGGTCGGAGAAGAGCGGCCGGCCTGCGCGAATCCCCACAATCCGGCGGACCACGACGCGCTGTCCCACATCCTCCTGTCGGAGCACGATCGACCTCCTCCCTGACGAGATACTAGGCTCATACCGTCGCGGGTGATCGCGGCGTGTCTGCGGAGGAGAAGATCGGTGACCTACATCATCGCCGAGCCGTGCGTGGATGTGCTCGACAAGGCATGCATCGAGGAGTGCCCGGTCGACTGCATTTACGAGGGCAACCGGATGCTCTACATCCACCCCGACGAGTGCGTCGACTGTGGTGCCTGTGAGCCGGTGTGTCCGGTCGAGGCGATCTTCTACGAAGACGACGTGCCGGAGCAGTGGAAGGACTACACCGCGGCCAACTACGAGTTCTTCGAGGACCTGGGCTCGCCCGGTGGAGCCTCGAAGATCGGCAAGGTGGAGAAGGACGCCACCTTCGTCGCGGCGCAGGCGCCGCGTGGAGAGGCACACTGAACCGGCCCACGCCGGTCTCGGCTCGGCTGCCGGAGTTCACCTGGGACGCCCTGGACGCCGCGGCCGCTCTGGCCGCGGCGCACCCGGGGGGCCTGATCAACCTCTCCATCGGTACGCCGGTCGACCCGGTGCCGCCGTCGATTCGGCAGGCGCTGGCGGACGCGTCGGACGCTCCCGGATACCCGCTGACCGCCGGCTCGCCGGCGCTGCGGACCGCGATGGCGGCCTGGGCGGCGCGGGCCTGCGGTGCCAACCCGGAGGGGCTGGGCGTGCTTCCGGTCGTGGGGTCGAAGGAACTGGTCGCCTGGCTACCCACGCTGCTCGGGATCGGGCCGCAGGACGTGGTCGTGGTGCCGTCGGTCGCGTACCCGACCTACGAGGACGGGGCTCGGCTCGCCGGGGCGACCGTCGTACGGTCTGATTCGTTGACCGCCCTCGGTCCGACCCCCCGGGTCCGCCTGGTCTGGGTGAACTCGCCGGGGAACCCGACGGGGCGGGTGCTGCCCGCCGCCCACCTGCGCAAGGTGGTCGACTGGGCCCGTGAGCGCGGTGCGGTCGTCGCCAGTGACGAGTGTTACCTGCCGTTGGGCTGGGAGGCCGAGCCGGTCTCGGTGCTGTCGCCACAGGTCTGCGGCGACTCGTACCGCAGCGTCCTGGCGGTGCACTCGCTGTCGAAGCGCTCCAACCTCGCCGGCTACCGGGCCGGCCTTGTGGCCGGTGACCCGGTGCTCGTCGCCGAGCTGCTCAAGGTGCGCAAGCACGCTGGCATGATCATGCCAGCGCCGGTTCAGGCCGCGATGGTGACCGCCCTCCAGGACGAGCGGGACGCCACCGAGCAGCGGGAGCGCTACCGAGCCCGGCGTGCCGTGCTGCGCGCCGCATTCACCGCCGCCGGATTTACCGTCGAGCACTCGGAGGCCGGCCTCTATCTGTGGCTGACCCGGGACGAGGACTGCTGGGCCACGGTCGACTGGCTGGCCCGGCGGGGCATCCTGGTAGCGGCGGGTGCCCTCTACGGGCCCACCGGCGCTCGGCACGTCCGGGTGGCGTTGACCGCGTCCGACCAACACGTGGCGGCGGTCGCCGACCGGCTGACCGGCTGAGAACGGCGGGTGCCGACCGTGACCGACGCTGGGACCACCGCGGCCGAAGCGGCATACCGCGGGGTCCGTGCCGCGGTCGTGGGGACCGGTCTCATCGGGGGGTCCATCCTGCTTCGGCTTCGCGACGCCGGGCTGGACGTCACCGGTTGGGACCCGGACCCGACGACCCGGGACCAGGCGCGCGAGCGGGGAGTGTCGATCTTGGAGACCGTCGAGGCGGCGGTCGCCGGGCGGGAGTTGGTGTTCCTGTGCGGGCCGCTACCGACCCTGCCGACCGCCCTGTCGGCAGTCGCCGCGGCCAGTGGGCCCGACTGCATCCTCACCGACGTGGGTAGCACCAAGGCCGAGGTGGCCGCGGCGGCGGCCCGGCAGGGTCTGCTCCACCGGTTCGTGCCCGGGCATCCGATGGCGGGCGCCGAGCTCGCTGGGCTCACGGCGGCCGGGCCGACGCTCCTCGACGGTGCCGCGTGGGTGCTCTGCCCCGGGCCGGTGACGGCCCCGTTCCGTTGGCTCACCGGGCTGCTCCTGGCCGTGTTCGGGGCTCGGGTGGTGCCGCTGGCCGCGGCGGAGCACGACCGGGCCGCCGCCCTCGCCTCACACGTGCCGCACCTGCTCGCCGGGGCACTGGCCGGGGCGACCCATCGAACAGCCGCACCGGATGCCGTTCTCGCCCTCGCCGCCGGCAGCTTTCGCGACGGCACCCGGGTCGCGGCCACCCCGGCGGCGCGGACGGTCAACCTGCTGCTCGGCAACCGGGAGGAGGTGCTGCGGGAACTGACCGGGGTGCGGGCGTACCTGGACGACCTGGCTGCGGCCCTGCGCACCGGTGACCGGGAGCGGCTCACCGCGCGCTACGACGAGGCGGGGGCGGTTCGGCGGCTGCTGTCCGACCGGGCGTACACCACCCGGGTCCGGGACTTCCCGGTCGACGGGGACCACACCGGGGAGGTCGGCTGGCTTCGGGAGACCGGCGCGGCCGGCGGCTATCTGGGTGCCTGTCAGGTGCGCGAGGGCCGGGTTCGCTACACCGCCCGGCTGCCGCGGGCCGGATCGGGCGTGACGCGCGGCCCCGACGGGCCCGCCGACGCGGTCGACCGCCGCTAGGGTGTGCACATGGTGACTGGGCCGGTGGTGGCGGTTCGCGGAGAGTCCTTCCGGGAGGTCGCGCCGGAGCAGGCCCGGTTCGCCGTGGCCGTGCTGGCCCGGGACCGGGATCGGGAGACCACGCTGAGCCGGCTGGCCGAGCGGGCCGCGGCCGTCCGGGTGCTCCTCGACGGGTACGGCCCGATGATTGAGCGTCGGGAGACCGGCGAGCTGCGCGTCCGACCGGAGCTGCGACGCTCCGGGGAACGGGTGCGCGCCTATCACGGCAGCGTGCGCACCACCGTCACGGTTGCTGACTTCACCACCCTGGGCGAGCTGATGCTGCGCCTCGCTGACCAGGACCAGGTCGAGGTGTCGGGGCCGTGGTGGTCGCTGCGTCCGGACAGCCCGGTCTATCGCGAGGCCCGGCAGGCGGCGATCGCCGACGCGTTGCGGCGGGCCCACGAGTACGCGGAGGCCTTGGGTGCCCAGGTGACCGCGCTGGTCGAGCTCGCCGACGTGGGCGTCGATCGGCCACCCACGTTGGCCGCCATGGCCTACTCGGCTACGGCCGAAGGGGCTCCCGAGCTCGATCTGGATCCGCGATCCCAGTCGGTGCAGGCAGCGGTGCACGCACGTTTCACGATCAGTGAACCGGTCCTCGGCTGATGGGGCCGGCCCGAGTGGTACCTGTTGCCGAGCTGGTGGCGCGGGCTCGCGCGCTCGCCGACACCGGCTCGCGTCAGCTGCTGGGCATCGCCGGTGCTCCCGGGGCGGGCAAGTCCACTCTGGCCGCGCAGATCGTCGCCGCCGTCGGGCCGGCAGCCCGACTGGTCTCGATGGACGGCTTCCACCTTGCGCACGCCGAGCTTGCCCGGTTGGGCCGGGCGGGGCGAAAGGGCGCCGCGGACACGTTCGACGCCAATGGCTACGTCTCGCTGCTGCGCCGGCTGCGGCGTCTGGAGCCCACCTCGGTCTACGCGCCGGAGTTTCGGCGGGAGCTGGACGAGCCGGTGGCCGGTGTGGTCGAGGTGCCGCCGGCGGTCCGCCTGGTGGTTACCGAGGGTAACTATCTGCTGCTGCCGGATTGGCCGTGGGAGGAGATCCGGCCGCTGCTGCACGAGACGTGGTTCTTGGATCTCGACGTGGAGCAGCGGCTGCGTCGGCTCACCGCGCGGCACGAGGCGTACGGGCGCTCGCCGGCCCAGGCCCGAACCTGGGCACACGGCACCGACGAGATCAACGCCGCGCTGGTGGCGAGTACGGCGCACCGGGCTGATCTGGTGGTGCGGCTCGCCGAGCCCCCGCCGGTCTGAGTCGCCGTACGACTGTGGCGTGGCGGGCCCGCCGCTCGCCGCTGTCCCGTTGATGAGCTGCGGGTCGTCGTCGAAGCGTACCCATCCGGCGATGGCGTCAGTGCTTGTGCCGAGTTCGTAAGTGTAGATGGAACGTTATCTGCCGGCTGCCGGAGCGTGCGCTGGGAATGACATTCTGCCCTTCGTCAATGCGACTCCCGTAGATGTGACCCTCGACGAGGAGGCCCCGTTGCACCGGAGAAGAACAACGGCCGTCATCGGCCTCGTGCTCACGCTGGCGTTGACCGCGCCGACCGCCGCTTCCGCCGCGCCGACCGCCGCTTCCGCCGCCACGGCGGGAGCCCCGAAGGTCGAGCCCAACAGGCTACACACCGTTACCTTGATCACCGGGGACCGAGTCACGGTGACCGCCGCCGGCAACACCGAGGTGCGTCCCGGCCCGGACCGGAAGGACATGCGCTTCCTGATCGACCACGAGCGCGGCGGCCAGCTCTCCGTCGTGCCACAGGACGCGGTCGCGCTGATCCAGGCCGGTCGGGTCGACCGTCGGCTCTTCGACATCACCGGGTTGATCGACGCCGGCTACGACGATGCCCGTCGGGACACGCTGCCGTTGCTCGTGTCGTACTCGGGGGAACCGGGCAGCCGTGGTGCGGGCGTGTCGGCCGGCGTGCGGGTGACCCGCGACCTGCCAGCGATCAACGGTGCCGCGGTGACCGCCGGCAAGTCTGACGTCGCCGCGGTCTGGTCCGCCCTCAACGTGGGCGCGACCGACGTCCGGTTCGGCGCGGAGGAGGGCGTCGAGCGGCTCTGGCTCGACGGCCGTCGCACGATCACCCTTGACCACAGCGTCAGCCAGATCGGGGCTCCCACCGCCTGGTCGGCGGGCCTCACCGGAACGGGGGTGACCGTGGCGGTACTGGACACCGGCGTCGACGCCACCCACCCCGACCTGATCGGCAAGATCGCCGAGGCGCGCAACTTCACCGAGACGCCCGATGCCCACGACACCGTCGGGCACGGAACCCACGTCGCCTCGACCATCGCCGGCAGCGGTGTCGCGTCCGACGGTCGGTACCAGGGTGTGGCTCCCGACGCGACGCTGCTCGATGGCAAGGTCTGCCAGGACGTCGGCTGTCCCGAGTCGGCGATCCTGGCCGGCATGCAGTGGGCCGCGGTCGACAAGCGAGCTGATGTGGTGAACATGAGTCTGGGCGGGTGGGACAGCCCAGAGATCGACCCGCTGGAGGAGGCGGTCGGAGCGTTGACCGCGCAGACCGGCGCGCTCTTCGTGGTCTCGGCCGGCAATGCCGGCGGAGACGGTACGGTGGGCTCTCCGGCCAGCGCGGACGCTGCCCTGGCTGTCGGCGCCGTCGACCGGGAGGACGAACTCGCCGACTTCAGCAGTCGGGGGCCACGCGCAGGTGACGACGCGCTGAAGCCCGACATCACCGCCCCCGGGGTCGACATCGTTGCCGCTCGGTCGGCCCACGGTCGCATCGGTGAACCGGTAGGAGAGCACTACGCCCGGCTCTCCGGTACCTCAATGGCCGCCCCGCACGTGGCCGGTGCGGCGGCACTGCTCGCCCAACAGCATCCGGACTGGACGGCGGAGCAGCTCAAGTCGACTCTGATGGCGGCCGCCCGGCCGCATCCGGCGCAGACCGCGTACCAGCAGGGAGCCGGGCGGGTCGACCTGACCCGGGCGATCGGGCAGACGGTGACCAGCGATCCGGTGAGCGTCTCCTTCGGCCTGGTTCGCTGGCCACACGACGACGACCAGCCGGTCACCCGTGCCGTCTCCTGGCGCAACTCGGGATCCAGCCTGGTCGCGCTCGACCTCACGGTCGAGGCGGCCGGCCCTGGCGGCCGGGCCGCGCCCGTCGGCATGTTCATCCTCGGCACGGACCGGGTCACCATCCCCGCCGGCGGGCGGGCCGAGACCACCGTCACCGTGGACACCCGGCTGGGTGACGTCGACGGCTACTGGACCGGTCGCGTGGTGGCCCGCTCCGGTGACATCGTGTCGGTCACCCCGTTGGCGGTGAACCGTGAGGTGGAGAGCTACGACCTCACCCTGACCCACCGAGATCGGGCGGGAGCGGCGACGGCGGAATACTGGACCAACCTGGTCGGGCTGGATTCGCTCGGTCTTTGGTCCGCCTACGACGCCGACGGGACGGTGGAGGTGCGGCTTCCGAAGGGCCGGTACGGGCTGAAGTCGACGATCTTCGAGCCGGCCGGGGAGGGGCCTGTCGGCGTGACCGATCTGGTTGCGCCGGAGTTGGTGATCGACCGTGAACGAGATATCACCGTGGACGCGCGGACCGCGAAGCCGATCCGGGTAACCGTCCCCCGACGGGATGCGACCCCGGCGGTGGTCGGCATCGGCTCGTCCTTCTACAGCGCCGACGGCGACTCCTACAACCTCTTCCTGCGGGCGGACGACTTCGACGACATCACCATCGGTCAGATCGGAAACGGCAGCTTCTCCGACGAGATATTCATCGCCACCATCAGTAGTCAGTGGGCCGACCTGGAGGCGGCACACAGCCCCTACCTGTACGCGCTCAGTGAGACGATCCCCGGACGGGCGCCCACCGGCTTCGTCCGGGAGTACCACAAGAGGGATCTCGCCACCGTGAAGCACCGGTTCCACGGTGGCTACGAGGGGATGGCCGCGGAGCGGTACGTCCTGGCCACACTGGAGCAGCCCATTTTTGGAGCATTCGTCAGGCTGCCCACCACGGTGCCCGGCCAACGAGTCGAGTACTACAACACCAGGGGGGTCCGCTGGAGCGGCGTGATCAATTTTGCTGCACCGGACCTGACGCTGGCGTGGCAGGAGCCGACGGCCTGGCTGGTGTCCGAGCCGACAGCGTACCGGGCCGGCCGGACCACCCGGGAAACCTGGAACCAGGCACCGCACGGTCCCTCGTTCCCCGTGCAGACGGTGAGCGACCCGGGGGACTTCATTCATGTGAGCCGGTTGGGCGACACCATTCACGCCGGGATCCCGGTCTTCAGCGACGCCACCGGCCACCGCGGCAACTCTCTGGAAGAGACCGAGCGGATGCGGCTGTGGCGCGACGGGAAGCTGGTCGGCGAGTCGGAGGTGGCACGTTTGGGCGAGTTCCCGGTGCCGCCCGCGGAGGCGGACTACCGGCTTACCGTCGAGGCGACCCGCGGCTTCACCGACCTCAGCACCGAGGTGGAGTCCACCTGGACCTTCCGCTCGAAACACGAGACCGGTCCGGAGCCGGTCCGGCTACCGCTGTCGTCGATCCGGTTCAACCCGCCGTTGGCCGCCGACAACAGTGCCCGCGCCGGTCGGCTGCTGCGGATCCCGGTCGAGATGCGGCGACAGTCCGGCGCGGGGACCGCGACCGTCGCGAAGCTGACCGTAGACGCCTCGTACGACGGTGGGAAGACGTGGCGGACGGTGCCCGTACGGCGTACGGGTGACGGCTGGACCGCCCTGGTCCGGCACCCCGACACCCCGGGACACGTGTCGCTGCGGGCTCACGCCCGGGACACCGACGGCAACACGGTGAGCACGCGAATCCTGCAGGCGTACCGCCTGAAGTGAGTCACCCCGGTGGTTCCGCGGTAGCACCGCGGAACCACCGGTCAGCCGGTCAGCCGGTCAGCCGGTCAGTCGTTGGCGTGTAGCGCGGCGTTCAGCGCGATGCCCTGCCCGGAGCGCGGCTTCGCCTCCAGCCCGCCGGTGACCGAGTTGCGCCAGAAGAGCAGGCCGTCAACGCCGGACAGTTCGCGGGCCTTCACCACCCGACCGTCCGGCAGCGTGAGCTTGGAGCTGGCCGTGATGTAGCAGCCCGCCTCGACCACGCAGTCATCGCCGAGCGAGATGCCCACGCCCGCGTTCGCGCCGATCAGGCTCCGCTCGCCGACGCGGACCTTCTCGGTGCCGCCCCCGGAGAGAGTGCCCATGATCGAGGCGCCGCCACCGATGTCGGAGCCGTCCCCGATCACCACGCCCTGCACGATGCGTCCCTCGACCATGGAGGCACCGAGCGTGCCGGCGTTGAAGTTCACGAAGCCCTCGTGCATCACGGTCGTACCGGAGGCCAGGTGGGCGCCGATCCGGACTCGGTCCGCGTCCGCGATCCGAACTCCGGAGGGGACCACGTAGTCGGTCATTCGGGGAAACTTGTCCACCCCGTAGATGGTCAGGTGCCGGCCGGCGGCCCGCTCGATGACCCGCAGCTCGTCCACCCGCTCCGGGGGGCAGGGCCCGGCCGAGGTCCAGGCGACGTTGGCCAGTTTGCCGAAGATGCCGTCGAGGTTGAGCTCGTTGGGCCGCACCAGGCGGTGCGAGAGCAGGTGGAGCCGGAGGTACGCGTCCGCGGCGTCCTTGATCGGGTCGGCCAACGAGCTGAGCACGGTCACCAGCTGGACGGTCCGCAGGCCCGGCAGGGCCCGGTCGCCGACCGCTCCCGGCGGCAGGTCGAGGACATCCGCCTCATCCTCGCCCGGGACCAGCGGCAGCTCGCCGAGGCCCAGCTTGCCGGTCGGATACCAGGTGTCGAGTACCTGGTCATCAGCGGTTACGGTGGCCAGGCCGATGCCCCAGGCAGACTGCGCAGTCGTCACCTGTGTGACGGTACCGTGCGGCTTATGAAGAACCCGCTGACCCCCGAGGTCCTCGCTGATCCGGTGGCCCTGACCCGCGCCCTGGTCGATATCGAGTCCGTCTCCCGCAACGAGAGGGCGATCGCGGACTGTGTCGAGGATGTGCTGCGCGTTGAGCCGCACCTGACCACCTATCGGCACGGCAACACCGTGATGGCCCGTACCAGCCTCGGCCGGGACCAGCGGGTGGTGCTCGCCGGCCACCTCGACACGGTCCCGATCAACAACAACTTCCCCGCCACGGTGCGCGGCGACCTGATGTACGGCTGCGGCACCTCGGACATGAAGAGCGGTGTCGCGTACGCGTTGCACCTCGCGGTGACCCTGGCCGAGCCACGGTACGACGTGACGTACTTCTTCTATGAGGCGGAGGAGATCGAGTCGACGTACAACGGTCTCTTCCTGGTCTCCGAGGCACACCCGGAGTGGCTCGCGGCCGACTTCGCGCTGCTGCTGGAGCCGACGTACGGGATCGTGGAGGCGGGCTGCCAGGGCACCATGCGGGCAACCGTCACCACCAGCGGCGTACGGGCCCACTCGGCGCGCTCCTGGCGCGGCGTCAACGCGATCCACGCCACCGGGGAGGTGTTGCGTCGGCTCGAGGCGTACGAGGCCCGTCGGGTGACTGTCGATGGTTGCGAATACCGGGAGGGGATGAACGCGGTGCGCATCAACGGCGGGGTCGCCGGCAACGTGGTGCCCGACCGCTGCACGGTCGAGGTCAATTACCGGTTCGCGCCGGACCGTACCCCGGAGCAGGCCGAGGCGCATGTGCGGGAACTGTTCGCCGACTTCGAGGTGGCGATCACCGACCTGGCGCCCGGTGCGATGCCGGGGCTGGAGGCCGCGCCGGCGCAGGAGTTTCTGGCCGCCGTCGGTACGGCACCGATCGGCAAGCTGGGCTGGACGGATGTCGCCCGCTTCGCGGCCTTGGGCACCCCGGCGCTGAACTTCGGTCCGGGAGACCCCAATTTCGCCCACCACCCGGACGAGCACGTCGAGATCGGGAAGATCCGCGACGGTGCGGCTGTGCTGCGTCGCTGGCTTTCGGCCGCCTGAACGGCCCTGCTCCGCCCGCCCGTCGGCACCTCTCCACTACGGTTGCCTGCATGAGCGAGAGCAACGGGCGGGAAGCGGCCGGTGCGGCCCAGCGGGACCAGCACCGGGGTGCTGGGGCACCACGTCGGTCAGTGATCGGCGGCAGCACCGCCGATCAGCGGCTGCTCGACTCCCGTCAGCGCAGTGACTGGAAGACCCGGGACGCCTGGCGGGCGCTGCGGATCCTCTCCGAGTTTGTCGAGGGCTTCGACACCCTCTCCGACCTACAGCCAGCGGTGAGCGTCTTCGGTTCGGCGCGAAGCCTGCCGGACAGCCCGGAGTGCCGGATGGCCGAGGAACTGGGTGGAGCGCTGGCCCGGGCCGGCTACGCGGTCATCACCGGTGGGGGGCCGGGGGTGATGCAGGCGGCCAACCGGGGGGCCAGCGAGGCCGGCGGGCTCTCCGTCGGCCTGGGCATCGAGCTCCCCTTCGAGCAGGGCATCAACGACTGGGTCGACGTGGCGATCGATTTTCGGTACTTCTTCGCGCGGAAGACCATGTTCGTCAAGTACGCCCAGGCGTTCGTGGTGCTTCCGGGCGGTTTCGGCACGATGGACGAGCTGTTCGAGTCGCTCACCCTGGTGCAGACCGGCAAGGTGACCCGGTTCCCGGTGGTGCTGATGGGCTCCGACTACTGGCGCGGCCTGCTCGACTGGCTGCGGGACACGATGGCGGCCGAGGGTAAGATCGGGGCGATTGATCTTGAGCTGATCTGCCTCACCGACGATGTGAAGACGGCGGTGCGGCACATCGTCGAGACGGAGGCGGTGCTCTCCGCCGAGCAGGAGGCGGTTCGCGAGGAGTCCGTCGCCGTCGCCGCGGCCGAGCGACAGGCCGCTGCCGACGAGGGGGGTCGGGGCTGACCATGGCGGCCATCTGTGTCTTCTGTGCGTCTTCCCGCACGCTTGACCAGCGTTTCCTGGACCTGGCCACCGAGACCGGCGCGGAGCTGGCCCGTCGTGGTCACACGCTCGTCAGCGGTGGTGGCCGGGTCGGGATGATGGGGGCGGTGGCGGCCGGCGTGCGGGCCGCCGGCGGGCGCACGCTGGGCATCATCCCGCAGTCCCTGGTCGATCTGGAGGTCGCCGACCTCGCCTCCGACGAGCTGCTGATCACCGAGTCGATGGCCGATCGTAAGACGATCATGATCGACAAGTCGGATGCCTTCCTCGCCCTGCCCGGCGGCCTCGGCACGCTGGACGAGCTCTTCGAGGTCTGGACGACCGCCACGCTGACGCTGCACAGCAAGCCGATGACGCTGGTGGACGCCGACGGCTTCTACCGCCCGTTGCTCGACTGGCTGGGTGACCTTGCCGGGCAGACCTTCCTGAAACCGGCGGGGCTGGAGCTGCTCTCCGTCGTGGCGACCGTCCCCGCGGCCCTCGACCTCCTGGAATCCCGGTTGAGCTGAGCGCGTGACCGGCCCGCTGGGCGTTGCGAGGTAGTCCGGGCACCCGGGTGGGCGTGGGCGGGTGTGGATCTGTCGGCGGGGTCTGGTGGGATGGGGGAATGCAGGCATACCGGCTGGTACGCCGGTCCGCCGGGCCGGCGGAGGCGCCCGCCCCGGCGGGCGGGCATGCTCCGCGGGGCGAGCACGGTCGGTTGGGTGGGCGGATCGACGACCCTCGGCAGGCAGAGGTGACCGGACACACCATCGGGCCGATGTTGGTGCTTGGCGGTCCGGGCACCGGCAAGACCGCCACCCTGGTTGAGGCGGTCGCCGCGCGGGTCGCCGAGGGGGTGGATCCCGAGCGCATCTTGGTGCTCACCTTCAGCCGCCGACAAGCCACCGGCCTGCGCCAGCGCATCGAGGCCCGGATCGCCGGCGGCGGTCACCGGGTGCTGCGGGAACCACTGGTGCGCACCTTCCCGGCGTACGCGTTCGGGCTGCTGCGCCGGGCCGCCGCGGAGCGCGGCGAGCCATCGCCCCGGCTGCTCACCGGCCCCGAGCAGGATCTGATCATTCGGGAGCTGCTGGACCTGGTGGGCGAGGAGCCGGATGCCGATCCGGTGGGCTGGCCGGAGGACCTGCGCCCGGCCCTGCGTACCCGCGCCTTCGCCGCCCAGCTGCGGGACCTGCTGATGCGGGCCGCCGAGCGTGGCGTCGGTCCGGTGGAGCTGGCTCGGCTGGGCGAGCGGCTCGGTCGGGCCGACTGGCCGGCCGCCGCCCGGTTCCTTCGGGAATACGTCGCCGTGCTCGCGCTGCGTGATGTCGGCAACCGCGGTTCGATCGCCTACGACCCGGCCGAGCTGGTCCGCTCCGCCACCGGAATGCTGCTCGACGATCCGGCGCTGCTGGCCGCGGAGCGGCGCCGGCTGGCGCACGTCTACGTGGACGAGTACGCCGACACCGACCCCGCCCAGCAGGAGCTGTTGGCGACCGTGGCGGGGGGCGGCAAGGCGCTGGTCGTCCTCGCCGATCCCGACTCGTCCACGTACGCCTTCCGTGGTGCCGACCCCGGCGGTGTGGTGACCTTCCCGCACCGATTCCGGACCGCCTCCGGGGCACCGGCCGCGCAGGTCGTCTTCACCACGTCGTACCGGGCCGGTCCCCGGCTGCTGGCGGCGCACGCGCGGCTGGCCCGCCGGCTGCGCGGCCCGGCCACGCACCGGCGGACGCGGGCGCTACCCGCAGCGGCGGCGGGCGCGGCGGAGGTCCGTACGTTCCGCTCCGCCGCCAGTGAGGCGGCCTGGCTGGCGCACGCGTTGCGGGCGGCGCACCTGCTCGACGGGGTGCCCTGGTCGGAAATGGCGGTGTTGGTGCGCTCAACCGGGCGAGCGTTGCCCTCGTTGCGGCGCGCCTTGCACGCCGCCGGGGTGCCCACCGTCGTGCACGGTGAGGACCTGCCGCTGCACCTGCAACCGGCGGTCGCCCCGCTGTTGCTGCTGTTGCGCTGCGCGCTTGCCCCGGACCGGCTCGACGAGGAGGCCGCGGTCGCCCTGCTGCACTCGCCGTTGGGTGGGGCGGATCCGCTGGCGGAACGGCGGCTGCGGCAGGGGCTGCGGGTCATGGCTTTGGCCGCCGGTGACCGCCGACCCTCCGGTGAGCTGATCGTCGAGGCGCTGCGGGACCCGGCCGAACTGGCCGGTATCGACCGCCGGTGGGCGGAGCCGGCGCAGACGGTGGCCGGTCTGTTGGCGGTCACCCGGGAGACGGCCGCCCGGCCGGGTGCCACCGCCGAGGAGGTGCTCTGGGCGGTGTGGCGGGTCAGTGGCCTCGCCGAGCTCTGGTCGGCGGCGCTGGCCCGAACCCCGGCGGCGGCCGGGGAGGGGGAGGTCGCCCGGCGTCGTCGTGCCGAGGCGGCCGACCGGGACCTGGACGCGGTGATGGTGCTCTTCGACGCTGCGGCCCGGTTCACCGACCGGCTGCCCGGGGCGCGGGTCGAGGTCTTCCTCGATCATGTGCTCGGGCAGGACCTGCCCGCCGACACCCTCGCCCCGACCGCCGACCGGGGCGACGCGGTCCGGCTGCTCACCGCGCACGCCGCGAAGGGGCTGGAGTGGGACCTGGTCGCCGTCGCCGGAGTGCAGGAGGGCGTCTGGCCTGACCTGCGGCTGCGTGGCAGTCTACTCGGGTCGGAGCGCCTTGTGGACGTGCTCGCCGGCCGCTCGGCCGGCGAGGGACGGCGGGTCTCCGTCGTTGGCCAGACCTCGGCCCTGCTGGACGAGGAACGACGGCTCTTCCACGTCGCGGTGACCCGGGCGCGACGCCGGCTGATGGTCAGCGCCGTCGCCAGCGCCGCCGTCGGCGGCGACGACCACGACGAGCAGCCGAGCCGATTCCTGCACGAACTCGGCGTGGCCGACCCCCCGCCGGGCGGGGGCGGAGGACCGGACGGAGACGCGAGACCGGGCGAGGGCGCGGGATCGGACGGAGACGCGGGACCGGGCGAGGACGCGGGATCGGACGACGCCCGGACGGGCGCGTTGCCGCTCAGCCGGCCGCCCCGGGCGCTCACGCTGGCGTCGCTGGTGGCGGAGCTGCGTACCGCGGTGACCGACCCGAGCGCGCCGGTGCTCCGGCGGCGGGCGGCCGCGGCGGAGCTGGCCCGGCTCGCCGCCGAGGGGGTCGCCGGGGCGCACCCGGATGACTGGTGGGGGCTGCGTCCGCTCTCCGACGAACGGCCGCTGGTCGCCGACGGCGAGCCGGTGCGGGTCACTCCGTCCGGGATGGAGAGCGCTCTGCGGTGCAGCCTGCGCTGGCTGCTCGAACGCCACGGCGGCGGCGCGCCGGCCAGCGCGGCGCAGGGGGTGGGAAACCTGGTGCACGCCGCCGCGATGCTGGCCGAGAACGCCAGCTCGGACCGGCGGGCGTTGCTCGACTACGTGGCGGCCCGGTTCGACGCGATCGAGTTGGCGGCCCGCTGGATGGTCGGCCCGGAGCAGGCCCGCGCCGAGGCGATGGTGGACAAGCTGCTGCGTTGGCTGGCCACCAACCCGCGTCGGCTGCTCGCCATCGAGCACGAGTTCGCCGTCCGACTGGACGACTCACGCCACCCGGTTGACCTGGTCGGCCGGGTGGACCGGCTGGAGGTCGACTCGGACGGCCGGCTCGTGGTGGTTGACCTCAAGACCGGCAAGTCGACTGCGGTGACCGCGGCAGACCTCACCGAGCATCCCCAGCTGGGCGCGTACCAGGCGGCGGTCGAGGCGGGCGCGTTCGCTGAGTTCGGGACGGAGTCCGGGGGAGCATCCCTGGTGCAGCTCGGCACCGGCGCCAAGGAAGCCCGGGAACAGGCCCAGCCGCCGGCCGGCGAGGGGCCGGCGGCCGGCTGGGCGACCGCCCTGGTCCGGCGGACCGCCGAGACGATGGCCGCCACCACCTTTGCCGCGGTCGCCAACTCGAAGTGTCGGGTCTGTCCGGTGCGCACCAGCTGCCCGGTGTCCGGGCAGGGGCGTCAGGTCGTCGAGCCGCCGAGCACTCGCCCACCGGAGGGCCCGTGAACCAGCCGACCCTGTTCAGCGCGGCGACCCCGACACCCCGTACGGCCGATTCCGGGCCCCGGTACACCCCGGTCGAGTTGGCGAAGCTGCTGAGACTGCCGGCACCCACCCGGGAACAGGCCGCGATCATCGCCGCCCCGGTGGAGCCGTTACTTGTCGTCGCGGGCGCCGGTTCCGGCAAGACCGAGACGATGGCCGCCCGGGTGGTTTGGTTGGTGGCCAACTCGTACGTCCAACCGGAGCAGGTGCTCGGTCTGACGTTCACCCGCAAGGCCGCCGGGGAGCTGGCGCACCGTGTCCGGACCCGACTCGGTCAGCTCGTTCGCCGGCTCGGGCGCAACGGGCGTCACCCGCTCGACGATCCGTTGTCCGGCGAGCCGACGGTCGCCACCTACCACTCGTATGCCGGGCGGGTGGTGACCGAACATGGGCTGCGCGCCGGCTACGAGCCGGCCACCCGGCTGCTCACCGAGGCGTCCCGCTGGCAGCTCGTCGACCTGATCGTGCGCACCTACGACGGCGACATGTCCGAGGTGGACCGGATGCCGAGCACGGTCACCGACGCGGTGCTGGCCCTCGCCGGCGAGTTGGACGAGCACCTGGTTGAGCCGGATCACCTGTCGGCCTGGACCGGGCGGTTCTTCGCCGACGTGCAGTCCCGCCCCGGCCGCGTCTACGCCGACGTGCGTCGGGCTCTCACGCTCGCGCAGGTCCGGTTGAAGCTGCTGCCGCTGGTCCGGGCATATGCCCGGCGCAAGGAGGATTTCGAGGCGATGGACTTCGCCGACCAGCTCGCCCGGGCGGCCCGGGTCGCCCGGGATCACCCGGTGGTCGGTGAGATCGAGCGGGATCGTTACCGGGTGGTACTGCTCGACGAATACCAGGACACCAGCCACGCCCAGGTGGTGCTGCTGAACGCGCTCTTCGGTGGCGGGCACCCGGTGACCGCGGTCGGTGACCCCTGCCAGTCGATCTACGGTTGGCGGGGCGCGAGCGCGGGCACCCTCGACCGGTTCCGCACCGAGTTCGCCCAGACCGATGGTGCTCCGGCCCAGGTCCGCACGCTGACCACCAGCTGGCGTAACCGACCGGAGATCCTCGGGGTGGCGAACGCCCTCGCCACCCCACTCCGTGCCGCCGGTGCCCGGGTGCCGGAGCTGCGTGCCGCGCTCAGCGTCAAGGAGCCGATCCCGCACCGCACCCCCCGCGGGTTCGCAGCCGGCACCGTCCACTGTGCGTTGTTGAGCACCTACGCGGACGAGGCGGACTGGATCGCCGACAGCCTGCTGCGCGCCTGGCAGGGGGCGGCGGGGACGCCCGGCGTGATGCCCGAACACCTCCCGGTCGTGGCGCGCCCCACCACCGCGGTGCTGGTACGACTGCGCAGCCAGATTCCGGCGATCGAGTCCGCGCTGCGGGCCCGGGGCCTGCCGGTCGACGTGGTGGGGCTGGGCGGCCTGCTGGACACGCCGGAGGTGCGGGATGTGGTCTGCACGCTGCGGGTGTTGGCCGACCCGACCGACGGAGCGGCGCTGCTTCGGCTGCTGACCGGTGCCCGGTGGCGGATCGGGCCGCGGGACCTGGTGGCCCTACACCGTCGGGCCCGGGCCATCGCCGCCGCGCGCCGGCAACTCGCGGCGGATGACGAGCCGGAGATCGTGCCGGATGTGCTGGACGAGGCGACCCTGGTGGAGGCCCTGGCCGATCTGGGGCCGGCGCCGGCGTACTCGGCGGAGGGCTATGCCCGGCTGCGTGCCGCCGCCCAGGAGCTGGGCCTGCTGCGCTACCGGCTGGACCAGTCGCTGCCAGACCTCATCGCCGACGTCGAGCGGACGATCGGCCTGGACGTGGAGGTGGCGGTGCGTGCCGGCCGGGACGGGGCTGGCGACGCCGGACTGGCCCGGGGCCACCTGGATGCGCTCGGTGACGTCGCGGCCCGGTTCAGTGGGGAGACGCCAGGTGCCACACTCTCGGCCTTCCTCGCCTATCTGGCGGCGGCGGAGGACGAGGAGCGCGGGCTCGCCCCCGGTGAGGTAGAGGTGGTCGAGGGGGCGGTGCAGGTCCTCACCGCGCACGCGGCCAAGGGCCTGGAGTGGGACGTCGTGGCGGTGGCCGGGCTCAGTCGCGGGGTGTGGCCGGGGCCGGTGCGCAACTCCGATCACTGGTTGGGCGGGCTGGGGGTGCTGCCGTTCCCGCTGCGCGGCGACGCCGACGGGTTGCCGGTGTTGGCGCTGGCAGAGGCGGAGGAGCAGCGCGGGGTGGCGCAGGCCCTGGCGGACTTCACCGCTGCATGGCGGGCGCACGACGAGCGGGAGGAGCGGCGGTTGGCATATGTCGCGGTGACTCGTCCCCGCCGGCTGCTGCTCTGCTCCGGGCATTGGTGGGGGGAGGGCACCAAACGCCCGCGCGGTCCCTCCGCGCTGCTCCGTGACGTGCATCAGGCCTGCCTGAACGGCGGCGCTGGGCAGGTGGTCGACGAGTGGGCGGCGGAGCCCGCCCCGGACGCGGTGAACCCCACGACCGAGGTGGTGCTTCGGGCGGAGTGGCCGGCTGACCCGTTGGGCGCCCGACGGCCGGTGCTCGCCGAGGCGGCCACGTTGGTTCGACGCTATCTGACGGATGGGGTGCCGACCCGTCCAGCGTCCGGCGGCGTGACTGCGGCCGGCCCCCCGGTGCCGGGTGCGAGCGATTCGGTTGCGGACGACCCGGGTGGCGACGACCCGGAGGTGGTGCGTTGGCGCCGGGAGGCCGACCTGCTGCTCGCCGAGCGGGCCGAGCTGACCCGGCAGGCTGGCCCGATCGAGGTCGCGCTGCCCGCTGCGCTCTCGGTCACCCAACTGGTGACGCTGCGACGGGACCCGGCGGCCCTGGCGCGGTCACTGCGCCGGCCCCTGCCCACCGAGCCGAACCCGTACGCTCGTCGGGGTACCGCCTTCCATACCTGGCTGGAGCAGCGGTTCGGGGCTGGCCGACTGCTCGACGTGGACGAGTTGCCCGGTGCCGCGGACGCGGACGCCGCGCCGGATGAGGCGCTTGCCGAACTCCAGGAGCGCTTCCTGGCCAGCGAGTGGGCGGATCGGACGCCGGCCGAGGTCGAGGTGCCGTTCGCGACGGTGATCGCCGGAGTGGTCGTCCGGGGCCGGATGGACGCGGTTTTTGGCCGGCCCGGCGGCCGGTTCGATGTGGTGGACTGGAAGACCGGCCGGCAGCCCACCGGAGCGGCCGCCGCCGCGGCAGCGGTGCAGCTCGCCGTCTATCGGCTGGCCTGGGCGGAGCTGGCGGGAGTCTCGGTTGCGCAGGTGGGCGCGGCGTTCCACTACGTCCGGGACGGGATGACGGTGCGACCGGTGGACCTGCTTGACGCGGCGGGTCTCACCGCGCTGATCGCCTCGGTCCCGGAACGTGGGGCTGTGGAGGCCACCGCTGGCTGAGTCAGTAATTTGCGTTGGGTGGGTCCGAATGGTGACTGTATCCGGCGGCAGGTCCGGTGAGGCTGGTCCAAGGGCACGACACCGGCCGTCCGCTCGGTGTGGGAGGGGTATGAATGACGGGGCAAAGCAGCCTGAACGCGGTACGGGAACTGCTGTTGGTGGCGGCGGTCGCTGTGGTCGGGGTAGTGCTCGCCCTGATCGTCGTCTTCACCCCGTGGCACGCCGTGCCGGACAAGGCCGCGCCGGCGGCCCCGGTGGAGCTGCGCAGTCCGGAACCGACAGCGACCGAGGACTGAGTCCAGCGGGAGGCTATCGGTGCGTCAGCGCGGACGGGTTAGGGTCGAACGCGTGTCGACCACCCGCAGAGCGACGATTCCAGCGACGAGGTACCCCGTCGAGCGACTCACCCTCGACAACGGCCTGCGGGTGGTGCTCACCCCCGACCGCAGCGCCCCAGTGATCGGGGTGGCAGTCGTCTACGACGTCGGCATCCGCTCCGAGCCCGAGGGGCGCACCGGCTTCGCGCACCTCTTCGAACACCTGATGTTCCAGGGTTCGGAGAACCTGGAGAAGCTGGCTCACTTCCGGCACGTACAGGGGGCGGGTGGCACCTTCAACGGCTCCACCCACCTGGACTACACCGACTACTACGAGACGTTGCCGGGCAACGCCCTCGAACGGGCGCTCTTCCTTGAGGCGGACCGGATGCGCGGCCCCCGGTTGACCGAGGAGAACCTGCGCAACCAGGTCGACGTGGTCAAGGAGGAGATTCGGGTCAACGTGCTTAACCGGCCGTACGGCGGGTTTCCCTGGCTCACCCTGCCACCGGTGCTCTTCGACACCTTCCCCAACGCGCACGACGGCTACGGGTCCTTCACCGACCTCGAGTCGGCGACGGTGGCCGACGCCGCCGACTTCTTTCAGCACTACTACGCCAGCGGTAACGCGGTACTGGCGGTCAGCGGCGACATCGACGTAGCCGAGGCGGTCGAGCTGGTCGAGCGGCACTTCGACGATGTGCCAGCCCGTCCGGCCCCCGTCCGGCCAAGCTTCGTCGAGCCGGATCTCTCTGCCGAGCGGCGGGTGTCGTACACCGATCGGCTGGCCCCACTGCCGGCGGTCGCCTCGGCGTGGCGCGTGCCGGACCCGATCAGCGACTTCGCCGGCTACCTCCCGTACACGGTGCTCGCCGAGGTGCTCACCGACGGGGACGCCGCCCGGCTGGTCGAACGGCTGGTCCAGCGGGACAGGTCGGTCACCAGCGTCGGTGGCTACCTGGGTTTCATGGGAGACCCGTTCGATGTCCGCGATCCGACGGCCCTACTGCTCCAGGCGCACCTGCCACCCGACGGCGATGTGGACAAGGTGCTGCGGACGGTGGATGAGGAGCTGGACCGGCTGGCCACCGACGGGCTGGCCGACGGTGAGTTGGCCCGCATCCAGGCCCGGATGGCCACGCACCTGTTGCGCGACACGGACGCGGTGCTCGGCCGGGCCCTGCGGATGGCCGTCCTGGAGCAGCAACGCGGCGAGCCCGGCCTGCTCAACGAGTTGCCCCGGCTGGTCGGCGAGGTCACCGAGGAGTCGGTCCGTGCCGCCGCCGCCACCCTGCGCCCGCAGCGCCGGGCCACCATCGAGGTGCTGGCGGGGGTGGAGCAGTGAGCGGCCCGATGACGACCGTGTCGCGCGCCCTGCCGCCGCTCGGTCCGACCCGGAAACTAAGGCTGCCGAAGCAGGCCGAGCGGACGCTCAGCAACGGTCTCACCGTGATCGCGGTCCGTCGGCCGGCGGTGCCCCTGGTCGAGCTGCGGCTCGGGATGCCGTTCGGGCGGGTGCATCCGGCCCGGGCTGCGATGCTCGCACAGACCCTGCTCTCCGGTACGACCACACTGACCGGGGTGCAGATCGCTGCGGAGTTGCAGAAGGTCGGCGGTGGGCTTTCCGCCGGGGTCGACCCAGACCGGCTGATGCTCTCCGGCGCGGGCCTGGTGACCGGCCTGGACCGGATGTTGGAGATTCTGGCCGAGGTGCTTGCCACAGCGGCCTATCCGGCCGACGAGGTCGCCACCGAGCGGGACCGGCTGGTCGATCGGATCCAGCTGGCCCAGTGCCAGCCCGGCCATCTGGCCCGCACCGCCCTGCTCAGGCGGATCTACGGCCGGCACCCGTATGCGGTGCAGACACCGACCCCGGATCAGGTCCGCGCGGTGCGGCCGACCGTGCTGCGGAAGCTGCATGACCAGCGGGTGCATCCGACGGGTGCCGTCCTGGTGCTGGTCGGGGACATCCAGCCGGAGCGGGCGTTGGACGCGGCCGAGCAGGCGCTCGGCGGGTGGAACGGTACCGGGCACGTCGCCGAGCTACCGGCCACGCCACCGTTGGAGCCGGGGCCGCTGCTCCTCGTTGACCGCCCCGGATCAGTGCAGTCGTCGCTGCGGATGGCGCTGCCGGCGGTGCCGCGCACCGACCCCGACCACGCCGCCCTGCAACTCGCGAACCTGATCTTTGGTGGCTACTTCTCGTCTCGCTGGGTGGAGAACATTCGCGAGGAGAAGGGCTACACGTACGGACCGCACTCGTTGGTCGAGCACTCGGCCGCCGGGTCGGTCCTGCTCGCCGCCGCCGAGGTGGCCACCGACGTGACCGGGGCGGCACTGCTGGAGACCCAGTACGAGTTGGGTCGACTGGCCTGCGTCGCACCGGGGGAGGAGGAGCTGGAGCAGGCCCGCCAGTACGCTCTCGGGACGCTCCAACTCGGCATCTCCACCCAGGCCGGGCTGGCGGCGCTGACCAGTGCGTACGCGGGTAGCGGCCTGCGTCTGGACTTTTTGGCCGAGCACGCGGCTCGGCTGGCGAAGGCGACGGTGGCTGATGTCGCCGACGCGGCGGCCCAGTACCTCGCGCCGGCCCGGGCGGTCACCGTTGTGCTGGGGGACGCGCAGCGGGTTGCCGGGCAGTTGGCGACTCTCACCGAGGTTGTGACCGAACCGGCGGGGCCGTGACGGCCGGCAGACCGGCCCCGTCGCTGGCCCGCTCCACCCTGGACCGGGTCGCGCACCGGCGTACCGATCCCGACTGGCTGGGCCAGGCCTGGGGGCGGTGTCGGGTGCTCGTGTTGGACAGTGACAACGGGGGGCGGGCGTTGGTGTCAGCCGAACCGGAGCCGCCGGTGTTGGTGCTGGTCGGCCCGGGGGAGGTGCCGGAGGAGACGGCCGCGCGGGCGATGTTCCTCGGCGTCGAGCCCGATGGCGTACCAGTGTTTACGGTGGAGGCGCCCCTGCCGGTGCTCCCCGGCACCCGTGCGGCACACCTTCTGGAGGTCGGCCACCTGCTCACCGATCGAGACGCGGGCCTGCTCACCACCGGTCTGGCCCTGCACAACTGGCACCGCGGGCACCGGTACTCCCCGCGGACCGGGCAGGCCACCACGATGGATGAGGCCGGTTGGTCCCGGCTCGCCCCGGCGGGGGAGCGGATGTGGCCGCGGACCGATCCGGCGATGATCGTCCTGGTACACGATGGCGGGTCCGGTCGGGACGGGCGCTGTCTGTTGGGTAACAACGCCGCGTGGCCGCGGGTGCCGGGTGAGCTGCGCTTCTCCTGCCTCGCGGGCTACGTGGAGCCCGGGGAGTCGGCCGAGGCGGCGGTGCTGCGTGAGGTGCGCGAGGAGGTCGACGTACCGGTCACGGACATCACCTACGTGGGTAGCCAGGCCTGGCCGTTCCCCGGATCGTTGATGCTGGGTTTCCAGGCCGTGGCCGATCCGCGGCGTCCGGTGCGGGTCGACCCAGCGGAGATCGCGGTAGCCCGCTGGTTCACCCGGGCCGAGATCGGCGCGGCGCTGGCCGGGCAGAGCGTCGACGTTCAGGGCGCTCGGCTGGTCCTGCCGCGGTCGTCTTCGATCGCGTCCTTCCTGCTGCGCCACTGGCTCGACG
The DNA here is from genome assembly GCF_000016425.1 of Salinispora tropica CNB-440. Lineage (GTDB taxonomy): Bacteria > Actinomycetota > Actinomycetes > Mycobacteriales > Micromonosporaceae > Micromonospora > Micromonospora tropica. Next base: position 4,288,139 of record NC_009380.1, on the reverse strand, counting down.
GCCACTGTTGAGTGCGGGGCGGGCGGCGCCAGAGGGCGGTGTCGACCCGGAACATGGTCCCGGCCCGCGACCGCCGTTGCCGCGACGGTCACGGGCCGGGGACCGTACCGTCGAGACCGGCTGGGGCGAGAAGCGCGGCGGTGAGCCGGGCCGGTTCCGACGGACGGGTAGCCGCTCAGCCGCCTTGGTCGTCCGGCCAGCTTGGCCAGACGGACGGGGGTTCGTCGAGCGGGAGCACCTTGACCCGTTGCCGACCGGCACGGACCGCGCCGACGGCGGCGAGGGCACGGGCGAGTACGAGTGCGGCTTCGCGGTCGTCGGCGTGGACGACCTGCCGGCGTGGCTCGGGCGCGACGGTCTCGTCGCGCAGCCGGCCCCCGTCGGCCCAGGCGGCGGTGAGGTCCACGTCAGCCGCCGCGCGGACATCGGTGCGAACGATCAGGAACCGCATGTCGGTCTCCGGATGGGTGCCGCGACGATCGGGAACGGAGTGGAAGTTCCACGTCACTGCGGGTCATGCTACGCCGCTTAGCAGGCCTGGCAACCGAAATGCCGTGATCGGCCGGCAGACTGGCCGATCGGGCGAGGGTGCGCGAACTGACCGTCGCCGCGGAGTTCGGAGACGATGCGGGGCCACCGGTGTACTTACTCACCGGCGGCCCCGACGGAGCTGCGAATCAGATTCGGTCGAGCCGGCCTTCCTTGGCCGCGGCCAGGAAGTTCCGCCACTCGCCCCGGTCGAACAGCAGCACCGGACCGCCCCGATCCTTGCTGTCCCGGAGGGCCACCGTGGCTGGCAGCGGTGCCACCTCAACGCAGTTTGAGGTCTGGCTGCGGGTGCTCTTTCGCCACGCTGCCCGCGCCAGGTCGGGGAGGACGGTCGGCGTGTCGTGGATTTCGTTCATGGTTGCACTCCTGTGTGAACCGGCCGATGGACGAGTAGTGCCCGCACGGACCGACGATGGGTGCCGGTGGGTCAGCGTTCCGTCAGTCGCCCGGGGCGCCGGCGACGCTGGGCCGGCGGTGCTGCCGCCCCGAACGCCGCTGTCGACGAGGGTGCTGCATCGAGTGGCCGTCCCCTGGCCTGATTCAGCCAGGAGAGGGTGTCCGATGCGGGGAGTGCTGCCGTGCATAACCACTCAAAGACCACTTTATAGCGATTTAGGATTTTTGCCTCAGTCGACATGGTGTTCAAGAACCCGCTTTCGATCGCCAGGGTCTCGGGATCCTGCGGGTCGGTGAACCGGTAGAGGGAGAAGGCCGTCGGTGGCAGGTACCAACCGCTCGCCTGGGTGTCCCGAGTGAGGACATGCAGCGTGACGTTGGGCAGCATGGCCAACTCGTAGAGCTGCGTGAGCTGCTCCCGTAGCACGTCGGCCGGCCCGGCCCGCCCCCCGAGTGCGGTCTCCTCGAGTACGGCCGTGTATCGGGGTGCGTCCGGTCCCCGGGTGAGCAGCGACTGACGGGCCAGCCGGGCGCCCACCTCGGTCTCGATGTCCTCGGTGACATCCGGCTCGCCAGCCGCTTCTTCGACATCACGGGCGGAGGCGATTCGGATGCGGGCGTAACCGGGCGTCTGGAGCAGCCCCGGCACGAGGAGCGGGTGATACTCCGAGATCTCCACACAGCCCGCCTCCAACTCGGCGAAGCCGCGCTGCTGCGGCGTCATGACCGGGTAGTTTCGAAGCCAGCCACGGATGTCGCCGGCCTCGCCGGTGATGGTCAGCAGCTCGTCCCGCAGCGTCACGTCCACTCGGTAGAGATCGAGCAGTGCGCGGACATCCTGCGGGTCCGGCCGGCTGCGGCCATTCTCCAGGCGAGACAGTTTGGAAGCGGAGGCCCAGCCGACCCGTTCGACCACCTGGTCCCCGGTCAGGCCGGTGGTCTCGCGCAGTCGACGCAGTTCGGTGCCCAACCTGCGGCGCCGCAGGATGGGGCTGGGTGCGACTGGAGGCACGTGTCCTCTTTTCCGTAGACCGTCGTAGATGCGACGGTAACTCTCTGAATTCGCCCCTAACCCTCAGTATGGAACGACGCGGCCGGCGCCGGAGGTTCTGGCGGGGGCGTGTCTCCACCAAAGGCGGCATACCGTGTACCACTTCCGACGGAGGGTCGATGCGTACCGTCCTGCGCCGCCCGGACTTCCGGCTGCTCTTCGGTGGCCTCGTGGCCAGCATGACCGCCGAGTCGATCCTGCTGCTCGCGCTCGCCATCTGGGTCAAGGAGCTGACCGGGTCGAGTGGACTGGCCGGGGCCACCATCTTCGCGATCATCGCCCCGATGACGCTGGCACCGTTGGTCGGCTGGATCGTCGACCGGTATCCCCGCCGGCCCCTGTTCGTGGCCGCCAACCTGGTCACGGCCGCGCTACTCACTCCGTTGTTCGCCGTCGGCGACCGTACCGACCTCTGGCTCATCTACCTGGTCGCGATCTTCTACGGCCTGTCATACATCACCCTCAGCGCGGTGCTCAGTGGCCTCCTGCGGCACCTGGTGCCGACGGAGTTGTTGGCCGACGCGAACGGCGTGCTACAGACGGTGCGACAGGGGCTGCGGTTGATCGGCCCGCTGGCGGGGGCCGCCCTCTATACCGCCGCCGGCGGCGGACTGTTGGTCGGCGTGGCGATGGTTGGCTTTTTGGCCGCAGCGGTGCTGGTGGGCCTGCTCCGAGTAGCCGAGTCGCCCCGGTCGTGGCCGGGACGGAGCTGCTGCTGCCACCCGGGCTGCACCTGCACGGCGCGTTGGTCGACCGAGCTCGGTGCTGGCCTGCGGTACCTGGCCGGTGAGCCGGCGCTGCGCCGGGCACTGCTCGGTTACGGTCTCGGTTCGCTGGTGATGGGCTTCAGCGAGTCGTTGATCTTCGCCTATGTTGACCACGGGCTCCGCCGCGACGCGGCGTTCGTGGGGGTGCTCGTGACCGTGCAGGGGATCGGTGGCCTCGCGGGTGGACTGGTCTCCCCCGGCATGATCCGGCGGGTGGGAGAGGTCGGCGCGCTCGCCGTGGGGGTGGCGCTCTTCGGGTCGGCCGCGTTGACGCTCTCCCACCCCAACCTCTGGCTGGGCTGCGCTGCCGTCCTACTGGCTGGGGTCTCCCTGCCGTTCACCATGGTCGGCCTGCACACGCTGATCCAGCGACGTACGCCGGAGCCGCTGATCGGACGGGTCGCCGCCGGTACCGATGCGATGGTCAACGGCCCACGGGCCGTCTCGATCGGGGGCGGTGCACTACTCGTCGGCGTCTTCGACTATCGGCAGCTCTTCGTGGTGGTGGGCCTGGTCACCCTCCTCGCCAGCGGCTACCTCTGGGGCGGTCGCCGGCTGAGCCCTCCGGCCCAGCCGGCGCCGCTCACCGGGCACGTACCGGTTAGGCGGAGATCTCCGACAGGTGCTCCTTGACCTGCCGAATAGTGGGGTTGGTCAGCGCGCTGCCGTCAGCGAAGCGCAGCGTCGGCACGGTCTGGTTGCCGCCGTTGACGCTCATCACGAACGCGGCGGCCTCCGGCTCCTGCTCGATGTCGACCACCTCGTACCCGATGCCCTCCCGGTCCAGCTGTGACTTAAGCCGGTGGCAGTAGCCACACCAAGGCGTGGAGTACATCGTCAACATCGTCAGGCCTCCAAGGGGCTGGTCGTGATTCAAGCCAGGCTAACCGCACCAACGTTGGCGGCGGCTGGAACAATTCCTCGCTGTGGTGTCCCACTCAGCGTCCGACCGGGTGCTCGCCGGCCTCGACCCAGAGCAGCGGGCGGCGGTGACCGCTCCGGCCGGCCCGGTCTGCGTCCTGGCCGGTGCCGGCACCGGGAAGACCAGGGCGGTCACCTCCCGGATCGCCCATCGGACGTTGACCGGGGAGATCCTGGCCCGGCACCTGCTCGCGGTCACCTTCACCGCGCGGGCCGCCGCCGAGCTGCGCAGCCGGCTCACCGCGCTCGGGGTACCGGGTGTACAGGCGCGCACCTTCCACGCGGCGGCGCTGCGTCAGGTGCGGTACTTCGCGCCCCGGCTGCTCGCCGGTCGGGCGATGCCCGAACTGCTGGACAGCAAGGTCCGGCTGGTCACCCTCGCCGCGGCGAAGGTCGGGATCCGCTCCGACCGGGCCGGTGTCCGGGACCTCGCGGGCGAGATCGAGTGGGCGAAGTCGTCCCTGGTCGAGCCCGGGGAGTACGTGGTCGCGGCTGCCCGGGCGCTGCGGGACACCCCGTACGAGCCGGCGAGGGTGGCCGATGTCTTCGCCGCGTACGAGAAGGCAAAACGCGCCGGTGGGGTGATCGATTTCGAGGACATGCTGCGTGCCGCGATCTGGGGAATCGAAGACCACCCGGACGTGGCCGACCAGGTACGCGCCCAGTACCGGCACTTCGTCGTCGACGAGTACCAGGACGTCAACCCGCTCCAGCAGCGGCTGCTGGAGGCGTGGCTCGGTGGCGGAGACGACCTGACGGTGGTGGGTGACGCAAGCCAGACGATCTACTCGTTCACCGGTGCGACCTCGTCCTACCTGGTCGACTTCCCCCGTCGGTACCGTGGTGCGACGGTGGTCCGTCTGGTGCGCGACTATCGCTCCACCCCTCAGGTGGTCGGGCTGGCCAACTCGGTCATCGCACCGGCCCGGGGCGCCGAGGCGCGGCTTCGGCTGGAGCTGGTCGGCCAGCGCCCGCCGGGCCCCGAGCCCGAGTTACGGATCTTCACCGACGAGCCGGCCGAGGCCGCCGCCGTCGCCGCCCGCTGCCGTGCCCTGGTGGACGCCGGCACACCGGCCCGGGAGATCGCCGTGCTGTTTCGGACCAACGCGCAGTCCGAGGCGTACGAGGAGGCGCTGACCGAGGCCGAGGTGCCGTACCAGGTGCAGGGCGCGGAGCGGTTCTTCGAGCGCGTCGAGGTACGGCAGGCGATGGTTGCGCTGCGCGCCGCCACCCGTTCCCTTCCCGGTGGAACCCCGCTGCCGGCGGCCGTGGTCGAGGCGTTGGCCGCGGTGGGCTGGGCACCGGATACACCGCCAGCCGGTGGGGCTGCCCGGGAACGGTGGGCGGCCCTCGCCGCCCTGGTCCAGCTCGCCGAGGAGTACGCCGCCAACGCCCCGGTGCTGCCGATCGGGCCGGCCGCCGCGGTCGAGCGGCCGGCCACGCTGGCCGACTTCACCGACGAGCTGGCCCGGCGCGCCGCCGCGCAGCACGTGCCGACGGTCGAGGGCGTGACACTCGCCTCGCTGCATTCGGCGAAGGGTCTGGAGTGGGATGCCGTCTTCCTGGTCGGCCTCGCCGAGGGCACCCTGCCCACCACCTACGCGAAGACACCGGAGCAGGTGGAGGAGGAGCGCCGGTTGCTCTACGTGGGCATCACCCGGGCTCGGGAGTGGCTCTGGTTGTCGTACGCCTCAGCTCGCTCACCGGGAGGGCGTCCTCGGCGGCCCTGTCGCTTCCTGCCCCGGCTGGACTCCTCCGGCACCAGTGTGCGGGCTGGCGCGAGCGGGGTACGGCGGACCGAGCGTCGGCGTACCCAGATCGTCTCCTGCCGGGTCTGCGGTACAACTCTTCTCGCCGGCGCGGAGCGTAAGCTGGGCCGCTGCACCGCCTGTCCATCCGACATGGACAAGGAGCTGCACGGGCGGCTGGGCGAGTGGCGGCGTCGGGTGGCCGGCGGCCAGCGGGTACCAGACTACGTGGTGTTCACCGACGCGACATTGGTCGCGTTGGCGGAGCGGCGCCCGCAGCAGCCCCGCGACCTCACCGCGATCGCGGGAATCGGTTCCCGGAAGCTGGGGCTCTACGGGGAGGCGGTGCTGGCCCTGGTAGCTGGCGCGACGGTGGACGAGGTCTGCCCGGAGAGAACTTTCAAAATCTTGCCCTAAATTCGTTTGCCCTCGCCCCCGGGTGCGGCATAGCCTCGGGACATACCTCGTGAGCGGCGGCATTCGAGCTGCTCACGGGCGTGATTCGGTCGGCACGAGAAGAGTCAGGGAGGTGGCCCCAATGGAGATCTACCGCAACGCGCGTCCGATGGTGCTGCCTGCTGCCACCGCTTCCCTGCCGGCCGTCCAGGTGGCCCTCATCACTGCGCGACCGTCGGTTCCGCAGGTGCACCAGGCCGAGGTTCAGGCCGAGCTGACTCTCACGCTGGCACCGTTCGGAAACCAGGAGACCAGTGGTGTCACGGGCAAGGGCGTTGATAGCGCCAAGCGGCGCACGGACGTCCGCGGTGTTCCACCTCGAGGTAGACCGGTCTGATACAGACCACCGGCTCACCTCGAGGCCGCGGAACCCGCATACCGGGATCCGCGGCCTTTGTTTTTGTCCCGTCGAAGTATGTCGGAAGTGCGATCCAAGAGATCGAAGTGAGAGAGAGGTGACCGGGCAATGAGTCTGGCGTTGGCCCCACTCGACCTGAATGTCGAGCTGGAGGCGAACCTGCCTTGCCGGAAGTTCGACCCCGACCTGTGGTTCTCCGAGTCGCCCCCCGAGCTTGAGGTGGCCAAGTCGCTCTGCGGGGACTGCCCGCTGCGCGTCGAGTGCCTCGCCGGCGCGGTGGAGCGGGCCGAGCCCTGGGGCGTCTGGGGTGGCGAGATCTTCGAGCGTGGCGCGGTGGTCCCGCGGAAGCGGCCCCGAGGCCGTCCACGTAAGGAAGATGTCGCCCGAGACGCCACGCTCCGGGTCGAGGCCGAGGCGCGTCTGGAGGCCACTGGGCTGGCCCGGCGTGACGCGGTCCGGCTGGCAGCCTGACAACAACCCGATCCGTTCAACCCCTTCGCCGGTGTTCGCGCCGGCCGCGAGAAAGTTGATGACGATGCTCCACCTGTCGAGCAACATTGAACTGCAATTACTGAACGAAGCGTTGTCGAGGGCTCGAATGCTCCGGCCTCAGGCCGGTCGCACCACCACGAGCACTGAGGCTTATCGCTCCGCCCGTACCGTCGCCATGGCCGCCCACAGGCGGTCGGCGCGCGAGTCGGGCATCGTTTAGGCAGCGGGCCCGCTCCCCCTTCGGGTGGGAGCGGGCCGTTAGCTGATACCGCTGCGACGGGCGCGTCCGGTTACCACCGGACGCGCCCGTCATCGCATCACGCGGCCGGGGCGAAGCCGGGCAGCCAGCGCTCCAGGATTCCCCGGTACGGCGCCTTCGCCTCCAACTGGCAGAGCACCCCGATCGAACCGAGCGTGACCCGGTGGATCAGCAGGTACGACGGGGGCAGGTTGAGGTGTCGACTGAGCTGGTATGCGGGCGAGCGAGGGCTGGCCAGGCGGGTCGCCTCGGCCCGCAGCCAGGCCCGGGTGAACCGGAATTCCTCGGCGGCGACCGGCTCCAGCATCGGCTGGAGGAAGTCCAGTAGCGCCGGACCGTCGATCGCCTCGCTGTTGCTGACGAAGCCCTCGTCACGCAGGCCGGTCATCACCTCGTCGGCGTCGCCCCGCAAGGCCAGTCCGGCGATGCGGCCGATCGGCTCGGGCGTCCCTTCGGGTAGCCGGGCAACCGCGCCGAAGTCGACCACCCCAAGCCGACCGTCGGGCAGTAGCCGGAAGTTACCCGGGTGTGGGTCGGCGTGGAGTAGCCCGGCCCGCATCGGCGCGGAGAGGTGCAGGGTGGCCATCAACCGGCCTGCCTCGTTCCGCTCTTGTTCGGAGCCCTCCCGAATGATCTGCGACAGTGGCGTCCCCTCGACCCAATCGGTTACGAGGACCCGCGGCGACGCGGCGACCACGGTCGGGATGTAGATCTCCGGGTCGTCCGCGTACGCCGTGGCGAAGGCGCGCTGCGACTCGGCCTCCAGCTCGTAGTCGAGCTCCTCGGTGATTCGTTCACGTAGCTCCGTGAGGAGTGGCTTGATGTCCAGCCCTGGCTGGATCGCTCGGAACATCCCACCGAGCCGGGAGAGCTGCTTGAGGTCGGTGAGCAGGGCCTCACCCGCACCTGGATACTGAATCTTGATCGCCACGTCGCGGGTGTGCGGCGCGCCGGTAGCGTCGTATCCCGGCTCCCGCCATCGCGCGCGGTGCACCTGCCCGATGCTGGCGGCGGCGACCGGCGTGTCGTCGAACTCCACGAACCGGTCCCGCCAGTCCGGGCCGAGCTGCTCGGCGAGTACCCGGTGTACGGAGGCGGCGGGCAGCGGTGGTGCAGCCTCCTGGAGTTTGGTCAGCGCCTGCCGGTAGGGGGCGGCCATCTCCTCGGGAAGCGCCGCCTCGAAGACCGACAACGCCTGGCCGAACTTCATCGCGCCGCCCTTGAGCTGCCCGAGAACGCTGAAGAGCTGTTCGGCGGTACGTTGCTGGATCTCCGCGGAAACCACGTCAGAGGCGAGCCCAGTGACGCGCTTGCCCACGCCGAGGACGGTCCGGCCGGCGAAGCCGAGCGGCAGAGCGGCGAGCTTGGCGGTCCGGGAGACGGCCCGGCGCGGGATTTCGGTCACCTGGTTATTGTGACCGACCGGGCGGGCCCGCGGCTGCCGTGCGGGCGGGCCGGACCTGCCTTCGGGTGGGAGCGACGGGCTCGGGCGGACCCGGTCGGGCCGTGAGGACCGCGGGGAGCCGTGGACCGACCTTCACGTTCCATGACCGGAGCAGGTGCAGGAGGGGTGGGGCGCCCAGTGCCGGCGACGTAGCTGGCTGTCGGCGGTGACCTCAACGGAACCGCTGACGGTGGCCGGGACGCCGCCATCGAGGTGGCACAGGGCTTCGCCGGTGGCGTACGCCACGGCGGCGAGCAGCGTTGTGGTCGCGCAGGCCCACTCCGGTGTGCCGCTGGCGAGCTGGGCGGCGAGGGTGGGCCAGCTCGGGTCGCGGTCCCTTCGATGTAGGTCGAGGCAGTTCAGGCAGGGACCGATCGGTGGCCGGACCAGTGGGCCGACGACTGGCACGCCCTCCCGGAGGTCGAGCAGCAGGTGTACCTGGCGGCGTTGGCGGTGGGCGACGGCCAGCAGGGGAGCCGGGCGGTCCGTACCGCACTGAATCACGAGATCGATCCGGCCGGGTCGGAGCGGGCCGGTAATGGTGCCGGGGGCGGTGCGGCCGAGAGTCTCCCGGACTGCGCCGGTGAGCGGCTGGCCGATATCGGCGGCGGGGATTCCGGTGCCGACGAGGTCCGCCGCCGCGACCGGGCCGGCCAGGTGAGGTTGCACGTGCCCGACCCCGGCCTGGGCCAGGGCGACGGCGACGGGGGCTCCGAGGCGACCGGCGCCGGTGATCAGCACTCGCGCCGTCCGACGGCGGCGCAGCACCTGTGCCGGCGTGCCGGCGGTTCGTTGGTTGGCCAGGGCGAGTGCTCCGGCCTCGGCGGCGAGGCGGGTTCGTGGCGGACCGGTCAGGTCGCGGGGTAGGAGTGTGTGAGCGGGTACGACCAGGCCGGCGGTGCGGAGCGCCTCGATCAGGGTGCGGGCCTCGTCCGGCCCCACCTTGATTCGGTTGGCCTGTTCCAGGACATGCCGCTCACTGTGGGCGCCGTCGAGCAGGTCGAGGAGCCGGGCGGTACGGGGGTTGGCCAGCTCCAGGAGGACTGCCCGGCTCGGATCGACACCCAGTTGCAGCGTGTGCCGGTCCCGCCAGAGGCGGGTGAGGCCGGGTAGCAGGGTTGGCCGGGGTAGGGCGGTAAGGCTCATGGGCACGAATAGTGAACGTGTCCGAGCTTTCCGTCGAAAGTTGTCCACAGGACGCGTGGAGCCCTGCCCAGGGTTTTCCACAGGCGGTGGCTGGTTCTCCACAGACCGCCGGACACGTCTGTCCGGCAACCGACAATGGCTGGGTGGTGGAAGGGTCGCCCTTCCACCACCCTGAAAGGCGTTAGACCTTCGCTTTACCCAGAATGCGGTTCACTGTTGTGCCGCACACCGGACACTTGCCCTTGGCCATGTTCATCCCGGTCTTGGAAACCTCGACCCGCCCCTCGAAGTCCCGCTTCTCCTTGCACTTGACGCAGTAACCGTTGTAAGTCTGGGCCTGGTCGGCCACGGGTGCCTCCTCGTATCGTCCGCCGGCGAACGCTCATCCGGCGGGGTTCCCAGCGGCGGGCCGTGAGGGCGCCGGCGCTGGGCCTTCCGTCGTGGTCACAGGCGTGACCACTGGTCCGCGGACCCTACCCAGGTCTGGGGGGTTCCCTGTCAGCTCCTCATCGACACTGTGAGCAAGTTGACGACGAGAGTGTGCACGGCGAATTAGCTTGGATAAGTGAGTTTGGCGGGGACACGCCGGGCGGATGCCCTGAAAAACGGCGCAGGGTGCCTCCAGGTGACGGGAGCTAACGTGATCACCTGGCGTGGGGCTCGTCTTCGGGCATATCCCGAGCCGCTAACGCAGAAAAATTTCGGGACTCCTGGCGCCAACACTTATTTTTCGGGCGCGTGTCGCGGGCTGGCCCTTGCGGACCCCTGGTCACTACGAAGTAACTTTTCCTCGTGGCAGAAATCCGAGGCGGCGCGGCCGGCTGATGGCAGCGCCGCGGAAGCCGGTGGTCGAGGTACGGCGCAGCCAGCGCCGACGGCGAACGGTGTCCGCCTACCGCGATGGCGAGCGGGTCGTCGTCCTGATCCCAGACCAGTTCTCCCGAGCTGAGGAGAGCGAGTGGGTGGACCGAATGCTTGCCCGGCTCGCCGCCCGGGAAGGCCGGTTGGCCCGATCCGACGACGAACTACTCGCCCGTGCCACGCGACTGATCGCCCTCTATCTGGCCGACCATAAGCGTGACGCGATCCCGGCAAGCGTCCGCTGGGTGACCAATCAGACCGGTCGTTGGGGTTCCTGCACCCCAGCTGATCGGACGATTCGCATCTCCCATCGGGTACAGGACATGCCGGATTGGGTCATCGACTATGTCCTGTTGCATGAGCTGGCCCACCTTATCGTCCCGAGCCACAACGCCCGGTTCTGGCAGCTGGTGGGCCGGTACCCGAAGACCGAGCGGGCCCGTGGCTACCTGGAGGGCGTCGCGGCCGTCTCCTCCTCCTGATCTCCGGCCCCGTGGGGCGTAGTGTCGGTGCGTGGTACGACGGTTGGTGGTTGCCCTGCTCGCACCGGTCACCTGGACGCCGCCGGAGATCGACCCGACTGACTGGCGGACGGCGCTCGCCGAGGACGTGGTTGACCTACTCGCCACGCTGAGCGAGGTCGAGACCGCTGTTGCAGTAACCGAGGCCGACCGTTGGCTGGCCGACGCCGTGGTCTGGCCCGGCACGACCGTCCATGAGATCCCGCGGCCCACTGTTGAAGCCGTCCTCGCCAGCTGCGGGCGGACCGCCCGGCCGAGCCCGCCGGCCAGCGTGGGCCGCGTCGAAGCCAGGCGCGGCTACGACCAGGTGGCCGTTGTCGCCGGGGACGCCCCGGACCTGCCCGGGTTGACCATCGGCAAGCTACTCCGGCCGCTCACCACCCGACCGATGGCCGTGGCCCCGGTCACGGGTGCCGACGCTGGCCTGCTCGGTGCGGCGGCCCGGCTGCCCGTGCCGGAGTGGCTACCGGCGTTGGACCTGGATCGGGTGGTGCCCGCTGCGGTGCGTGCAGCGGTGCCGCGTCCGGGTGATCTCGCCGTCACCGCGGGGTGGCATCGGCTGCGCGGCCCGGCCGACCTGGCCCGACTCGACCCCGCCCTGGCCGGCTGGGATGCCACCCGCACCCTGCTCGCCGGCGCCGGCATCCTGCGCTGACCCCGGCGGGGCCGGAGAGTCAGCTGGCGGTGGGTGGATCCTGTCCGTCGGGCTCGCCGGGGGCCTTCTCCGTCGGACCACCCGGCGCGCTGAAGTCGAAGTTTTCCAACTCGTCAGCATCGAGGCGGGACTGGGCGAAGGCGACCGGGTCGGCGAAGTCCTCGTCCGCGGGCAACAGGTCGGGGTGGTCCCAGAGAGCGTCCCGCCCGGCGATCCCCCGATGCTCGGTGAGGGCCGCCCAGAGCGCCGCCGCCTCACGCAGCCGCCGCGGCCGAAGCTCCAGGCCAACCAGGGCGGCGAAGGTCTGCTCGGCCGGGCCTCCTGCGGCCCGCCGCCGCCGGAATGCCTCCCCGAGTCGGACGACGTTGGGCAGTCGCTCCGCGGCCGCGCTGTCGACGACGTGGCAGACCCAGCCCTCGATGAGAGCCAGGGCTGTCTCCAACCGGGCCAGCGACGCCTTCTGGGCGGGATTGTCCTCCGGGGTGAAGATTCCCTCCAGTGCGATCGCCTGCATCGACTCCGGGTCGGTCGGGTCAACGCGGCCCATCGCCTCCTCAATCGCCTCGCGGTTGACCCGGATGCCCGCGGCGTACATCTCCACCGCGTTGAGCACGTGTCCGCGCAGCCACGGCACGTGCTCAAAGAGGCGCTGGTGAGCGGCCTCGCGCAGGGCCACGTAGAGGCGTACCTCGTCCTCGGGCAGTTCCAGCCCGGCACCGTAGTCCCGGATGTTGGCCGGGATGAGTGCCGCCGTGCCGGCCGGGCCGAGTGGCAGCCCGATGTCGCCGGCCGAGAGCACCTCGGCGGCGAGCGAGCCGAGGGCCTGGCCCAGCTGGCCCCCGAAGAGCGCCCCGCCGAGGGTGGCCATCATCGACTGCATCGGGCCGAGTTGGGCCCGCGCCTCCGGCGGCACCAGGTCACCCATGGCACCGACCATCCGGCCGGCCACCGGGTCACACAACTTGCGCCAGACGTCGAGGGTCTTGTAGATCCATTCATTCCGGTTCCACGCCACCGAGGCGCGGATACCCGACGGGAGCGCCGAGCCCGACTCCAGCCAGAGGTCGGCCAGGCGCAGCGCTTCCTCCACCGCGTTGCGCTCGTACGGCGAGACAGCCGGATCGCCCCCGGCGCTGAGCTGGCTCGCCGCCACCTGGCGGGCCAGGTCCCAGTTCACCGGCCCGCTGCCGGGTGCGGCGAGCAGGTGCTGCAGCTGGGACATGAACTGCTGCATCTGCGCGGGGTCGTTGGGGTCTGGTGGCTGGCCACCGGGGAGCGCGAAACCGAACGGAATATCAGGCACGAGGTCTACGGTACGCGCGCCGCGCCCCAGGTCGTGTCGGCTGGCGTCGCGTCGACGGTGAAGTCTCGGCTGGTCCGCGGTGCCAGCGCGTTCGGTCGGTACGCTCTGCCGCATGAGACGTCGCGGCATGACCGTCCTGCTCGGTGCCATCGTTGTTGCCCTGCTCGGCATCGGCGTGCTCGCGGCGCCCATCCCGTACGTGGTGCTGGGTCCCGGCCCCACCGTCAACACCCTGGGCACCGAGGACGGCAAGGAGGTCATCCAGGTCGACGGTCGGGAGACCTCCACCTCGGCGGGGGAACTGCGGTTGACCACGGTGGGGGTGCAGCCCTCGGTCAAGCTGCGCGCGGCCATCCAGGGTTGGTTCTCCGACGACGAGGCGGTGGTGCCGCGTGAACTGGTGTATCCGCCGGGGGAGAGCCGGGAGGAGGTCGAGGAACGCAATGCGGAGGACTTCGAGGCCTCTCAGTCCAGCGCGGAGACGGTCGCGCTGCGTGAGCTCGGTTTCCCGGTGACGGTGCAGGTCAAGACGGTGGCCGGGGACGGGCCCTCGGCCGGCCTGCTCCGTCCCGGTGACCTGGTGACCTCCGTCGACGGTCAGCCGGTCCCGGTGGCCAGCCGGCTGACCGAGTTGATCCAGGCCGAGCCGGCCGGCACGGTCCTGGAGATCGGTTACACCCGCGACGGGACCCCCGGGACTGCGCGGATCACGAGCCAGGAGCGGGACGGCAGGCCCCGGATCGGGATCGGGATCGAGCAGCAGCAACCGCACCCGTTCACGCTGACAATCGACCTGGCGGACATCGGTGGCCCGAGCGCCGGGCTCATGTTCGCCCTTGGCATCATCGACAAGCTGACCCCGGAAGATCTGACCGGTGGACAGATCATCGCGGGCACCGGCACGATCGATGACGTGGGCCGGGTCGGCCCGATCGGCGGTATCCCCCAGAAGCTGGTCGGCGCCAAGGAAGCCGGCGCTACCGCCTTCCTGGTCCCGGCCGAGAACTGCGCCGAGGCGGTCCGCAACCCCCAGCCCGACTTGCCGCTGCTCAAGGTGGCGACGCTGGACGAGGCGTTGACCGCCCTCGAGGAGCTGCGAACGGGGGGCGAACCGACCCGCTGCTGACCCAACCACCGGCACTCGGCGTGACCGTGGACGACAGGTTTGGGAAGACCCCGTACTCTGGTGGCCTGGTCGGTGCCGATCAACCGAATGTGCGGAGCCAACAGTGGTTATGCGTAGCAGCGCCCCCATGCCGAGGATGAGCCGACGCGGACGCGTCACGATTGGGGTCCTGGTCGGGGTGTTCGTGCTCTTCACCCTGCTCGGTTGGGGGGTGCAGGCATGGACCGACTGGCTCTGGTTCGGCGAGGTCGACTACACCGCGGTCTTCAGCGGGGTGCTCGTCACCCGGCTGCTGCTCTTCGTCACGGTCGGTCTGGCCATGGCGGTCATCGTCGGCGGTAACCTCTGGCTGGCGCATCGACTGCGGCCCCGGCTGCGACCGCAGTCGCCGGAGCAGGCCACCCTGGAGCGATACCGGATGCTGCTCAGCCCCCGGATCGGCCTGTGGTTCGCGACGGTCTCCGTCGTGGTGGGCCTCTTCGCGGGGCTGTCGGCGCAGAGCAGGTGGAGCGAGTGGCTGCTGTTCCGCAACGGCGGGAACTTCGGAGTCAAGGACCCGGAGTTCGGGGTGGACATCGGCTTCTACATCTTTGACCTGCCGTTCTGGCGCTACCTGCTCGGGACCGCCTTCACCGCCGTGGTGTTGGCCCTGCTCGGGGCGCTCGCTGTGCACTATGTCTTCGGCGGGATCCGGCTTCAGGGCGTGGGTGACCGGATGAGCACTGCGGCGCGGGCTCACCTGAGCACGTTGGTCGCGGTCTTCGTGCTGCTCAAGGCCGTCGCGTACGTCCTCGACCGGCGGACGATGCTGCTGGAGTACAACGACGGCGCCAACGTCTACGGCGCCGGTTACGCCGACATCAACGCGTTGCTGCCGGCGAAGGAGATCCTCGCCTACATCTCGGTTGTCGTGGCGATCGCGGTCCTCGTCTTCTCCAACGCCTGGATGCGGAACCTGGTCTGGCCGGGCATCTCGCTGGCCCTGCTCGGGGTCTCCGCGGTCGCCATCGGCGGCATCTACCCGTGGGCGGTGCAGACCTTCGAGGTGAAGCCGAGTGCCCGGGACAAGGAGGCGCGGTACATCGAGCGCAGCATCGAGGCGACCCGGGCGGCCTTCAGTCTGGGCGAGGCCGACGCCACGCGGTACGCGGCGAGTAACCTTCAGCCACCGGCGAGCCTCGCCACCGACACCGCGGTGGTACCGAATGCCCGACTGCTGGATCCGCAGCTGGTCAGCGAGACGTACACGCAGCTTCAACAGGTCCGCGGCTTCTACGACTTCGGCCCCAAGCTCGACATCGATCGCTACACCGTCGATGGGGAGACCCAGGACTACGTGGTCGGGGTGCGTGAGATCAACTATGGCGAGCTGACCACGCAGCAGAGCAACTGGATCAACCGGCACACCGTCTACACCCATGGTTATGGTTTGGTCGCGGCCCCGGCGAACCGGGTGGTCTGCGGTGGTCAGCCGTACTTCGTCTCCGGCTTCCTCGGGGAGCGGTCGCAGGAGGGGTGTGCCGCGCAGACCGACCAGATACCGGCCAGCCAGCCGCGGATCTACTACGGCGAGCGGATGGAGGCCGGCGACTACGCCATCGTCGGCAAGGCAAACCCGGAGGCCAGTCCTGCCGAGTTCGATCGGCCGGTCGGCGAGGACGGATCGGAGTCCTACTACACCTACACCGGCTCCGGCGGCGTCGAGGTCGGCTCGTTCGGTCGCCGGCTGCTCTACGCGATCAAGGAACAGGAGTCGAACTTCCTGCTCTCCGAGGCGGTCAACGAGAAGTCGAAGTTGCTCTACGTCCGTAACCCGCGGGAGCGGGTGGAGAAGGTGGCTCCGTTCCTCACCGTGGACGGCGACCCATATCCGGCGGTGATCGATGGCCGGGTGACGTGGATCATCGATGGCTACACCACCGCCGCGACCTACCCCTACGCCGAGCGGATCAACCTCCAGACCGAGACCACCGACGAGCTCACCAACCGGGGCACCTTCCAGCAGGCCCGGGAGAACATCAACTACATCCGTAACTCGGTCAAGGCGACGGTCGACGCGTACGACGGCACCGTCACCCTCTACGAGTTCGACGACGGTGACCCGGTGCTCCGGGCGTGGAACAAGGCCTTCGGCGGCGACCTGATCAAGCCGAAGGCGGAGATCCCGACCGAGCTCAGTGCTCACTTCCGCTACCCGGCGGACCTGTTCAAGGTGCAGCGGAACGTGTACACCCGGTTCCACGTGACCAACCCCGGTGACTTCTACTCCGGGCAGGACTTCTGGCAGGTGCCGAACGTGCCGGACGCACCGGACAGCGGCCAGAAGCAGCCCCCGTACTACCTCTTCACCCAGATGCCCGGGCAGGACGAGCCGCGTTTCCAGCTCACCTCGGCGGTGACCCCGAACCGACGGCAGAACCTCGCGGCGCTGATGTCCGGCTCGTACGTGGACGGCAAGCCTCGGCTTGAGGTGTATGAGCTGCCGGAAGACACCCGGATCTCCGGTCCGGTGCAGGTGCACCAGCAGATGACCAACAACGCCCAGATCCGGCAGCAGCTGAACCTGCTCTCGTCGAACCAGGCTCAGGTCCAGTACGGCAACCTGCTCTCCCTGCCGTTCGGAAACGGCATGCTCTACGTCGAGCCGGTCTATGTGAAGAGCAACCAACAGCAGGCCTATCCCCTGTTGCAGAAGGTGCTGCTCTCCTACGGCGACGGCGGTTCGTTCGTCGTCCTGGCCGACAACCTCACCGACGGCATCAAACAGCTCGTCGAGCAGGGTGAACAGGCCGGCGCGCCATCGCCTCCGCCCTCCGACGACGAGACGCCGCCGAGCCCAACCCCAACCCCGACTCCGACGACTCCGAGCGTGACCCCACCTCCGCTCACGGGTGAGGTGGCTGAGGCGGCCCAGCGGGTTCAGGCGGCGATCGTGGAGCTCCGGGCCGCCCAGGAGTCCGGCGACTTCGAGCGCTACGGTCGGGCGTTGCAGGCGTTGGATGAGGCGACCGCCGCCTTCGAGCAGGCAGCCGCGTCGACCCCGGCTGCTACGCCGACCGCGGCACCCACGGGTTCACCGTCGCCCGGAGGCTGACCACCAGCACGTACGACCGACGACGCCCCCGGGGAATCCCGGGGGCGTCGTCGGTTTGGGCCCGTCGGACGGCCGTTTTGCGTCGGCCCGGGGTGGTGCGCTAACGTTTACGAGCCGACGCGGGGTGGAGCAGCTCGGTAGCTCGCTGGGCTCATAACCCAGAGGTCGCAGGTTCAAATCCTGTCCCCGCTACTTGTGCGAAAACCCCGGAGGATTCCTCCGGGGTTTTCGCGTATTGGCGTACTGGTCCGGCGGGACGGTCTCCCCGAGCTTTGTCAGGCGCGGCTGTCAGTTTGTCGGGTGTAGTGCAGGACGACCACACCACTGGCAAAGGGTCGCGTCGAGGTAAGTACGAGGCGGTGCGGGGCGAAGCCCCGATCAACCAGCGGGATGCCGCTGCCGGCGACGACCGGGTTGAGTTTGAGCACCAGTTCGTCGATCTCATCGAGGAGCTGACCGGCGAGCTGTCCGCCTCCGCAGAGCCAGATGTCGCGGCCAGGTCGTGCCCGGAGCTGGCGGACGAAGGCCGTCGGGTCGCCGGAGACGATCTCCACGTCCGGGTGGCTGGCCGGGGTCAGCGAGCGGCTGAACACGTACTGCTTCAGGTGGTCGTAGGGGCTGGTGTATCCGAGCGTGAGGCCCGGCTCGTAGGTGGCCCGGCCCATCAGTACGGTGTCGAACCGACCGGTGGGTGGGGATGCGACGCCGAGCTGGGCGTGGGTGAATGTGGGCAGTGTCTGTGGCCAGTCGGCCACCAGGTAGGGCGCCACATCGGGCTCCAGGGGGAAGAAGTCGAACGACCCGTCGGGAGCGGCGATGAAGCCGTCGAGGGTGGCGGCGATGACGTACACGAGCTTTCGCACAGCGGCTCCGATGTTCGGGAGGTCCACAGAGGCGGTCGTGGATCGGTGCGAAGCTACAACACCGGTCGTGGATGGTGCCGGGGGTTTTGCCCGGGTGCCCGCGGGGCCGGCAGCGCTGGCCGACGCCGGCCTCGTGGTTGTGCCCCACCCCGGTGCTGGGGGTGCGGATCATGGCCGGATCCGATGGGGTACAGTAATGAAGCCGACGCGGGGTGGAGCAGCTCGGTAGCTCGCTGGGCTCATAACCCAGAGGTCGCAGGTTCAAATCCTGTCCCCGCTACTTGTTCGAAGGCCCCGGAGGTTTCCTCCGGGGCCTTCGCCGTGCCCGGCTTGCGCGGCTCAGCCAAGATGGGTCCATGTCTGCATTCGGGAAGTGGTGGGGCCGGCTCAGCGCGGTCCTCGGTACGGTCGTGCTGGCGGTCTTTGTCCCCGTGGCGGCATGGGCGGCCACCGGCCCGGGTGAGCTGGCGATCGAGGCCGCCCGGCGTCGCCGCGGCGGATTCGGGATCCTCGGGTTCTTGTGTTGCCTGGTTGTGGTCGTCCTGATCGTGTTGCTCGTCCTGCGGCTCGGCCGTGGCCGACGCGGTCCCCGGCGCTGAGCCGACCAGCGGCGTAGCCCCAACGCGCGTTTCGGCCGGTCCCGAGGGGCCGCGCTCTGCCAGCGCGGGCCGATTCTGGGCCACGTGATGTACTAGCTCGCGTGGAACTTCTGCACTCGGGCAAGGTTCGGGATGTCTACGCTGACGGCGACGACCTGATCCTGGTCGCCTCGGACCGCGTCTCTGTCTACGACGTCGTGCTGCCGACGCCGATCCCGGAGAAGGGCAAGCTGCTCACGGCGCTCTCCCTGTGGTGGTTCGACCAGCTCGCCGAGCTGGTGCCGAACCACGTGCTCTCGGCGACCGACGTGCCGGTTGAGCTCGCCGGCCGGGCGATTCGGTGTCGGCGACTGGAGATGGTTCCGGTGGAGTGCGTGGCCCGGGGCTATCTGGTCGGTGGCGGCTTCGCCGAGTACCAGCGCACCGGAGTGGTCTCCGGGATCGAACTGCCGCGCGGAATGGTCGAGGCGGCCGCCCTGCCGGAGCCGATCTTCACTCCCTCCACGAAGGCGCCGGTAGGAGAGCACGACCAGCCGATGACCTTCGGTGAGGTGGTGGACAAGGTTGGCGCGGAGACCGCCGAGCGGCTGCGCCAGATCACGCTCGACGTCTACCGGCGGGGAGCCGAGCTCGCCGCCGACCGGGGAATCCTGATCGCCGACACCAAGATCGAGTTGGGATGGGCCGCCGATGGCACGCTGACGGTCGGCGACGAACTGCTGACCTCGGACTCGTCCCGGTTCTGGCCGGCCGAGTCGTACCAGCCGGGGCGCGCCCAGTTCTCGTATGACAAGCAGTATGTGCGGGATTGGGCCACCAGGAGCGGGTGGGACAGGCGGAGCCCGGCGCCGGAGGTGCCGGATGAGGTCGTCGACGCCACCCGCGCCCGCTACGTGGACGTCTAC